>NZ_CP026377.1:2716563-3018403 GCF_002953195.1 Mixta gaviniae | reverse complement strand
GGCAGCGAACCGAGCCAGCGCTGCCACTGAGCGGTAGTCTGGCTGTTGGGCTGCTCACCAATCGTCGGCAGAGAGAAGTCCGCCAGCAGCGCCTGACGATAGAGTGGCGAGCGGAAGCTGTCGGAAGCGAACAGACCGAACTGATAGCCTTGCTGGCTCAGCGAGGTGATCAGCGCGGAAGGAATGCGCGACGCCAGCACGCCATCCATATAGCTGGGCGAGATGCCGTAAAACAGGCCGAACAGACCACTGTCCGGCGTGCTGCCGGCGGTAAAGTGCTGGCTGAAGCGCACGTTGCTTTCGCCGAAACGCGCCAGGTTCGGCAGCGCTTTGCTCAGGGTCGGCGCGTTCAGGCCATCAACGGTGATCACCAACAAGTTATGGCCCGCGCCGCCGTCGCGGAACTTAATGTCGCTCAGCGGGTAGGCGACCGAGACCGCCTCCGGGTTGCCCTGCTGCACCAGACGACGCTGATACTCTTGCGCATCCAGCAGACCGTGTTTCTCCAGGAACCGGCGCGCGGTCATCGGATAGGAGAGCGGCAGGTTAGAGCGCTGCATGGTGATCGGACGATAGAAATTGGCGTCCGCCCAGATATAGAGCAGATGGCTGGTGAAAAAGGCGCTGATAAACAGCGCGGCCAGCGGCTTGCCGAAACTGCGCCGGTTGAGGCTGCGCAGTTTCTGCCAGCTCCAGGTGGCGAACAGCATCTGCACGAGGAAAATGGCCGGCACGCTGATAAACATCAGCTGCCAGTCACGCGCCATTTCGCTTTGGTCGGGGTTGACCACCAGCTCCCACACGACCGGATTCAGGTGCAGGTGGAAACGGTTGAACACCGCGCTGTCGACCAGCAGCAGCGTCAGCCCGGCGGTGGCGACAATGGCGGATAAAAAGCGCAGCAGGCGCTGCGACATCACCACAAAGGTGAGCGGGAAGATCAGTAACAGATAGGCCGCAAACACGATAAAGCTGAAGTGGCCGATCCAGCTGGTAAAGGCGTAAATACGCCCCGCCAGCGAACCGGGCCAGTCGGCCACCAACAGATAACGGCTGCCCAGCAGGGCGGCAAAGATGATGTTAAACAACGCGAACCAGTGCCCCCAGCTGATCATCTGGGAGACTTTTTCACGGTAGCGTTGCCGATTGGTAACCATATTTGCGGTCAGATCATCACATTAATGGGCTTTATCTTCGCGTACTGAGGCCTGAAGCGCATCCGCGAAGGAACGGGCCAGCGCACGACGCTGAGCAGGCGCCACGCTGGTATTGATTAAATTGGTGACCATATTTCCCAGTACCATCAGGGAAAGATCGGTCGGCGCCTGGTTTTCTTCCAGCACCTTCACCAGCTGTGCGAGGATCTGCTCCACGCGTTCGTCACTGTAACGGGATGATTGTGGCATAACCTTAACTAATACGTATTGAAAAGGCGGTATCTTACCGTAAGCACGCCTTTTTTTCTGCACTTTTATCGTCAGCGCGGCGTTAAACTTCGGCCGGGAACGGCATTCGCGCATCCGCCGGTTGATCGCAACGGCGCGCGGTGTTTGAATACGCGCCTGAAGCTTAAAGGAGAGTCTACCATGAGTCTGGATATCGACCAGATTGCCCTGCATCAGTTGATTAAACGTGATGAGCAAACGCTGGAGCTGGTGCTGCGCGACAGCCTGCTGCCGACCACCCAGGCCGTGTCGGAGCTGGTGGAAGAGCTGCACCGGGTTTACAGCGCCAAGAGCAAAGCGTTCGGCTTGTTCAACCCCGAAAGCGAGCTGGCGCAAACGCTGCGCGACTGCCGCCAGGGCCAGCAGGATTTTCTGGCGTTCAGCCGCGCCGCCACCGGCCGGCTGCGCGATGAGCTGGCGAAATATCCCTTTGCCGAAGGCGGCATCGTGCTGTTCTGCCACTATCGCTATCTGGCGGTGGAGTATTTGCTGGTGGCGGTGCTGAACAGCCAAAGCAGCATGCGCGTCAATGAGCAGCTCGATATCAGCAGCGTTCACTATCTGGATATCAACCACGCCGATATCGTGGCGCGCATCGATTTGACCGAATGGGAAACCAATCCGGAATCGACGCGCTATCTGACCTTCCTGCGCGGGCGGGTAGGGCGTAAGGTTGCCGATTTCTTTATGGATTTCCTCGGCGCCAGCGTCGGGCTGGATACTAAAGCGCAGAACCGCGGACTGCTGCAGGCGGTGGACGATTACTGCGCCGAGTCCGATCTGGATAAGGCGGAGCGGCAGAACTACCGCCAGCAGGTGTACAGCTACTGCAACGAGCAGCTGCAGGCGGGCGAAGAGATCGCCATCGACGATCTGGCGCGCGAGCTGCCGCCGTTGGGCGAGAAGAATTTCCGCGAGTTCACGCAGGAGCAGGGCTATGAGCTGGAAGAGCATTTTCCGGCCGACCGCAGCACCCTGCGTCAGCTGACGAAATTCGCCGGCAGCGGCGGGGGATTGACTATCAACTTTGATGCCATGCTGCTCGGCGAGCGTATTTTCTGGGATCCGGTGACCGATACCCTGACCATCAAGGGGACGCCGCCCAATCTGCGCGATCAGCTGCAGCGCCGCACCAGCGGCAAGTAAGCCACGCGCGCCCAATCCCGGCGCGCAGGCATAAAAAAACGCCGCAATTGCGGCGTTTTTTTATCGTTGTTGCGATTAAGCGCGAACGAAGTCGATGTGATGCAGTTTCGGCTTGAACGGATGACGCTGTACCGCCTGCACTTTCACCTGAGTTTCTTTGCCATCGATGTTCAGAACCAGTACTTCGTCGTAGAAGCCAGGCTTAGCCTGCAGGTTCATCACGCTGTCGTGGTCCAGCTCGATGGAAACAGCTGCTTCCTTGCCACCGTAAACGATAGCCGGGAATTTGTTAGCTGCGCGCAGGCGGCGGCTCGCACCCTTACCCTGCTCTTTACGTTCAGTTGCATTGATAGTTAACATGGTAACTCTCTTTAAATAGATGATACTGCTACAGGCGACCCAGCAGCAGTCAGGATTGTTCAGCTCTTGTCAGACAAAAGCGCGCGGCATTATAGCCATCTTTACCGGCCGACGCAAACGCAGCGCCTGGCGCGGCGCCAACACGCCGCTTAGCGTAGCTCGTTGGCGCGGCGATAGCGCCCCTGATAATCGAAGACCTTTTCGCGCACCTGCCAGAACTGGCCGCGCGCGCGCGCCACCACGAAATCGGGATGACGCAGCAGCGGCTGCAGCGCCACCACATCGTTGGCGGTCTGCCAGCCGAGCGGAACGCCGGGGGCACGCTGGTGCGGGCGCATAAAGAGCTGCTCGAACGCGGTGCGCTGCGCCGGCGTCTGCAGGCGAAAACGTTCGCTGACGCTGGTGCCATCTTCGTCGTAATAGGTCGCCTTCAGCCATTCGCCTTTGTCGTCGCGGCCCGCCTCCAGCGTCATGCCGCCGCAGCGCAGTACCAGCGCGTCTTTAAGCTTCAGCGCCGCTTTCAGCATATCATCAGGATCGACCAGCACCGCGTCGCATTCGTGGCAGCGGCGCGCGGCGATATCGTTTTCGGCGTTACAGTGCGGGCAGTTTTTAAAGCGGAAGCGATAGTCGCACTGCTCGCGGTTACCTTCGTCATCCTCCATTACCCCCTGACAGCGGCGGCCGAAATGCTCGATGATCATGCCGTCGGCGGTGGTTTTGCCCCAAAATGTGTTGGCGAAGCCGCAGGCGGGACAGAAGACCTGCACCGGCTCGTTGTCGCTTTTGCCTTTCGGCGCGCCGACCTCCGGGGTAAACAGGTCGTGCGGGTTGCCGGCGTAATCAAGGATCAGACAGTCGGTTTTGCCCTCGCTGAGGCGCAGCCCGCGTCCGACGATCTGCTGATACAGGCTCACCGACTCGGTGGGACGCAGAATGGCGATCAGGTCGACGTGCGGCGCGTCGAAGCCGGTGGTCAGCACCGCCACGTTCACCAGATATTTGATTTCCTGCTGTTTAAAGGCGGCGATCAGCGCGTCGCGCTCCGGCCCCGGCGTTTCGGCGCTGACCAGCGCCTTACCTTCCGGCAGCAGCGCCAGCACCTCTTTGGCGTGTTCCACGGTGGCGGCAAAAATCATCACCCCTTTGCGGTCGGCGGCGAACTCCACGATCTGGCTAATAATATGCGGTGTGATGCGCTGCTGCTGTTTTAGCTCGCGGTTGAGATCGGCCTCGGAAAACAGGCCGTTCGCCTGCGCGCTCAGGCGGCTGAAGTCATACTGCACCACCGGCATATCAAGACGCTCCGGCGCCACCAGGAAACCGTGCTTGATCATATAGCGCAGCGGCAGCTCATAGATGCAGTCGTGAAACAGCGCGCGCTCGTCGCCGCGCACCATGCCGTGATAGTGAAAGCGGTAGATCCACCCCTTGCCGAGACGGTAGGGGGTAGCGGTCAGGCCCAGCAGCCGCAGCTGGGGATTGTGCTGACGCAGGTGAGTCAGGATCTGCTGGTACTGGCTGTTTTCGTCGTCGCCGATGCGGTGACACTCATCGACGATCAGCAGCGAAAAGGCGCTGTCGAACTGCGCCAGGTTGCGCGCCACCGACTGGACGCTGCCGAACACCACCTTGCTCTGGCTCTCTTTCCGCGCCAGGCCGGCGGCGAAGATATCCGCCTCCAGCCCCAGCGCGCAATATTTGCTGTGGTTTTGCGCCACCAGCTCTTTAACGTGGGCCAGCACCAGCACGCGGCCACGCGCGACGCGCGCCAGTTCGGCGATCACCAGGCTTTTACCGGCGCCGGTAGGCAGCACAATAACCGCAGGCTGTTGAGAACGGCGGAAGTGGTTGAGCGTGGCTGCAACCGCCTCCTGTTGATAAGGACGCAGGGTAAACGACATGGGCATAACGCATTCTGGAAACCGGCCCCTATTATGGCATGAAAGCGGATGAAACGGCATTTCACCCTGTCCGCTGTCGGCAACTCCCGGTATACTGAGCGCTTCTCTGCGCGCCAGGCGCGCATCTCTCCAGGTCAGACTACAGGCATCACAATAGCAATGCGACTTGATAAATTTCTCTCTCAACAACTGGAAGTGAGCCGGGCCATCGCCACGCGCGAACTGCGGGCGAAACGCGTAACGGTCGACGGCGAAATGGTGCGCGACGGCGCGTTTAAGGTGCTGCCGGAACACCAGGTCGAATATGATGGCAATCTGCTGCAGCTCCAGGTCGGGCCGCGTTACTTTATGCTGAACAAGCCGCAGGGCTATGTCTGTGCCACCGAAGATCCCGATCATCCCACCATCCTCTACTTTATCGAAGAGCCTACCGCCTGGAAGCTGCACGCCGCTGGCCGACTCGATATCGACACCACCGGGCTGGTGCTGCTGACCGACGATGGCCAGTGGTCGCACCGCATCACCTCGCCGCGCCATCACTGCGATAAAACCTATCGGGTGACGCTGGAAGCGCCGCTGAGCGACGAGACCGCACAGATCTTCGCCGAGGGGGTGCAGCTGCATGGCGAAAAAACGCTGACCAAACCGGCGGTGCTGGAAGCGTTAAGCGAGACCGAAGTGCGTCTGACCATCAGCGAGGGGCGCTATCACCAGGTTAAACGCATGTTTGCCGCCGTGGGCAACCGCGTAGTGGCGCTGCATCGCGAGCGCATCGGCGGCATCACGCTGGATGAGACGCTGGAGCCCGGCGAATACCGCCCGCTGACGGAAGAAGAGATCGCCTGCGTCGGCGCGCCGCGTTAATCGTTGCCTTAGCGGGCCGAATGGAGGACGTTGCTGTGAAGAAGGAAAAGAACTCATCCACCGGGCTGGTGGTTATTCTCGGCCTGCTGGCGATGTTGATGCCTTTGTCGATCGATATGTATCTGCCGGCGATGCCGCAGATCGCCAAAGAGTATGGCGTCAGCGCCGGCAGCGTACAGATGACGCTCAGCGCCTATATTCTCGGCTTCGCGCTCGGTCAGCTCTTTTACGGGCCGCTGGCGGACAGCTTTGGCCGCAAGCCGGTGATCACCGTCGGCACGCTGATCTTCGCGCTGGCAGCGGCGGCCTGCGCTATGTCGCAGAGCGTCGAGCAGCTGATCAACATGCGCTTTCTCCATGGGCTTTCCGCCGCGGCCGCCAGCGTAGTGATTAACGCGCTGATGCGCGATTCTTTCTCGAAAGAGGAGTTCTCGCGCATGATGTCGTTCGTGATGCTGGTGACCACCATTGCGCCGCTGCTGGCACCGATCATCGGCGGCTGGCTGCTGGTGCTGTGGAGCTGGCACGCCATTTTCTGGGCCTTATCGCTGGCGGCGCTGGCGGTGACGCTGATGGTCGCGACGCAGATTAAAGAGACCCTGCCGAAAGAGCAGCGCCAGCGTTTTCATCTGCGCACCACGCTGAAGAATTTCCTGTCGCTGTTTCGCCATAAGCGCGCCTTCAGTTATATGCTGGCCAGCGGTTTCTCTTTTGCCGGGCTGTTCTCCTTCCTTAACGCCGGGCCGTTTGTCTATATCGAGATCAATCACGTTTCGCCGCAGAATTTCGGCTACTACTTCGCCCTGAACGTGGTGTTTCTCTTTATTATGACGCTGATTAACAGCCGCTCGGTGCGCCGTTTCGGGCCGCTGGCGATGTTCCGCTTCGGGCTGGTTATTCAGTTTGCGATGGGCATCTGGCTGTTGATCGTCAGCGCTTTCGGGCTGGGTTTTCTGCCGCTGGTGTTTGGCGTGGCGATGTTTATCGGCTGCGTGGCGATGGTCTCTTCCAATGCCATGGCGGTCATTCTTGATGAATTCCCGCACATCGCCGGCACCGCTTCGTCGCTGGCGGGCACGCTGCGTTTCGGCGTGGGCGCGCTGGTGGGCGCGCTGCTGTCGATGGCCAATTTCACCAGCGCCTGGCCGATGGTCTGGTCAATCGCGCTGTGCGCCACCTGTTCGCTGCTGCTCTGTCTCTACGCCAGCCGGACGCGTAAATCGCTTTCCGCCTCCTGATACCTGTTTAGCCCTGGCGCAACGGTGAATTGTTGCTTATATGTGAAAGTAATCGCGTGTAAAAGTTACGGAAATGAAGCAAAAATGGTTGTGCCGATTTCCTGAACGCGATACATATACAGCAAAATGAGAGATAACTCTCAAAACGCCGTGACGATAAAATGCTCAACGTGATCTGCGCGCTCCGCTAAAACCGGCCGCGCAGGCACACACAGCGAGCATCAGATGCTCTGGGGATTGCATTTGAACACTTTACAGCTGTCGGTGGTACACCGTTTACCAGAAAGCTATCGCTGGGCTGCCGGTCTGGCCGGCGGCGTGGTAGAGCCGCACACGCTCAATGCGCTGGCGGCGGAAGACGATCTTATCGGCCTGCGTTTGCTGAGCCACGACGGCGCGCCTGCCTGGGAGATCATGCAGAAGATGCGCGCCATGCTGGCGGACATTCAGGTCGATTGCACGGTGGTTGAATGGCAGGGCGAACCTTGCCTGTTTGTCCAGCGCAGCGACGAAAGCGCCGCTACGGTGCGCCTGAAAAATCAGGGCGTGGCGATTGCGGAAACCTTTACCGCCTGGGCGCGTTAAGAGGTCGCCTCATCGCTTGATTTGCTTCCGCTGAGATCCTCTGTGCGTTGCGGTGCCGCCTCAACGCTTAATTTGCTTCCGCTGGTGATCTTCTGCGCGTTGCGGTGTCGCCTCAACGCTTAGCCTGTTACTGCTCATGACCCTCTGCGCGCGAAGTCTTCGCTCAGCCCAGGCTTTGCGCCAGCAGCTGACGGGTATATTCCTGCTGCGGCGCGGCAAACACCGCTTCGCACTCGCCCTGTTCCACCACTTCGCCCTGACGCAGCACCACCAGCTGGTGGCAGAGCGAACGCACCACCTGCAGATCGTGACTGATAAAAATCCAGGCGATTTGATGCTCCCGTTGCAGCTTTTTCAGCAGTGCCAGTATCTGTTTCTGCACGGAGCGATCGAGCGACGAGGTTGGTTCATCCAGAATCACCAGCTGCGGCTGCAGAATTAAAGCGCGCGCGATGGCGATGCGCTGCCGCTGCCCGCCGGAGAACTCTGCCGGATAGCGATAGCGCGTCTCGGGATCCAGCCCCACCTCGCGCATCGCGTCGATCACCTGCTGCTCGCGCTGCTGCGCCGTCAGCTGCGGACGATGCACGCGCAGCCCCTCTTCAATAATCTGCACCACATTAAGACGCGGGTTAAGCGATGAATTGGGATCCTGGAAAACCACCTGCAGCCGTGGCCGCCAGGGCAGCATCTGGCGTCGGCTAAGGTTATGCAGCGGCTGGCCATTAAACAGGATCTCGCCCTCTGAGGCGATAAGCCGCAGCAGCGCCAGTCCGGTGGTGCTTTTACCCGATCCCGATTCGCCAACCAACCCCAGACTTTCGCCGGGGCGCAGGCTGAAGCTAAGGTTTTTCAGCGCGTGATGCTGGCGCGTCACCCGGCGCAGCAGCCCGCGCCGGACCGCGAAGGCGACCTGCAGCCCGTTGACCTGCAGCAACGGAGGCTGGCTGAGGTCAATCGGATCCGGGCGGCCTTCCGGCTCGGCGTCGATCAGCTGGCGCGTATAGGGGTGCTGCGGCGCGCTAAACAGGGCGTCGCGGCGGTTATGCTCGACGATTTTGCCGTTCTGCATCACGCTGACGCTGTCGGCCAGTTGGCGGACGATAGTAAAGTTATGGGTAATAAACAGCAGGCCCATATTCAGCTCCTGCTTTAATTCCTTTAGCAGCGTCAGAATTTGCGCCTGTACCGTGACATCGAGCGCGGTAGTGGGCTCATCGGCAATCAGCAACTCCGGCTGGGTCAACAGCGCCATGGCGATCATCACCCGCTGGCGTTCGCCGCCGGAAAGCTGATGGGGATAGTCAGCCAGACGGCCGCGGGCGTTGCGGATGCCGACCCGGTCAAGGCAGCTCAGCAGCTCAGCACGCGCCGCCTCGCGCCGCATACCGCGGTGCAGCGACAGTACCTCGTAGAGCTGTTTTTCCAGCGTATGCAGCGGGTTTAGCGAAACCATCGGCTCCTGAAAAATCATCGCGATGCGGTTGCCGCGCAGCCGTTGCAGCGTACGCTCATCGGCGCGCAGCAGATCCTGTCCGGCGAAGAGAATTTCGCCCTGCGGCCACGTGACCGGCGGCGAGGGCAGCAGGCGCATCACGGAAAGCGCGGTCACGCTCTTGCCCGAACCCGATTCGCCCACCAGCGCCAGCGTTTCGCCCGCCTCGACGGCAAGAGAAATATCGTCGACCACGCGGCGTTCGGTCGCGCCGTGACGAAAGGCGATGCTGAGATGATTGATACTGAGCAGGGGAGAGGTCATCGGGTTATACCTTTGCGGGATCGAACGCGTCGCGCACCGCTTCGCCGATAAAAATCAGCAGCGACAGTAAAATAGCCAGGGTGAAAAAGCCCGCCAGGCCGAGCCAGGGCGCCTGAAGATTGTTTTTTCCCTGTAGCAGCAGCTCTCCCAGCGATGGCGAGCCGAGCGGCAGGCCGAAGCCGAGAAAATCGAGTGAGGTCAGGGTGGTGATCGAGCCGCAGAGAATAAAGGGCAGCCAGGTCAGCGTCGCCACCATCGCATTCGGCAGCATATGACGCAGCATGATGCGGCTGTCGCTGACGCCGAGCGCCATCGCCGCGCGAATATAGTCGAAGTTGCGCGTGCGCAGAAACTCGGCGCGCACCACGCCCACCAGGCTCATCCAGCCGAAGGCCACGGTGATCGCCAGCAGCCACCAGAAGCCCGGCTGCACCACGCTGGAGAGCAGGATGATCAGAAACAGCGTCGGCATGCCGGACCAGATTTCAATAAAACGCTGGCCGAACAGATCCACCTTGCCGCCGAAATAGCCCTGCACCGCGCCGACAGCGACGCCGATCACGCTGGAGATCAGCGTCAGCATCAGACCGAACAGCAGAGAGATGCGTGTGCCGTAGAGAATGCGCGCCAGCACATCGCCGCCGTTGGCGTCGGTGCCGAGCCAGTTCTGCGCCGAGGGGGGCGACGGGAAAGGCACGCGGGTGGCAAAGTTGATGGTATTGTCGCCGAAGCGGATCGGCGCCCACAGCGTCCAGCCATCCTGCGCCAGACGCTGCTGCAGCCAGGGATCCTGATAGTCAGCGGAGGTGGCGAACGGGCCGCCGAAATCGCTTTCGGTATAGTCGAACAGCAGTGGGGCGTACCAGCGTTCTTGATAATGCACCAGCAGCGGCTTATCGTTCGCCAGCAGCTCGGCGCCGAGGCTGAGGGTGAAAATCAGCGCGAACAGCCACAGCGACCAGTAGCCGCGGCGGTTCTGCCGGAAGCGCTGCCAGCGCGCCTGGTTGACCGGATTTAAACGGCTCATCAGCGTCCCTCGAAATCGATACGCGGATCGACCAGCGTATAGGTGATATCGCTGAGGATATTTAACAGCAGACCGATCAGCGTAAAGATATACAGCGTGCCGAACATCACCGGGTAATCGCGCTGGATAGTGGCTTCATAGCCGAGCAGGCCGAGGCCGTTCAGCGAAAACATCACTTCTATCAACAGCGAGCCGGTAAAAAACATGCTGATAAAGGTGGCCGGAAAGCCGGCAATCACCAGCAGCATGGCGTTGCGGAAGACGTGGCGGTAAAGCACCTTTTTCTCATCAAGCCCTTTAGCGCGCGCGGTCACCACGTACTGCTTGCGGATCTCGTCGAGAAAGGAATTTTTCGTCAGCATGGTCAGGGTGGCGAAGCCGCCGATCACCGTCGCCAGCACCGGCAGGGTAATATGCCAGAAGTAGTCGCCGATTTTCGCGTACCACGGCAGCTGGTCGAACTGCGGCGAGGTCAGCCCGCGCAGCGGGAACCAGTCGAAATAGCTGCCGCCGGAGAACAGCACGATCAGCATAATGCCGAACAGAAAGGCGGGGATGGCATAACCGATGATAATCAGCGTACTGCTCCAGATATCGAAGGCGCTGCCGTTGCGCACCGCCTTTTTGATACCCAGTGGAATCGACACCAGATAAATGATCAGCGTACTCCACAGACCCAGCGAGACGGAGACCGGCAGGCTCTCTTTGATCATCTGCACTACCGAGGCGCTGCGAAACAGGCTGTCGCCGAAATCGAAGCGCAGGTAGTTCCACAGCAGCGTGAAATAGCGCTCGTGCAGCGGTTTATCAAAGCCGTAGCGTTGGGTTATTTCCGCCACCACTTCCGGATCAAGCCCGCGCGAGCCGCGATACTGGTTATCGCCCGGCGAGCTGTTCAGCACTGCGCGGCTGCTGGCGCTTTCGCCGCCGCCGGGCAGGCCGCTGCTCTGCCCAAATTGCGCATTGGCCAGCGCCTGCTCGACCGGGCCGCCTGGCGCGATCTGCACAATAAAAAAGTTCAGCGTAATGATTGCCCACAGCGTCGGCACAATCAGCAGCAGACGACGGATCAGATAAGCGCCCAATCCCACTCCTTAACGCCGTTGCGCCGGCAGTTTTGCGGCTTTGTTAACATCGTACCACCAGTTATCCAGCCCTACGGAATAGGCGGGTATCACCGCAGGATGCGAAAATTTATTCCACCAGGCGTAGCGGTCCTGGCCGCTGTACCACATCGGGATCATATAGTTGTTCCACAACAGCACGCGATCCAGCGCGCGGCCTAACGGTAGCAGCGCGTTTTTATCGCCCTGATGCGCCAGAATGCGATCGATTAGCGCATCCAGCACCGGGTTTTTAACCCGCGCCTGGTTCCAGCTGGACTCGATAAACGCAGACTGCCAGCGCTGGCTTAGCCCACTGTTCGGCCAGGGCACGGCGTAATAGTTCGTTGGCGTCATATCATAATCGCCCTGGCGCAGGCGCCGCAAATATTGCGAGCTGTCGATCTGGCGAATGGTCATGGTGATACCCAGCCGCTTCAGACTGTGCTGGAACGGCAGCACCCAACTGATGCTGCTGCCGCTGTTCACCAGCAGCTCAAAACGAAACGGCTGGCCTGCGGCGTTAACCAGCTGGCGATTTTTCAGCTGCCAGCCCGCCTCCTGCAGCAGCTTCAGCGCACGCAGCAGGTTGGCGCGGTCATAGCCGCTGCCGTCGCTGATCGGCGGCTGAAAGCGCTCGCTGAACACCTCATCGGGAATTTTGCCTTTAAAAGGCGCGAGGATTTCCAGCTCGGCGGCGTCGGGATAGCCGCGCGCCGCATAGTCGGTGTTCTGGAAATAGCTGCTGGTACGCTGATATGACTGATAGAACAGCGCCTTGTTCATCCATTCGAAATCGAACGCCAGCGTCAGCGCCTGGCGCACGCGCCGATCGCTAAACAGCGCTTTTTCATTGTTGATCGCCAGCCAGGCGGCGTCGGTCGTCACCTGGTTCGGCCGCGGCTCTTTAACGATCTGCTGCCGGTCGAAGCTCTCGCCGCGGTACTGCGTCGCCCAGTTTTTCGCTGAGATCTCGGTGCGAAAATCGTAGGCGCCCGCTTTAAACGCCTCGAAAGCGACATTGTCATCCAGATAGTAGTCGTAGCGAATGGTATCGAAGTTAAAGCGCCCCTTATTGACCGGCAGATCGGCCGCCCAGTAATCCTTCACGCGCGAATAGACAATATATTGCCCGACCTTATAGGAGGTGATGCGATAGGGGCCGCTGGAGAGCGGGGGATAACCCAGCGGCTCGTTGAATTTATGCTGGCGCCAGAACTTTTCCGGCAGCACCGGCAGGGTGAACAGATCCAGCATCATGCTGCGGTCCGGTTTCGGCAGCTCAATGCGCACTGTCAGGCGCGAGATCGCCTTCACCGTGGTGCCTTTATAAATCACGCGGAAAAAAGGCACCCCTTCGGTCATAAATTTTTCAAAGGTAAAGGCGACATCCTGCGCGGTGATCGGCGTGCCGTCCTGAAAGCGTGCGCGCGGATTGAGCGTGATTTCCGCCCATTTGAAATCCGCAGGGTAGCGGGCATATTCAGCGATCAGCGGATAGTAGCTGCCGATCTCATCTTCGGAAGCGGTAAATAGCGGATCGTAGAGCGTTTCGGTGCGCGCGCCCGGATAGCCGCGCGAGGCGTAACGATTGAAATTATCGTAGTTGCCGAGCGCCGGCAGGGTAATTTTGCCGCCTTTCGGCGCCGCCGGGTTAACGTAGTCAAAATGGGTGAAGCCGACGCCATATTTCGGCTCGCCCAGCTCGGCGAAGGCGTAGCTTTCACGAATGATATCCGCCTGCGCGCTTAGCGCGCTGCCGAAAACCAGGATCAGTATCAACAGACGACATAACATCAGGTCAGTAAACTCCCGCATCAAGAAGCGACGCCCGCGGGCGCGCTGGTCAGTCATTACCGGCTGCGCCATCAGGAGAGGCGCGTCTGGCGCGTCTGCAGCCAGGGGATCAGCTCATCCGGCGGCAACGGGCGGCTGAAGAGGTAGCCCTGCATATGCGTCACGCCGCGCTTCAGCAGCCAGGCGGCCTGCTCTTCCGTTTCCACCCCCTCGGCCACCGTTTTCAGGTTCAGCTTGCGCGCCAGATTCAATACCACGTCCAGTACCGGCGAGGTTACGGTTTCCATGCCGATGCTCTGTACAAAGCCACGATCGATCTTGAGATAATCAAAGCAGAATTTTTCCAGATAGATAAGCGCGCTGTGACCGGTGCCAAAATCGTCGATGGCAATGGTGATCTGCTGCGCGTGCAGCCAGTCAAACACCTCCGCCGCATTTTTATCCGAAACCATGGTGCGTTCGGTGATCTCAAATACGTAATCGAAATGGTCGGGCGGCATCGCCGCGATCCAGGCTTCCACATCCTGGCGGAAGCTGTCGGCGGCCAGATGACCGGGGGCGATATTCAGGCCCATGGTCACGCCAGGCGGCAGCCAGGGGCTGAGCAGGCGGGCGTCGCGCGCCACCAGCGTAAACAGATGGCGCGTCAGCGGTACAATCATATTCTGGCTTTCGGCATAGCTGATAAAAGCGTCCGGCGGGATAGGGCCGGTCACCGGATGCGTCCAGCGCAGCAGCGCCTCCAGCCCGTAAACGCGTCCGGAGACGGCTTCGATCAGGGGCTGATAGGCCACGTGGAATTCGTTGCGTTTGATGGCCGCCAGAATCTCTTTGCCGGGGCGCAGGCGCAGGGAGAAGAGCAGCCAGCAGCCCGATGCTACCACCAGCGCCAGCAGCACGCCCGCCAGCAGCGTCATCGCCATATCGCGCGTCGGCAGATCTTTGCCGTAGAGGTAAAAGGTCAGCGCGTAGCCCGGCAGGGTGAACTGACGCAGCGGCGCGGCGGGCAGGCTGGCGCGCGGAATAATATGGTTATTCCAGGTCAGCAGCGCCAGATTACCGGCCGCGATCGCCAGCCCGTCGACGCTGTGCTGCCGCGCCGCCAGCATCAGTAAGGGGGTAATATTCAAATCGAGCGTGGTCAGCAGCCCCTGATCGCGGTAATGCGGGTGCGCCATCCACAGCAACAGCGCAGGGCGATGCGGGATTTTGGGCGTGCCGGCGACCAGCCTGACGTCGCGGCTGCGCGTCAGCATCAGCGAAGGGGAGAAGGCGTGAACCGGCAGCAAAAAGGCGCCGGTGGCCGATGAACACCAGGCGTTACCGGCGCGCACCAGCAGAATGGCGCGGACGCCGGTAGTAAACGCGGCGCGCGAGGCGAGTTCTTCGCTGGCCTGGCGGCAGTCGCCGCTGGTATAGGGCAGCAGCGGCAGCAGGCTTTTTTCGAGGTTATCGAACAGCGTCTGCATATACGCTTTACTGGCGTTAGCCAGACGATCGTGCTGCTGCGCGCGTTTATGGTGAATAATAAATAGCGTAACGGCACTAAATGCCAGGAAAAAAACGATGCCTGCAATGGCGCTAAGCCCGGCTATTCTGCGCGGATGAACTGCATGGCGCTTTATAACTTTGGATAACGGCATTGGGCATTGTCTCTCGTTTTGGCCTGTTCTTATGGTGAGATTTAGTACAGCCGCACTCTGATAATAAACGTGGAGAATATAACGAGTGGGGACCCGATGTCTCGTTATTCTGAATGAAGGGCCAGGCAAAACATTTTTTGGCGGCGAAAACGCGGGGCAAAAAAAACGCTGCCGGGGCAGCGTTTTTATTAGCTCATTAAATAGAAACGACTTCAGGGATAAATTAACTTTGCGTTCGGCTCAGTACGCGTCGGGCTTCCCGATAGCGATTTTTCCAGTAAGCGTCGTTAAGACTGGAAATCATTACGCCGCTGCTGGTCGAAGCATGGACAAAATTATCATTGCCCAGATAAATGCCTACGTGACGGCCGGTAGAGCCGGCGCGGAACAGGACCAAATCGCCGGGACGCAGCTTGCTGCGTGATACCCCGCGTCCGGTATCCTTTTGTTCCCATGTGGATCGCGGCAGGTCGAGACCAAACTGCTCACGAAAAGTTACCTGAACAAAGGCGGAGCAATCGATGCCGCGTTTGGTGGTGCCGCCGAGACGATAGCGCACCCCTTTCCAGTCATCATATTGTTCCAGAATGCGCGATTTAATATCGACATTCTGCACCATTTGTTCAAATTCATCCTGAGACGCTTGAAGTAAAAAACCATTGTGGTTATTAACTGCATGGGTCTCAGTTTGCGCATTCTGTCCGTGATGGCCACTACATGCTGAGAGTAACGTCGCCAGCGCGACAGCAGGGATCGCCCGCAAGATATATCTCAGGAACGGTTGAGATTTGACCATTATGTTTATTATCCCTTGAAGTCCTTACGACCGGAGGTCGCTGATTAATGAGCAAAACGGCATGAGATTAATTAGTGCAAAGGCATAAGACAATTTCTGAATCTTTAAAATGTGTAAATGCGCACATTTTTCTTTTCCAGATT
The DNA here is from genome assembly GCF_002953195.1 of Mixta gaviniae. GTDB lineage: Bacteria > Pseudomonadota > Gammaproteobacteria > Enterobacterales > Enterobacteriaceae > Mixta > Mixta gaviniae. Next base: position 3,002,593 of record NZ_CP026377.1, on the reverse strand, counting down.
CGCCTTTTCATCGCCACTAATGCCTTGCAGTGGCTGAGGTTACCCGATCGCATGCCGCATGGCGAGTGGTTTTACGCACTTTTTTATAGGTTTTTTTGATGTGAAATCAATATATAACCATTTGGTTACTTTATAGACAAATATGGATAAATAATGGCGAGATTAAAGGGGCTTTAATCGGTCAATTTAGGGGATTGCGCAGGTTTTCAGAGCAGGGGGGCTGGACAAACACTCTCAAAACATAATAAGGGCTTAACCCTGATATACTCCTTGCCTCTCACATCCTTCATTAGCAGGCTTATTATCAATCTATAAAAAAAAGCCCGCCGGGGAAGCCGACGGGCCTTTTTCAGGCCGCTTTGCCAGGTTTATATCTGCCTGGCAGCGTGCGATAGAGCCAGTTGACCAGCGAGTCGCTGGCGGGGGTGATAAGCCACCAGCTCAGCCCCACCAGCACTACCGACAGCGATCCTACCGCCACATCGGTGAACCAATGCGCGCCCGCCATAATGCGCGGCAGAGAGAACACCACCGCGATCGCCAGCGCCATCAAAAATGCCCGAATGCCGACATAACGCAGCATAAAGCAGGCGAAAATGATCAGCATCATGCCGTGGTCGCCTGGGAAGCTATCTTTCGAGGCATCTTTTGCTGGAATGCCGGTCAGCTCGCTCACACGCCAGACGTTGTCGAAAAACAGCGTTGGGCTGGAATGCTTCACCGGCAGCAGATGGCCCAGCTGATTCAGGATCACGGCGGTGATCAGCATACAGATGCCGATAGCCAGCATACGGCGTCGCCCTTGCGGCGTTTCGCGGCGCCAGTAGGACCAGTAAAGCAGGCCCATCGCCAGCAATGAGACGGCGTCGAAACCACGAAAGTTAGTGATCGCCAGCACCAGAGCGAAAGCGTGGCTGGTCGCCATATGCTGGTTGAACCAGAAAAATATCGCTTTATCGATGCCAAACCAGGGGCCGTGATTGCCCGGAAGATACCAGGATAAAAACAGCGCCACGCCGGCCAGGTTCAGCAGCAGAATAATCGCTAACCGTTTTGCGTTCATAAGGACTCAAGTCAAAGGACAAAATAACGGCATAAGTTACGGCTTATCAGTTAAACGGAGTTTCAACAATTCGCTTTGTAACTGATTCCAGTCTGCGTCGCTGTGGTGAATGATCTCAATGCGGCTGTCCGGCGGCGGCGCCTGACGCGTTTCAATACGAAAATCGGCGCCCTGACGATTAATGCTGACCGCGCCCTCGGCGATGCGCATCACCCCTTTTACGCGCTCTACCGGCGCCAGACGCGCCCACTCCAGCACGCCGACAGTGTCGAAAACTGTTTCGCTGTCGAAGGCCCAGCCGCAGGCGTAATAGCCCTGACCCTGATTAAAGGCGCGCCGCCAGCGTGCATTGTTATCAAGGCGCAGCGCCGCCAGGCCCGACTCGCGCCGTGGATGGGCGTGCTGATGCGCGGCGCTCTGCGGCAATGCGCGCAGGTTGCGGCGCGGTTGCGCCAGCAGCGCCGGATCGATGCGGCCATATTCGGTGGCGATTAACGGGCGATCGCCAAGTTCTTGCGTCTGCCACTGCGCCAGCGCCTGACGATCCTGCGCCTGCCAGCGATCCTGCTTATTGGCGATGACGATATCCGCCGCCGCCAGCTGATCGCGGAAGTTTTCGTTTTCCCGCACGCGCGCATCGCTGAGCTGACGCGGATCGAGCAGCGTCAGCGACGCCTGTACGCTCAGCCAGGGCTGATAAGCTTCGGCGCTGAGCATATCCAGGATCTGTTTAGGGTGGCCAAGGCCGGTCGGCTCAATCAGCAGGCGGTCAAGCGCGTTCTGACGCAGCAGCATATTCAGGCCGACCTGCATTGGCAGGCCGTTTACGCAGCACATGCAGCCGCCGGGGATCTCTTTCAGCACTGCGCCGCTTTCCGCCAGCAGCGCGCCATCGATGCCGATTTCGCCGAATTCATTGACCAGGATCGCCCAGTTTTCGCCTTCCGGTTTGTTAGCCAGCAGGTGCAGCAGCGTCGTGGTTTTGCCGCTGCCGAGAAAACCGGTGATCAGGTTGACCTGGATCATGCTTACCTCCTTTTTATCCGCCAGCCGGCCCGATTTTCATCGCAAAAAAGCCGGTAGCGTTTTTAGTTAATAGTATTGCTAAGAATCATCCAATGGTGTGGAACAACCCATGAAATATTCAGCCTTACCTGCCTTACTGCTTTTTTCCGCTGTCGCCTGCGCCGAAGACGGCACGGTGCTGTTTACCGGCGGCATTCACGAAGTCGGCTGCCACTATTCCGTTACAGGCCAGGCGCTGCGCAGCAGCTGTTATCGAAACGGCGAATGGCGGCAGCAGAGCCAGCCGCTTGCTGAAATCGTCCAGGAAAAGCAGCGCTCAGCCCCCTTTGAGGAGAGGCATCTGACCTGGCTCGACAGCCAGCACAAGGTGGGCGTGGTAACGATCAGCGTTCCCTGAGTGATTTTGTTATAACATAACAAAATGCCCGGCGACACTCTCGCCGGGCGGGGATGTTAGTCTGCGCGGCCCATATAGCGGCGCTCAGCGATATGAATGCGGATTTTCTCGCCGTTGCTGAGGTATTCCGGCACCTGAATCGACAGGCCGGTACTCATTACCGCGGGTTTGGTGCGCGCGCTGGCCGAGGCGCCTTTAATGCCCGGCGAGGTATCGACGATTTCCATATCCACCGTCTGCGGCAGCTCAAGCGCCAGCACCTGGCCATCCATGGTGAGAACCTGAATGCCCGGCATGCCGCCTTCGGGAATAAACAGCAGCTCTTCTTCGATCTGCGCTTTTTTAAAGCTGTAGGGGGTGTAGTCTTCGTCATCCATAAAGACATATTCATCGCCGTCGACGTAGGAGAAGGTCACCGAGCGGCGGCTCAGGGTGATGGTGTCGAGAATATCGTCGCCTTTAAAGCGCTCTTCCACCTTCAGGCCGGTGCGGATATCGGTAAAACGCATTTTATACAGGGTTGAGGCGCCACGGGCGCTGGGACTCTGGATATCGATATCTTTTACCAGCAGCAGCTTACCGTTCCAGGTCACGGCCATTCCGCGCTTAATTTCGTTAGCTCTTGGCATGTCAACTCTCTCTGCATGGGGGAATAAAGAATCGCGACAAAGTACTCCCGGCCAACTGATCAGGCAAGATCCCGGACTCATTTTTCCCGGCGCGCATGGCAATTGCGCCAGTCAAACGGTGCGATACCGGAAACGCGTACTCTTTCCCGGCGCGCCTGGCAATTGCGCCAGTCAAACGGTGCGCTGTCGGAAACGCGCAATATTTCCTGCCGCGCATGGCAATTCCGGCGGCGGGCTGATATTGTCGCGGAAATTTTTAAGGGGAAAGGTATGGAGTGTCGCACCGCCTGCGGAGCCTGTTGTACGGCGCCGTCTATCTCATCGCCGATTCCCGGCATGCCGCAGGGAAAACCGGCCAATACGCCCTGTGTTCAGCTCGACGCGCAGCTGCGCTGCAAAATCTTTGGCTCGTCGCTGCGCCCGAAGGTGTGCGCCAGCCTGCAGCCCTCGGCAGAGATGTGCGCCTCGACGCGCGAGCAGGCAATGACCTGGCTGCTCACGCTGGAAGCGGCGACCGCGCCCTGAGATCCTCCGGCTGGCTGACTGGCTGACTGGCTGACTGGCTGACTGGCTGACTGGCTGACTGGCTGACTGACTGACTGGCTAACTGGCTGGCTGACTGGCTGACTGGCTGACTGGCTAACTGACCGACTGACCTAACTTCCAGGCCTGAGTATTTGAGCGCCCGGTAAAGATTGGCCTCCTCCCGCAGACCCCAGCGGCCGATCCGCATGGCCGTTGCCGAACGCCAAAAGCCGTAACCGTAACCTGCAGACGCCGGCCTGGCGACGGTGCCCAATAGACTGGGTTTTAACCGGCCAACGCCGTGCGCTTTTTTCCCCATCCGCCTGTCAAAACCCCTTCAGTCCCGATTTACTTTTTTTCCGCCGCCTGCTGAAAAAGGCTGAAATCCGGGAGTTGATTTTAGTTCGCTTTCAGCAAAGCCATCAGCTATGAAGAGGGTTTATTCCGAAAAGGTAAATGAAATGTGCGTTGCTTCAAAAATATGCTACGCAAATTTACGTATAACTTGCGCGCAAACGGCACTCTGTACCAAACTGATTGAAACGTTTCAGCGTTATCTCGGTAGTAAAGTTGGCATGGGATAACGCTTTTTTTCTCAATACAGCTGAAACGATTCAATTTCGGCAGGAGAGGAGAACTATGTTCCAGCTCGATATCAAGGCCATCCATCCAGGGCAAACGGCCAGCAATAAGGAAGAGGCGATTCGTCAGGTCGCTGCCGCGCTGACCGCCGCCGGTAACGTCGGCGAAGGCTATGTGCAGGGTATGCTCGCCCGCGAACAACAAACGTCAACCTATCTGGGCAACGGCATCGCCATTCCGCACGGCACCACCGACACGCGCGATTTAGTGCTGCAAACCGGCGTGCAGGTATTTCAGTTTCCACAGGGCATCGCCTGGGGCGACGATCAAACCGCGTATGTGGTGATCGGTATCGCCGCGCGCTCCGATGAGCATCTGGCGCTGCTGCGTCAGTTGACGCACGTACTGAGCGATGATGATGTGGCCGCTCAGCTGAGAACAACCGACTCCGCAGAAGAGCTGCGCAGCCTGCTGATGGGCGAGAAGCAGGGCAGCGAATTTAAATTCGATACCTCCCTGATCGCCGTTGACGTCAACGCCAGCGATCTGATGACGCTGCAGGCGCTCAATGCCGGCCGCTTACAGCAGGCGGGCGCGGTAGACGCGCGCTTTGTCGCCCAGGTGATCGGCGCGACGCCGCTGAATCTGGGGCAGGGCATCTGGCTGAACGACAGCGTTGATGGCAACCTCGGCAGCGCCGTGGCGGTCAGCCGCGCCGCTCAGCCGTTTACCGTCGACGGCGAACCGGCGGCGATGCTGGTCACCGTTGCGGTGGCGGACGATAAGCCGCTGCAGGTGCTGAACTATCTCAGCGACCTGCTGCTGAAGCAAAAAGCGGATCGCCTGCTGAAAGCAGACGCCGCAGGCGTGCTGGCGCTGATGACCAGCGAAGTGGATGAGCAGGCGGAAGTGCTGACGGCAGAGTTCATTATCCGCAATGAACACGGCCTGCACGCCCGTCCGGGCACCGCGCTGGTCAGCGTGATCAAGCAGTTTAACTGCGATGTCACCATCACCAATCTCGACGGCAGCGGCAAACCTGCCAACGGGCGCAGCCTGATGAAAGTAGTGGCGCTGGGCGTGAAAAAAGGACATCGCCTGCGCTTTACCGCCAGCGGTGAAGATGCACAACAGGCGTTAAACGCCATTGAAGAGGCGATCAACAGCGGCCTCGGCGAGGGGGCAGCATGAGCAGACGCGTCGCAACCATTACGCTGAATCCCGCCTACGATCTGGTCGGCTACTGTCCGGAAATCGAACGTGGCGAAGTCAACCTGGTGAAAACCACTGGCCTGCACGCGGCGGGCAAGGGCATTAACGTGGCGAAGGTGCTGAAAGATTTAGGCATCGATGTCACCGTTGGCGGTTTCCTCGGTAAAGAGAATCAGGATGGCTTTCAGCATCTGTTCAGCGAGCTGGGTATCGCCAACCGCTTTCAGGTGGTGCCGGGCCGCACGCGCATTAACGTCAAGCTGACGGAAAAAGATGGCGAAGTCACCGATTTGAACTTCTCCGGCTTCGATGTCAGCGCGCAGGACTGGGAGCGCTTTACCGCCGATTCTCTCACCTGGCTGGGCCAGTTCGATATGGTCTGCGTCAGCGGCAGCCTGCCGGCGGGCGTGGATCCTGACGCGTTTACGCGCTGGATGAGCGATCTGCGTACGCAGTGTCCATGCATTATTTTCGACAGCAGCCGCGAAGCGTTGGTGGCCGGCCTGAAAGCCGCCCCCTGGCTGGTGAAGCCTAACCGCCGCGAGCTGGAAATCTGGGCCGGACGCAAGCTGCCGACGCTGGAAGATGTGATTGAGGCGGCGCACGCCCTGCGCGAACAGGGCATTGCCCACGTGGTGATTTCGCTCGGCGCGGAAGGCGCGCTGTGGGTGAACGCGTCCGGCGAATGGATCGCCCGGCCGCCGGCCTGTGAAGTGGTCAGCACCGTAGGCGCCGGCGATTCCATGGTCGGCGGGCTGATTTACGGCCTGCTGATGCGCGAATCCAGCGAGCATACCCTGCGTCTGGCGACAGCAGTCGCCGCCCTGGCGGTGAGCCAGAGCAACGTAGGCGTTACCGATCGTACTCAGTTGGCCGCAATGATGGCGCGCGTCGACCTGAAACCCTTTAACTGACAGCAGGAGAGGCATAATGAAAACGCTGCTGATGACAGATCCTTCGCTGGGGCTCGCCTCAGGTTATATGGCAAAACAACTTATCGCGGCGGCGGCGGGCAAAGCCGGCCTGACGCTGGTGGAAAACCCGGCAGAGGCTGAGCTGGTGATCGCGCTGGGCGATCGCATGCCAACTGATAGCGCGCTGAACGGCAAAGCGGTATGGCAGGGCAACGCCGCCCAGGCGCTGCGCGATCCGCAGGCGTTCCTTGCCCGTGCCAAAGCGGAAGCGCAACCCTGGCAGGCGGCGGCCGCTGAGCCGATCGCCGCACCGGTGAGCGCGGCGGCGCCAACCGGTGCCAAACGTATCGTCGCTATCACCGCCTGTCCGACCGGCGTGGCGCACACCTTTATGGCGGCCGAAGCGATTGAAACCGAAGCGAAGAAACGCGGCTGGTGGGTAAAAGTGGAAACCCGCGGCTCGGTGGGTGCAGGTAACCCTATCACTCCGCAGGAAGTGGCGGAGGCGGATCTGGTGATCGTTGCGGCCGATATCGAAGTGGATCTGGCGAAGTTCGCTGGTAAACCGATGTACCGCACCTCAACGGGCCTGGCGCTGAAGAAAACCGCGCAGGAGTTCGATAAAGCGCTGGCGGAAGCGCGTCCTTATCAGCCGAAAGGTAACGCGCAGGGCGCCGCCAGCGACGGCGAGCAGCAGCAGGAGCGCGCGGGCGCCTATCGTCATCTGCTGACCGGCGTTTCCTATATGCTGCCGATGGTGGTGGCGGGCGGTCTGTCGATCGCGCTTTCCTTCGCTTTCGGCATCACCGCGTTTAAAGAGCAGGGCACGCTGGCGGCGGCGCTGATGCAGATCGGCGGCGGCACGGCGTTTGCGCTGATGGTGCCGGTACTGGCAGGCTTTATCGCCTTCTCCATCGCCGACCGCCCTGGCCTGACGCCGGGCTTGATCGGCGGTATGCTGGCCAGCAGCATCAACGCCGGCTTCCTTGGCGGCATTATTGCCGGTTTCATCGCCGGTTACGCCGCGAAGTTCCTCAGCAGCAAAGTGAAGCTGCCGCAGAGCATGGAGGCGCTGAAGCCGATCCTGATTATCCCGCTGGTGGCGAGCCTGATCACCGGTCTGCTGATGATTTACGTGGTCGGCACGCCGGTGGCGAAAATTATGGAAGGCCTGACGCACTGGCTGGGCAACATGGGTACGGCTAACGCGGTACTGCTGGGCGCGATTCTGGGCGGCATGATGTGCGCCGATATGGGCGGTCCGATTAACAAAGTGGCCTATGCGTTCGGCGTCGGTCTGCTGAGTTCTCAGACCTACGCGCCGATGGCGGCGATTATGGCTGCGGGCATGGTGCCGCCGCTGGCGATGGGCGTGGCGACGCTGCTGGCGCGTAAGAAATTCAACAAAGGACAGCAGGAAGGCGGTAAAGCGGCGCTGGTACTGGGCCTGTGCTTTATCTCCGAAGGGGCGATTCCGTTCGCCGCCCGCGATCCGATGCGCGTGCTGCCGTGCTGCATCGTCGGCGGCGCGGTTACCGGCGCCATCTCCATGATGGTCGGCGCGAAACTGATGGCGCCGCACGGCGGTCTGTTCGTGCTGCTGATCCCGGGCGCCATTACGCCGGTGCTGGGCTATCTGCTGGCCATCGTGGTGGGTACGCTGCTGGCGGGCGTGGCCTATGCGGTACTGAAGCGTCCTGAGTCGGAGCTGGCGAAAGCCTGATTCTCTTCCGGCGATAACAATGCCAGCCCGCGGGCTGGCATTTTTTTTATCTGACGGCGGATAAACTGGCAGTAGATATCGGGCAGCACAACCCGAAGATAAGCTAGCGGCTGATGCTGACGTCGCTCAGCGCCACCGGCATCATTTTGCCTTTCACATGGCGTTGCAGCGGCAGAAAAATATTCAGATCGTTTAAAAATGCCGACTCGGTTTTCACCTTGCCCTCATCGTTTTCCTGTTCGCAGCTGACGCGCCAGTAGCTGCCGCTAAAGGCGGCATTCAGCGCGCGCGCATCCCCTTTTTCCATCACTTCGCAACGCTCGGTCAGCCGGTTAAGCTTTTTCTCCTCGCCCACATCGCCATCTTCAACCGTGGTGACGTAGCGCTCTCCCTGATAGAGCGGGAAACGCAGCGTGGTCTGCAGCGAGCGGGTTTGATTCGGCACATGGCTGATAGAGAGGGCGGACTGCAGCTGGATGGCATTGGCGAGCATGATGCGCTGCCCCTTGAACAGGCGATAGTCTTCCAGGCGCACCAGCAGCCCATCGGGGCGTGCGTCGAGGGTATAGTTCACCTTATCGCCGCTGGTGCCGCTTTCCGTCCAGCGCAGCCGATGAAATTTCGGCATCGCCCAGTTTTTCACCAGCCCCTGCGCCTGCGCGGTCAATGCCGCATCAAGCGGGAACTGCGCCAGCCACTGGGTTGAGTTATCGCCGAACTGTGGCAGCATCGGCCGCAGCAGAGAATCATCGGCAGGGGCGCTTTTACTGACGTAGCGCCCGAGACCGCGATAGTCGCCGGGGGTGGGGAGCCGGCAGATGGCGTCAAACGCGGCGACGGTTGCCGGGGTGTTCTCAAAACTGTCGGCGCGGCGGATAGCCTCTTTATCAACCAGCCCATCGGTGACGCGCCCCTGCGGGTCAACATCCAGCGCGCCAACCACTTTATCCGCCTTATTGCCGCAGTGGTACAAATGCAGCTCAATTTTGAAATTATAGGGCGCGTCGTAGGGGGGATCCCAGCTGATTTTATCGTAGCCGAAGCCAACACGAACCACGAGGTTCTCGCCCGCCCGCACAATATTAGCGCGGTCGATAAGCGTGGGCACGTCCCAGCGGTTCTTTTTCTCAACGTAGACCCACTCCGCTTCTTTAATCTTCGCGTCACAGAGCTGCGCGATCTGCTCCGGCGTGGTCTCCGGCGCCGGCTGCGGCGGCGCGTAGCGGGCCAGGTTCTCGCCGTAGAAGCGGTGTTCCTTCAGGCCCTGGTTATCCAGCAGATCCCAGTAGAGTCGGTAAGCCTTACGCTGAGTACAGTCAATCGCCGACCAGCGCTGCACCTGGCGTTCATCGCTGAAGGTGAGGTTGGTGACCATATTGATCTGGTTATGCAGGCGCATAATCATAAACGGGTTGACCCAGACGGACTTGATGGTTTTCGGCTGGGTCTCAGCGCCGGCGGGTGCGGCGATGGCTGCAGCCAGCAGCAGCAAAGCAGAGCGTTTCATGTGGTACTCCCTGTAGACGAAATCAGCATCCTTTATCGGCGTGATGCGGTGATACTTCAGCGGTTTTAATCTTTTGCCGCACCGCCACGGCAATAAAAAGCAGACGGCGTGCGCCGTCTGCCCGGTGTCATGCCCCGGCGTAAGCCGCGGCTTATTCGACGCTGGCCGCGTCGCGCTGCTGCGACTTCAGCCAGGCGATCTCATCTTTCCAGATATCGGGATTGATGGTCTCCAGAACCAGCGGAATATTGTCGAAGCGGCTGTCTTTCATCAGCCAGCTAAACACCGTGGTGCCGATATTGCCTTCGCCCAGGCTGTGATGGCGGTCGACGCGGCTGGCGTAAGCGCTTTTCGCGTCGTTAAGGTGCATGCCGCGCAGGTACCGGAAGCCGACGATGCGATCGAACTCGGCGAAAGTCGCTTCGCAGTCCGCTTCACTTCGCAGATCGTAGCCGCCGGCAAAGGCGTGGCAGGTATCGATGCAGACGCCGACGCGCGATTTATCTTCAACGCCGTCGATGATCGCCGCCAGATGCTCGAAACGGTAGCCAAGGTTGCTGCCCTGACCGGCGGTATTTTCAATCACGGCGGTAACGCCGTGGGTGTTATCCAGGGCAATATTGATCGATTCGGCGATGCGCTTCAGGCAGTCCGCTTCATCAATCTGATTCAGATGGCTGCCGGGATGGAAGTTAAGCAGCGACAGGCCCAGCTGTTCGCAGCGCTGCAGCTCATCGATAAAGGCGGCGCGCGATTTTTCCAGCGGCTCCGCCTGCGGATGGCCGAGGTTAATCAGAAAACTGTCGTGCGGCAGGATCTGGGCGCTGCTGTAGCCATACTTTTCACAGGCGTTGCGAAAGGCGCTGATGGTCGCCGGCGTCAGCGCGGCTGCGCGCCACTGACGTTGGTTTTTGGTAAACAGCGCAAACGCGGTCGCTTCGAGTTCATGGGCGCGCTGCACCGCCTGATCCACTCCGCCTGCCGCGCTGACATGGGCGCCGATAAATTTCATGCCGTTCTCCTGTTAATGACCTGACCTGAGCAAACCGGTCATGATAACTGATGCGCCAGCGGCATGAAATGGTGAACCAGCAGGTTAAGCGCGCCGCCGCCGACTATCAGCCAGATAAACAGCAGCGCCCCCAGCAGCAGCGGGCGCACGCCCGCCTGCTTCAGCGCGCTGACGTGCGTCGTCAGCCCTAATGCCGCCATCGCCATCGCCAGCAGCAGCGTATCGACCGCGTTGATGGCGGCGATCCAGCTGGCGGGCAGCAGATGCAGCGAGTTAAACAGCGCCACGACGATAAACAGCAGCGCGAACCACGGGAAGGGCAGGGCGCGCTTCTCGCCGTGGCCGCCCGGCGTCAGCCGCTGCAGGCGCGCGGCGAGCAGCAGCAGGAACGGAGCCAGCATCATCACCCGCAACATTTTGGCGATCACTGCCGCGTTTTCCGCTTCCGGCCCGATCGCATGGCCCGCCGCGACCACCTGCGCCACTTCATGTACCGTCGAGCCGGTGTAAATGCCGAACTGCGTCGCGCTCAGTTCAGGCCAGAGCTGGTGCGCCAGCGGCCAGAGCAGGGGATAGATAAAAATCGCCAGCGTGCCAAACAGTACTACCGTGGCGATCGCTACCGCCACTTTCGACGCCTGAGCTTTCACTACCGGTTCGGTTGCCAGCACCGCCGCCGCGCCGCAGATGCTGCTGCCGGCGCCGATCAGCCAGCAGGTCTCCCTGTCGAGTCGCAGCCAGCGGCGGCCCAGCCAGCAGGCGAGCAGAAAGGTGGAGCTGAGCGTTAGCGCGTCGATCAGCACGCCGCTGACGCCCACGTCAGCGATCTGCTGGAAGGTAAGACGAAAGCCGTAGAGAATAATGCCGAGCCGCAGCAGTCGCTGTTTGGCCAGCAGCACGCCGCTGTCGCAGGCGCGATGCAGGCGCGGATAAAGCGTATTGCCGAGTATTATGCCGAGAACGATCGCCAGCGTCAGCGCGCTCAGGCCCAGCGCGGCGACATGAGGCTGGGCGCCCGCCAGCAGCGCGACGGTGGCGATTGCCGCCGTCAGCAGCAGGCCAGGCAGCCAGCGGGTCGGGGACAGATGCGATTTGGTAAAGGTTAATTCAGCCATAGTTCGACTCCTCTCTGTTGCGAAGAGTCTGCCCATCGCTGGCTTAAAAGAGAAATTGATTATATATTTATTATTAATCGATATAAGTGGTATAGCGCGGAGAAACTATGTTTGGTCGATTACGCCGCTGGGCGCGGCTTATTAAGAGAGATTCGCTCACGCTGTGGTTCGCCTGCCGCGATCCGCGCACCCCGCTGTGGCTGAAGCTAATGACCGGCGTGCTGGTGGCCTATGCCTTTAGCCCCATCGATCTGATCCCCGATTTTATCCCCATTCTCGGCCTGCTGGATGATGCGATCATCGTGCCGCTCGGCGTGATGCTGCTGCTGCGCCTGCTGCCGAAAGAGATCCGCCTCAGCAGCGAAGCGCAGGCGGAGCAGCGGCGGCGTAAAGGTAAAAAGGTGGTCAGCCGCGTTGGGCTGGCGATGGTGCTGCTGATTTGGCTGGCGGTGATCGTCTGGTGCGTCAGACATTTTATGGCCTAGGGAAAACGCCATGCACATTACGCTGCGTCAGATAGAAGTATTCACCGAGGTGCTGAAAAGCGGCTCGACGACCCAGGCTTCGCAGCAGTTGGCGTTGTCGCAGTCGGCGGTCAGCGCCGCGCTGGCCGATCTCGAAGCACAGCTTGGGGTGCAGCTGTTCGATCGCGTCGGCAAACGGCTGGTGCTGAATGAGCATGGCCGCCTGCTTTATCCGCGCGCGGTGGGGTTGCTGGAGCAGGCCGCCGATATCGAACAGCTGTTTCGTGAGGATAACGGCGCCATCCGGCTTTACGCCAGCAGCACCATCGGCAACTACCTGCTGCCCGGCATGCTCGCCGTCTGGCGGCGCGACTATCCGCAACTGCCGCTGGAGCTGAGCGTCGGCAACAGCCAGGACGTGATTAACGCGGTAGCCGACTTTCGCGTCGACCTGGGGCTGATCGAAGGGCCTTGTCATCTGAACGACATCGTCAGCGAACCCTGGCTGGAGGATGAGCTGGTGGTGTTCGCCGCGCCGGATGCGCCGCTGCTGCAGCGGCCGGTAACGCTGGAAAGCCTCGCCGCCGCGCCCTGGATCCTGCGCGAGCAGGGATCCGGCACGCGGGAAATCGTCGATTATCTGTTGCTGTCGCATCTGCCGCAGTTTCAGCTGGCGCTGGAGCTGGGCAACTCGGAAGCGATCAAGCATGCGGTACGCCACGGCATGGGCATCAGCTGCCTGTCGCGCCGGGTGATCGCCGAGCAGCTGGAAACCGGCTCGCTGGTAGAGGTGGCGATTCCGTTGCCGACGCTGTCGCGCACGCTCTACCGCATCCATCACCGGCAGAAGCATATCTCGCGCGCGCTGGCGCGCTTTCTCAGCTACTGTCGCGAGTAGCAAACGCGGCGACGCGGGCCGTTGCTAATAATCGCGGCCGCATCATGAAGGTAACTTATAACGGCAGGTTATCGCTATACTTGACCGAACAGCTTGCTACAATCGCGCCTCATTTTTACCCATTTACAGCGTTTAAATATGGTTCAGGATAAAAAAACAACACAACAACCTGGGTTGCAGCGCGCTTTGAAAGCGCGCCATTTAACCATGATCGCCATCGGCGGCTCTATCGGCACCGGGCTGTTTGTCGCCTCGGGCGCCACCATCTCCCAGGCGGGGCCGGGCGGCGCGCTGCTCTCCTACGCGCTGATCGGCCTGATGGTCTATTTTCTGATGACCAGCCTCGGCGAACTGGCGGCTTTTATGCCGGTTTCCGGCTCTTTCTCCACCTATGGTGCCAAATATGTCGAAGAGGGTTTTGGCTTCGCGCTTGGATGGAACTACTGGTACAACTGGGCGGTCACTATCGCCGTTGACCTGGTGGCATCACAGCTGGTGATGAGTTACTGGTTCCCGGATACGCCGGGCTGGATCTGGAGCGCCCTGTTCCTTGGCCTGATGTTCCTGCTGAACTACATTTCAGTAAAGGGCTTCGGCGAAGCGGAGTACTGGTTCTCGCTGATCAAAGTGACTACCGTGATTATTTTTATCGCCATCGGTGTGCTGATGATCGTCGGTATTCTGCGCGGCGGCGAAAGCGCCGGCTGGCAAAACTGGCACATTGGCGAAGCGCCGTTTGCCGGCGGCTTCTCGGCGATGATCGGCGTGGCGATGATTGTCGGTTTCTCCTTTCAGGGTACCGAACTTATCGGTATTGCGGCGGGCGAATCGGAAGATCCGGCGAAAAACATTCCGCGCGCGGTGCGTCAGGTCTTCTGGCGCATCCTGCTGTTCTATATCTTCGCCATCCTGATCATCAGCCTGATCATCCCTTACACTGACCCGAGCCTGCTGCGCAACGACGTGAAAGATATCAGCGTCAGCCCCTTCACGCTGGTGTTCCAGCATGCGGGCCTGCTCTCTGCGGCGGCGGTGATGAACGCGGTGATTTTGACCGCGGTGCTGTCGGCGGGCAACTCCGGCATGTATGCCTCTACCCGTATGCTGTTTACGCTGGCCAGCGAAGGCAAAGCGCCGCGTATTTTCGCTAAGCTGTCGAAAAACGGCGTGCCGCGCAATGCGCTCTACGCCACCACCGTGGTCGCCGCGCTCTGCTTCCTCACCTCGAAATTCGGCAACCAGCAGGTTTACCTGTGGCTGCTGAACACCTCCGGGATGACCGGCTTTATCGCCTGGCTGGGGATCGCCATCAGCCACTATCGCTTCCGTCGCGGCTATGAAATGCAGGGGCACAGTCTGGCGGATCTGCCTTATCGCTCCGGCTTCTTCCCGCTCGGTCCGATCTTTGCTTTTATTCTCTGCCTGATTATTACCCTCGGACAGAACTATCAGGCGTTCCTGTCGGACACCATCGACTGGTACGGCGTGGCCGCCACCTATATCGGTATCCCGCTGTTCCTGCTGATCTGGTTCGGCTACAAGCTGGCGCGCCGCACCCGCTTTGTACGCTACCAGGATATGGAATTTCCGCGCTTCGGTGAGTAACCGTTAAGGCCATTTCGATGATAATCAAGGCGCGACGCAGGTCGCGCCTTTTTTATGGGCAACGCGGATGTTACAAATTGCATTGATAAGCATTATCATTTGTTTTATTGTTCCAGCCCTTACCGTTACGCCTTTTTGACGCCAGCGGAAGAGCGGAGCGGGCAGCGCCGCCGTGAAGGCGCCGGCGCATGCCGTTAAAGGCGGGCCCGCCGCGTCTGACAGAACGGATATTGACAGGATTTAACATGAGTGTGACACATGATTCTGCGCAGGTTTCCCACAGCGCGCCGCCCGCGCAGGTAATGGGACGCTACCGCCAGCTTTTACGCCAGCGCCTGCTGCTGATGAGCGTTTTGTTGCTGGCGATCCTCGCTTCGCTGGTTCTCGATTTTACCCTGGGTCCCTCCGGCCTGACGCTGGATACGCTATGGCATACGCTGCTGCAGCCAGACAGCGTCGATGCCGGTACGCGGGTGATCGTCTGGGAAATCCGTCTGCCCTATGCACTGATGGCGGTGGTGGTGGGCCTGGCGCTCGGCCTGGCCGGCGCGGAGATGCAGACCATCCTCAATAACCCGCTCGCCAGCCCCTTTACCCTCGGCGTTTCGTCCGCGGCGGCATTCGGCGCCGCGCTGGCGATCATTCTCGGCATCGGCATCCCCGGCATCCCCGACCAGTGGTTTATCTCCGGCAACGCCTTTATCTTTGCGCTGTTCGCCGCCCTGATGCTGGATGGCGTCACGCGCTGGACGCGCGTCGCTACCTCCGGCGTAGTGCTGTTCGGCATTGCGCTGGTGTTCACCTTTAACGCGCTGGTATCGATGCTGCAGTTTATCGCCAGCGAAGATACCCTACAGGGGCTGGTGTTCTGGACCATGGGCAGCCTGGCGCGCGCCTCCTGGCAGAAGCTGGCGATCCTGAGCTTCGCGGTACTGATACTGCTGCCGTTCTCCTTAAAAAGCGCCTGGAAGCTGACCGCGCTGCGCCTCGGCGAAGATCGCGCCGTCAGCTTCGGC
Source organism: Mixta gaviniae (assembly GCF_002953195.1). Lineage (GTDB taxonomy): Bacteria > Pseudomonadota > Gammaproteobacteria > Enterobacterales > Enterobacteriaceae > Mixta > Mixta gaviniae. The sequence continues at coordinate 2,986,905 of NZ_CP026377.1, read as the reverse complement.
ATCGACGTGCGCCGCCTGCGTCTCGGCACGCTGCTGCGTATCAGCATTCTTTCCGCGCTGGCGGTGGCTTTTGTCGGACCGATTGGCTTTATCGGCCTGGTGGCGCCGCATATCGCGCGCCTGATCTTCGGCGAAGATCACCGCTACTATCTGCCCGCCAGTGCCTTAACCGGCGCGCTGGTGCTGTCGATGGCGTCGGTCGCCTCGAAAAACCTGATCCCGGGCATCATTATTCCGGTCGGCATCGTCACCTCGCTGGTGGGCGTGCCGTTCTTCCTGACCATTATTCTGCGCAACCGGGGAACGTCTGATGGAAGGCCTGCAGATCCGCGCGTTTCATACCGGCTATCCGAAGCGCAACGTTATTGAAAACCTGAACGTGCCGCAGCTGCCGCGCGGCAAAATCACCGTGCTGCTGGGGCCGAACGGCTGCGGCAAATCGACGCTGCTGCGCGCGCTGGCGGGGCTGAATCAGGCGCGCGGCGAGCTGTGGCTCAACGGCGAAGAGCTGATGGGTCTGCCGTTCGCCCGTCGCGCCGAGCGGGTGGTCTATCTGCCGCAATCGCTGCCGGCCGGCGTGCATCTCCACGTGCTGGAGTCGATCATCGTCGCCCAGCGCGCTTCCGGCGGCCAGGGCGGCGCGGCCAGCGAAGCGGAAGTGATGGCGCTGCTGGAGCAGCTGGGCATCGCCCATCTGGCGTTAAGCTATCTCGATCAGCTTTCCGGCGGGCAAAAGCAGCTGGTGGGGCTGGCACAGTCGTTAATTCGGCGTCCGCACTTATTATTACTTGACGAACCGTTAAGCGCGCTGGATTTAAATTACCAGTTTCACGTGATGGATCTGGTGCGGCGCGAAACGCGGCGGCGCAATATTGTCACGGTAGTGGTGGTGCATGATATTAATATTGCGCTGCGTCACGCCGAACATGTATTAATGCTGCAGCAGGGCCGCCTGATTGCTGACGGCGCGCCGGAAAAGGTGATCACCGCCGAGAGTCTTGCCGAGGTCTATGGCGTGCGTGGCCGCATCGAGCTTTGCTCGCAGGGCACGCCGCAGGTGTTGATTGACGGACTAGTGGCGGAGCCAGGGCTGTAAGTTTCGCCGCGTCTGCATACTCTTATTATTCGCAGGCGCAGCAGAAAGGGTGGAATAAATAAATTAGCAGGCAATTTATTCCACCAATAATAAATAGATTGATTCCGTTTTAAACACCTTCTTTTTTGCAGGCGCCGGGTTGCGCCTTTTCAATGTGGGCATGAGCGTAAATTTATTTTTGTGACTTTTACCTCATGGAGAGAAATATGTTTCGCTTAAATGCTGTGATGCGCGCAGGCCTCTGCACGTCTGTTATTTGCCTGGCGCTGCCGGTTTACGCCGCCGGGGAAGATCACAACGATACGATGGTGGTCACCGCCTCAGCAAATGAGATCAACTTACAGGACGCGCCAGCCAGCATCAGCGTCATCACCAGCGAAGAGATTAAGCGCAAGCCGGTGCAAAACCTGCGCGACGTACTGCGCGAAGTGCCGGGCGTACAGCTCACCGACGAAGGGGATAACCGTAAGGGCGTCAGCCTGCGCGGGCTGGACAGCAGCTATACCCTGATCCTGATCGACGGTAAACGCGTCAGCTCGCGCAACGCGGTATTCCGCCATAACGATTTCGACCTCAACTGGATCCCGGTCGATGCCATTGAACGTATCGAGGTGGTGCGCGGGCCGATGTCATCGCTCTACGGCTCCGACGCGCTGGGCGGGGTGGTTAATATCATCACCCGCAAGGTGGGCAAAGCCTGGCACGGCACCCTGAGCGCCGACACCACGCTGCAGGCGCATCGCGATCGCGGCGACAGCTACAACGGCAACGTCTTTACCAGCGGCCCACTGATTGACGACCTGCTCGGGGTGAAGGTGTACGGTAACCTCGGCAAGCGCGAAAAAGATGACGCGCCCTCTAACGGCGATTCGCCGCGCATTGAGGGCTATACCAGCCGCAACGGCAACGCCGAATTCACCCTGACGCCCGCCGATAATCAGGAGATCGGCTTCGGCTACGGCTTCGACCGTCAGGATCGCGCTTCCGACTCGCTGGATAAAAACCGCGTCGAGCGTCAGAACTACAGCCTGAGCCATAACGGCCGCTGGGGCTTCGGCAATACCGAGCTGCGCTTCTACGGCGATAAGATCGATAACTACGCCAGCGACGTTATCACCTCGCGCAATAACAGCCTCGACGGCAAGCTGGTGCTGCCGCTGATGGAGATCAACCAGCTGCTGACTTTCGGCGGCGAATGGCGTCACGATAAGCTAAGCGACAGCGTCAACCTGAAAGGCGGCGGCAGCACCTCCGCCAGCCAGTATGCGCTGTTTGTTGAAGATGAGTGGCGGCTGCTGGAGTCGCTGGCGCTGACCGGCGGCGTGCGCATGGACGATCACGAAACCTACGGCGATCACTGGAGCCCGCGTCTCTATCTGGTGTGGAACGCCAGCGATACCCTGACGGTAAAAGGCGGCTGGGCCAATGCATTTAAAGCGCCGTCGCTGCTGCAGCTCAGCCCCGACTGGCAGACCCAATCCTGCCGCGGCAGCTGCTCTATCGTCGGCAGCCCCGATCTGAAGCCGGAAACCAGCGAAAGCTTTGAGCTGGGGCTTTACTGGCGCGGTGATGAGGGCTGGCTCGACGGCGTCACCGGCAGCGTGACCGCTTTCCAGAACAACGTCGACGATATGATCAGCATTTCGCGCACTTCCAACAAAGCCCTGGCGCCCGGCTACAGCAACTATGTCGGCCCGGATGAGAACGGTAACCCGATGTTCCGCTACTACAACGTCAACAAAGCGCGCATTACTGGCCTCGAAACCGAGCTGAAGGTGCCGTTTAATGACAGCTGGAAGCTGACGCTGAACTACACCTACAGCGACGGACGCGATCTCAGCAACGGCGGCAACAAGCCGCTGCGCGAGCTGCCGCTGCATACCGCCAACGGCACGCTGGACTGGACGCCGCTGAGCGACTGGAACCTCTATCTGCAGGCGAACTACTCCGGTCAGCGTCGTACGCTGAATGATGACGGTGTCACGCCGGGCGGTTATGTGCTGTGGAACAGCGGCGCCAGCTGGCAGGCGACCAAAGCGGTGAAGCTGCGCGCGGGCGTACAGAACCTGCTGGATAAGGATTTCAGCCGCGACGATTACGGCTACAACGAGGATGGCCGCCGCTACTTCCTGGCGATGGATTACAACTTCTGAGAAAGGGAAAAGGGCGGCCGCGGCCGCCCTGGAGATCCGCGCAGCGCGCCCTGATGAACAACAGGGCGCGCTTTTTTATGCCAGCAGATGCTGCGCGTGGAAGCGCAGGTGATCTTCAACGAACGAGGCGATAAAGAAGTAGCTGTGATCGTAGCCCGGCTGAATGCGCAGCGTCAGCGGCCAGTTCGCCTGTTGCGCCACCGCTTCCAGCCGTTCCGGCTGCAGCTGATCGGCAAGGAACTGATCGCTGTCACCCTGATCGATCAGCACCGGCAGCTGCGCCGACGACGCCTGCATCAGCAGGCAGCTGTCATACTGCTGCCACTGCTCGCGATCCTCGCCCAGATAGGCGCTGAACGCTTTCACGCCCCAGGGTACCGAAGCGGGATTAACGATCGGCGCGAATGCCGACGCCGAGGCGAAGCGGTGCGGATTGCGCAACGCCAGCACCAGCGCGCCGTGGCCGCCCATCGAATGCCCCATGATCGACTGACGATCGCTGACCTTGAAGTTGCTGGCGATAAGCGTCGGCAGCTCCTCGTTCAGGTAGTCATACATACGGAAATGCTGGCGCCAGGGCGCCTGCTTCGCATTCAGATAGAAGCCTGCGCCCTGGCCGAGATCGTAGGCGTCGTCGTTCGGCACGTCTTCGCCGCGCGGGCTGGTATCCGGCATTACCAGCACCAGGCCCAGCTCCGCCGCCACGCGCTGCGCGCCTGACTTAACCGCGAAGTTCTCATCGGTGCAGGTCAGGCCTGCCAGGCACCACACCACCGGCGGCGGGGTATCGCTTTTCGGCCCCGGCAGGAAAATGCCAAAGGTCATATTGCAGCCCAGCACCGACGAGTGATGACGCCAGCGCTGCTGCCAGCCGCCAAACAGGCGATGCTCTTCCAGTAATTCCAGTGTTGTTGGCATGACGTCTCCCGTTTATTTACTGAAATGCACCACGGAGCGAATCGATTTGCCTTCGTGCATCAGATCGAACGCGTCGTTGATCTCTTCCAGCGGCATGGTATGGGTAATAAAATCGTTCAGCTGGAATTTACCGTCGAGGTAATCCTGCACGATGCCCGGCAGCTGGGAACGGCCTTTCACGCCGCCGAAAGCGGAGCCGCGCCAGACGCGTCCGGTCACCAGCTGGAAAGGACGGGTAGCGATCTCTTCGCCCGCGCCGGCCACGCCGATAATTACCGACTCGCCCCAGCCTTTGTGGCAGCACTCCAGCGCGGAACGCATCACGTTCACGTTGCCGATACACTCGAAGGAGAAATCGACGCCGCCGTCAGTCATCTCAACGATCACATCCTGAATCGGCTTGTCGTAATCTTTCGGGTTCACCAGATCGGTCGCGCCGAGCTTACGCGCCAGGTCAAACTTGCTGGTGTTAAGATCGATACCGATAATGCGGCCCGCTTTCGCCATCTTCGCGCCGATAATCGCCGACAGGCCGATGCCGCCGAGACCGAAAATCGCCACGGTGTCGCCTTCTTTCACTTTCGCCGTGTTCATCACCGCGCCCATGCCGGTGGTGACGCCGCAGCCCAGCAGGCAGACTTCTTCCAGCGGCGCTTCTTTGCTGATTTTTGCCAGCGAAATCTCCGGTACCACGGTGTATTCGGAGAAGGTCGACGTACCCATATAGTGGAAAATCGGCTTGCCGTCTTTAAAGAAACGGGTGGTGCCGTCCGGCATCAGCCCTTTGCCCTGGGTGGTGCGGATCGCCTGGCAGAGGTTGGTTTTGCCAGAGAGGCAGAATTTACATTTGCCGCATTCCGGGGTGTAAAGCGGGATCACATGGTCGCCCACTTCAATGCTGGTGACGCCTTCGCCCACCGCTTCCACAATGCCGCCGCCCTCATGGCCGAGGATCGCCGGGAAGACGCCTTCCGGATCTTTGCCCGACAGGGTGTAGGCGTCAGTGTGGCAGACGCCGGTCGCCACGATGCGCACCAGCACTTCGCCTTTTTGCGGCGGCATCAGATCCACTTCTTCAATCTTCAGCGGCTCGCCTGGGGCCCAGGCAACGGCGGCGCGGGTCTTAATCATTTCCATTTATACACTCCTGAGGATGCATCAACTCATCGTTAACGGGTTTGTCGTCAAACTGTTCAATTATTAAATACTTCAGCGCTTCCACATTGGGGGTAAACGCATCGCGCCGCCAGATAAGCCAGGTGGCGGTGTCGCGGAATCTGTCCGGCAGCCGGTGCGACTGCACCCGCTCGCGTGCCGGCATCTGCGCCAGCACCGATTCCGGGATCAGCGCCACGCCGGCGCCGCTGGCGACGCAGGCCATCATCGCGTGATAGGACTGGATCTCCATCACGTTGTGCGGCTGCACGCCGCTGTCGCGGTACCACTCCTCCAGCAGCAGACGGTAGGAGCAGCTGGTGCGAAAGGCGAAAACCGTATCGCCGCTGGCGTCAGCGGCGGAGCGGATCGGCGCATGATCAATGCTGGAGATCAGCGTCATCTGCTCGCGAAAGGCGATGCAGCCGTTCAGCTCGTCATAGTTGGCCGGCCCATCGACCAGCGCCGCCGCCAGCGTGCCTTCACGTACCCGGTCGATAATCTCACCGGAGGTGCCGGTGATCAGCGACAGCGCCACCGTCGGATAACGCTGGTGGTAGGCGGCCAGCAGATTCGGCAGACGCGTGGCGGCGGTGCTTTCCATTGAGCCGAGCGCGAAATTGCCGCCCGGCTCGCCGGTACGCGCCATGCTCAGCGCCTCTTCGCTCAGCGCCAGAATACGTTGCGCGTAGCAAAGGAAATTATGGCCCATTGGCGACAATCGCAGGCGCTGTTTTTCACGAATAAACAGATCCACCCCGATCTCCTGCTCCAGCTGGCGCAGGCGCGTGGTCAGGTTAGAAGGGACCCGATGCAACTGCTCTGCGGCGCGCGCCACCGAACCGGTTTCCGCCACCGAACAGAACATACGTAACTGGACTAAATCCATCTGTTCTCTTACCGTAATCAAGTTTGTTATAAACATTCACTTTCCGTGAGTGTAAACCCTGGGCATGATAGGCGCAACTGCTAATCAGAAAAGATAATGTCGCTATGTGGAAAACAGAGAGGAAACCGGGAGCGGGGCGTGTGGCGTTAAGCGCGCTACTGTCGCTGGTGGTGGCGATGGGTATCGGGCGCTTCGCCTTTACGCCGCAGGTGCCGCTGATGATCGCCGATGGCCAGCTGACGCTCGCCAGCGCCAGCCTGGTGGCGGCGCTCAACTATCTGGGCTACCTGTGCGGATCGTTCGATGCGATGCGTGCGCGGCGGCATGTGGAGCGGCGGCTGCATGCCGGCGTCTGGGGAGCGGTGGCGCTGACGCTGCTGTCGGCGCTGCTGCACGATCCCTGGCTGCACGGCGCGGCGCGCTTCGCGATCGGCTGGGCCAGCGGCTGCGCGATGGTGCTGGTGGCGGCCTGGAGTAACGAACGGCTGCAGCAGCTTGGCAGGCCGGGCTTATCGGCGGCGGTCTTCGCCGGGCCGGGCATCGGTATTTTCCTCAGCGGCCTGCTGGCGGTGCTGCTCAATGCGTGGCACGTCGGCGCCGCCGCCGCCTGGCTCGCCTATGGCATGCTGGCGCTGCTGCTGGTAGCGCCGATCGCGGTCAACCTGCCGCGTCGCGGCGAGCTGCATCGCCCGGAGCGCGCGCCCGCGCCGCTGCTGCTGGACGGTAATCTGAAGCGGCTGGTGCTGAGCTACAGCCTTGCCGGATTCGGCTATATTCTGCCCGCGACCTTTCTTTCCCAGCTGGCGGCGGCGCGCTTCCCGCATAGCCTGTTCGCGCAGTTCGTCTGGCCGGTGTTCGGCGGCGCGGCGGTAATCGGCATCGCGCTGGGGATCCTGACGCGTCGCCGGGCCGCCACGCATCTGCGGCTGGCGGTCGCGCTGTGGGCGCAGGCGATCGGCGTATTTATCGGCGGCCTGCTGCCCGGCCTCGGCGGGCTCGCGGCAGGCGCGCTGCTGACCGGCGGCGGCTTTCTCTGCGTGGTGCAGCTGACGCTGCAGTATGGCCGCGAGCTGGCGCCACAGCATATGCGCTACCTGGCCGGGCTGCTCACTACCGGCTACGCCGTCGGCCAGCTGGCAGGGCCGCTGCTCTCCTGGCTTTCCAGCCTGCTGTGGCATCGGCTGGAGCCGGCGCTGTTCGTGGCGGGCGCGGCGCTGCTGCTGGCCGGCGCGCTGGTCTGGCGCCGCGCCCCATGAACGGATTTCAGGCGCGATTAAAGGGATTCACTGGATAAACGTCCCGGAGTGCTTCAGAATACGCGCTCTGATTATTATCCCGGCGACGCCCTTTGCGCGATCGTCGGCTGTTACACCTGCTGGAGAAACATCACATGGCGACGTTAAGTCATGAAGCCGCTCTGGTTCACGATGCGCTGGTGGCGCGTGGACTGGAAACCCCGTTGCGTGCCCCCGTACGTGAAATGGATGACGAAACGCGTAAACGGCTGATTGCCGGTCATATGACCGAAATCATGCAGCTGCTTAATCTCGATTTAGAAGATGACAGCCTGATGGAAACCCCTCATCGCATCGCCAAAATGTATGTGAATGAGATCTTCTCCGGTCTGGATTACGCTAACTTCCCGAAAATCACCCTGATCGATAACAAGATGAAGGTGGATGAGATGGTGACGGTGCGCGACATCACCCTGACCAGCACCTGCGAACACCACTTCGTGATTATCGACGGCAAAGCGACCGTCGCCTATATCCCGAAAGACAAGGTGATCGGCCTGTCGAAAATCAACCGCATCGTGCAGTTCTTCGCTCAGCGTCCGCAGGTGCAGGAGCGTCTGACGCAGCAGGTGCTGATCGCGCTGCAAACGCTGCTGGGCACCAATAACGTGGCGGTCTCTATCGATGCGGTGCATTACTGCGTGAAAGCGCGCGGCATTCGCGACGCCAACAGCGCCACTACCACCACGTCGCTGGGCGGCCTGTTTAAGTCGAGCCAGAATACGCGTCAGGAATTTTTGCGCGCGGTGCGTCATAATTAATTCCCTTTAAAACGCGGCAGGAACCGGCATGCAACGAAACATCACGCTGGATTTTATTCGTGGTCTCGCCATTCTCGGTATCCTGCTGCTGAATATCAGCGGCTTCGGCCTGCCTTCCGCTGCCTATCTCAATCCCGCCTGGAATGGCGCCCCTTCGTTCAGCGACGCGCTGTGCTGGGCGCTGCTCGATCTGCTGGCGCAAAGTAAATTCCTCACGCTGTTCGCGCTGCTGTTCGGCGCCGGCCTGCAGATGCTGCTGCCGCGCGGCAAGCGCTGGATCCAGGCACGTCTGAGCTGGCTGGTGATTATCGGCTTTCTGCACGCCATCTTTCTGTGGGAAGGGGATATCCTGCTGGCCTACGGCATCATCGGCCTGATCGCCTGGCGCATGATCCGTGACGTGCCCTCAACGCGTTCGCTGTTCAATACCGGCGTAATGCTCTATCTGGTGGGCGTCGGCGTGCTGCTGCTGTTTGGCATGATCTCCGATCCGTCGCCGTCGCGATCCTGGCTGCCGGGCGCGGCGGATATTCAGTATGAAACCTTCTGGAAGCTGAACGGCGGCGCGCTGGCGGTGGAAAACCGCCTCGACCATCTTTCGTCGATGCTGCTGGCGCTGGGCGCACAGTATGGCTGGCAGCTGGCCGGGCTGATGCTGATGGGCGGCGCACTGATGCGCAACGGCTGGCTGCAGGGTGCTTTCAGCCGTCGTCACTACCGCCGCGCGGCGCTGATCCTACTGCCGCTGGGCTGGCTGATCCAGCTGCCGGCGACGCTGCTGCAGTGGCATCTCGACTGGGCATTTCACTGGTCGGCCTTTTACCTGCAGGCGCCGCGCGATCTGGCCGCGCCGTTGACCAGTCTCGGCTACGCCGCGCTCTGTTTCGGCTTCTGGCCGCAGCTGGGCCGCCTGAAACTGACGCAGGCGGTTTGCTGCGTCGGACGCATGGCGCTCAGCAACTACCTGCTGCAGTCGCTGATCTGCACCACGCTGTTCTACCGCCTCGGGCTGTTCCTGCAGTTCGACCGCCTGCATCTGCTGCTGCTGGTGCCGCTGGTCTGGCTGGCGAACCTGCTGCTGTCAACCCTCTGGCTGCGTCGTTTCCGTCAGGGACCGCTGGAGTGGCTGTGGCGTCGGCTGACCGCTTTCGCCGCCCAGGCGCCTGCGCGTCGCGGACAATGACCGCCATCACAAATGTTACAAAATTGTATGTAACCGTTTTCATCAGTGTGACCTGATTCACGCAGCCCGTCACGCTGGCCTGCCAGAATAGCCGCCAGCAACTCCAGGCGGCAGGTGAAGCATGCAATCTATCTCTTCTCTTTCAGGTCACTCATCATGATTACCATTCGCGATGTCGCGCGTCAGGCGGGCGTCTCCGTCGCGACAGTCTCCCGGGTGCTGAACAACAGCAGCGCCGTCACGGCCGATACCCGCGACGCGGTGCTGCAAGCGGTGGATGCGCTGGGCTATCGCCCCAATGCCAACGCGCAGGCGCTGGCGACGCAGGTTAGCGACACCATCGGCGTGGTGGTGATGGATGTCTCTGACCCCTTTTTCGGCGCGCTGGTAAAAGCGGTGGATACCGTGGCGCAGCGGGTGCAGAAGCATGTCCTGATCAGCAACTCCTGGCATCAGGAAGAGAAAGAGCGCCACGCGATCGAAGTGCTGATCCGCCAGCGCTGTAATGCGCTGGTGGTGCATTCCAAATCCCTTTCCGACGCCGAACTCGCCAGCTTTATGGATCAGGTGCCGGGCATGGTGCTGGTCAACCGCATCCTGCCGGGCTACGCGCACCGCTGCGTCGGGCTGGACAACGTCACCGGCGCGACGATGGCGACGCGTATGCTGCTGCAGCAGGGGCATACGCGTATCGGCTATCTCGGCTCCAGCCATCCCATTGAAGATGAGGAGCAGCGCCGCGCCGGCTGGCTGCAGGCGCTGCACGAGCAGGGCATCGAGCCGCCCGACGTCTGGATAGGCAGCGGTGAACCCGATATGCAGGGCGGTGAGGCGGCGATGGTGGAGCTGCTGGGACGCAACCTGCAGCTGAGCGCCATCTTCACTTACAACGACAGCATGGCCGCCGGCGCGCTGACGGCGCTGAAAGACAACGGCATCCTGGTGCCGCAGCATTTCTCAGTTATCGGCTTCGATGATATTCCGATGTCACGTTACACCGATCCGCAATTGACGACGGTGCGCTATCCCATTGTTTCGATGGCGAAACTGGCGACGGAGCTGGCGTTAAAAGGGGCGTTGGGCGAACTGGATGCTGCCGCGCACCACTGCTTTATGCCGACGCTGGTGCGGCGTCATTCCGTTGCCGCGCGGCAAAATGTGGCGCCGGTCACTTTTTCAACCGATTCATCCATGTAACCGTTTTCAATCTGTGAGTAAATTCACAGTTAATTAACATACAGCTCTCTAAGATAGCAGCGTCTCAACGGCGCTGAAACATAATGTAACGGCCGGGATTTCCCGGCTGCAAACATCCCAGCCGCGCCGCGCAACATTTTGTCATTACTTTCCAGGAAGCGTTACCGATTAAGGAAGTCAGGTTTTGTGTCAGCAATCCATCGGCTTTGGGTAACCTTTTGTTAACTACCCGCCTGAACCGATTTTTCACTGAATGTCCGCTTTTCTTTACCCGCCAGGGTGAAGGGGCTGGACGTAGAACGACCCTGCAAAAACCGGAGATACTATGAATAAGAAGGTTTTCACCCTCACAGCCCTGGTTGCCAGCATGATGTTTGGCGCAACGGCGCACGCAGCAGATACCCGTATCGGCGTCACCATCTATAAATATGACGATAACTTTATGTCGATGGTGCGCAAAGATATCGAAAAAGACGCGCAGGCTGCCGGCGGCGTGCAGCTGCTGATGAATGACTCGCAGAATGACCAGTCCAAGCAGAACGATCAGATCGACGTGCTGCTGGCGAAAGGGGTTAAAGCTCTGGCGATCAACCTGGTCGACCCGGCCGCAGCGGGCGTGGTGATCGATAAAGCGCGCAGCAATGACGTGCCGGTGGTGTTCTTCAATAAAGAGCCGAACGCGAAAGTGCTGGCCAGCTACGACAAAGCCTATTACGTCGGTACCGATTCCAAAGAGTCCGGCGTGATCCAGGGCCAGCTGATTGAGAAGCACTGGAAAGCGACGCCGGCCTGGGATCTGAATAAAGATGGTCAGATTCAGTTCGTGCTGCTGAAGGGCGAGCCGGGCCATCCTGACGCCGAAGCGCGTACCAAATATGTGATCGACACCCTGAACAAAGATGGCATCAAAACGCAGCAGCTGGCGATGGATACCGCAATGTGGGATACCGCTCAGGCGAAAGATAAGGTCGACGCCTGGCTCTCCGGCCCGAACGCCAACAAAATTGAAGTGGTGATCGCTAACAACGATGCGATGGCGATGGGTGCGGTCGAAGCGCTGAAGGCGCACAACAAAACCACTATTCCGGTATTTGGCGTCGATGCGCTGCCGGAAGCGCTGGCAATGGTGAAATCGGGCGCGATGGCAGGCACGGTGCTGAATGACGGCGCCAACCAGGCAAAAGCCACCTTCGATCTGGCGAAAAACCTCGCCGACGGTAAAGGGGCCGCTGACGGGACCAATTTCAAACTGGAAAATAAAATCGTACGTATTCCTTACGTTGCGGTAGATAAAGAGAACCTCTCTCAGTTCAGCAAATAAACAGTATTGGGCGCGGCATTTACCGCGCCCTTTATTCGCCAGACGCAGACAATTTTCAGCCAGGTAAATTATGGCCAGTGAAAACATAACACAGCAGCATGAATTCTTGCTGGAGATGACCAGTGTCAGTAAGTCATTTCCTGGCGTGAAGGCTTTGGATAATGTGAATCTGAAAGTCCGGCCGCATTCCGTTCACGCGCTTATGGGGGAGAATGGCGCGGGTAAATCGACGCTGTTGAAATGCCTGTTTGGCATTTACAGCAAAGATAGCGGAACCATTCTGTTTCAGGGGAAAGAGATTAATTTCACCAGCGCAAAAGAGGCGCTGGAAAATGGCGTATCGATGGTGCATCAGGAATTAAACCTGGTGCTGCAGCGTTCGGTCATGGATAACATGTGGCTCGGACGTTATCCGCGCAAAGGGCTGTTTGTCGATCACGATAAAATGTATCGCGATACCAAAGCCATTTTTGACGAGCTGGATATCGATATTGATCCGCGCGATAAAGTCGCGACGCTGTCCGTTTCGCAAATGCAGATGGTAGAAATTGCCAAAGCTTTCTCCTATGACGCTAAAATCGTCATCATGGATGAGCCGACCTCGTCGCTGACGGAAAAAGAGGTGAATCATCTGTTCACCATTATCCGTAAGCTGAAAGATCGCGGCTGCGGCATCGTCTATATCTCCCATAAGATGGAGGAGATATTCCAGCTGTGCGATGAAATCACCATTCTGCGCGACGGCCAGTGGATCAGCACCCAGCCGCTGGAAGGGCTGGATATGGATAAGATCATCGCCATGATGGTCGGCCGCTCTCTTAACCAGCGTTTCCCGGATAAGACCAACGTGCCGGGCGAGGTGATCCTGGAGGTGCGCAACCTGACCTCGCTGCGTCAGCCTTCGATTCGCGATATCTCTTTCGATCTGCATAAAGGGGAGATCCTCGGCATCGCCGGGCTGGTGGGCGCCAAGCGTACCGATATTGTGGAAACGCTGTTCGGCATTCGTGAAAAAGCGGGCGGCACCATTAAGCTGCACGGCAAAGCGATCAATAACCACAGCGCCAATGAAGCGATTAACCACGGTTTTGCGCTGGTCACTGAAGAGCGCCGCTCCACCGGTATTTACGCCTATCTGGATATTGGCTTTAACTCATTAATTTCCAATATTCGGCAGTATAAAAATAAGCTCGGCCTGCTGGATAACAGCCGAATGAAAAGCGACACCCAGTGGGTTATCGATGCCATGCGGGTAAAAACGCCGGGGCATCATACCGCAATCGGATCGCTTTCCGGCGGCAACCAGCAGAAAGTCATTATTGGACGCTGGCTGTTAACCCAGCCGGAAATATTAATGCTGGATGAGCCGACGCGCGGTATTGATGTCGGCGCCAAGTTTGAAATTTACCAGCTTATTTCCGAACTGGCGAAGAGAGATAAAGGCATCATTATTATCTCCTCCGAAATGCCGGAGCTATTAGGCATTACCGATCGCATCCTGGTAATGAGTAATGGCCTGGTCGCGGGCATCGTCGAAACAAAAACCACCACGCAAAACGAAATATTACGTTTAGCGTCGTTGCACCTTTAATGATGTAAGGGTTGTTACCATGAAAGCTACAACTAAAAAGAATGCGCTGACCTGGTTGAAAGAGGGCGGCATCTATGTCGTATTGCTGGTGCTGCTGGCAATTATTATTTTCCAGGACCCCACCTTCCTCAGCTTAATGAACCTGAGTAATATTCTTACCCAGTCCTCGGTGCGTATTATTATCGCGCTGGGCGTCGCCGGGCTGATCGTTACCCAGGGCACCGACCTCTCTGCCGGGCGCCAGGTGGGCCTGGCGGCGGTGGTGGCGGCCACCATGCTGCAGGCGATGGATAACGCTAACAAAGTTTTCCCGCAGCTGGATACCGTGCCGATTCCGCTGGTGATCCTGACAGTGTGCGTGATCGGCGGCCTGATCGGCCTGCTTAACGGCGTTATCATCGCCTACCTGAAGGTGACACCGTTTATCACCACGCTGGGCACCATGATCATCGTTTACGGCATTAACTCGCTCTACTACGACTATGTGGGCGCATCGCCGATCGCGGGCTTTGATGCCGGCTTCTCGAAGTTTGCTCAGGGCTTCCTGCGCTTTGGGGATTTCAAACTCTCCTACATCACCTTCTATGCGGTGATCGCCATCGTGTTTGTCTGGATCCTGTGGAACAAAACGCGCTTCGGCAAAAACATCTTCGCTATCGGCGGCAACCCGGAAGCGGCGAAAGTCTCCGGCGTTAACGTCAACCTGAACCTGATCCTGATCTATGCACTCTCCGGCGTGTTTTACGCCTTCGGCGGCATGCTGGAAGCGGGCCGTATCGGCAGCGCCACCAACAACCTCGGCTTTATGTATGAGCTGGACGCGATTGCGGCGTGCGTGGTGGGCGGGGTCTCCTTCGCCGGCGGCGTCGGTACCGTGGCGGGGGTCGTGACCGGCGTGCTGATCTTTACCGTTATCAACTACGGCCTGACCTATATCGGCGTGAACCCCTACTGGCAGTACATCATCAAGGGCGGCATCATTATCTTCGCCGTGGCGCTGGATTCACTGAAATACTCGCGCAAAAAGTAATCGCCAGCACGGCAGCGCCTCTGCCGTCCAGTGACAAAAAAGCCGACCTTCAGGTCGGCTTTTTTCTTGCCTGCGCGGCGACAGCGCGGCTTATTTTTTCTGCCGCTGCTCCAGCTCCAGCAGTTGCTCCGGCGTTACTGCCGGATAGCTCTGCGCATCCTGCGGCACCTCATGCACCGCCGGGATTGGCACCAGCGGGCCGAGGAAACGCGGCTCGCGCTTCATAATATAGAGGTCGGCCAGCGCGCCGAGCCGGGCGGCCACTTCGCGCGCGCGCACCGTTAGCATATTTTTCGGCGACGGCACCGCGTAGCACTGCGCCTGAATCCCCATATGCAGGGCAATAAACAGCGCGCGCTCGCAGTGGAAGCGCTGGGTAATGATAATGAAATCGTTGGTGTCGAACACCTTACGTGTGCGCACAATGGAATCCAGCGTGCGGAAGCCCGCATAGTCCAGCACGATATCGGCAGGGTTGACCCCGGCGGCGATCAGATCGCGTCGCATGGTCATCGGCTCGTTATAGCTCTGCTGGGCGTTATCGCCGCTCAGCAGCAGATAGTTGACCTTGCCGCTGTTATAAGCGTTCAGCGCGCCCTGGATACGGTAATAGTAATACTGGTTCGGCACCCCGGTGCGATAGTACTTGGCGGTGCCTAACACCACGCCCACCTGACGGTGCGGCAGCGAGGTCAAATCGTCATAGACCAGCGGGGCGGTTTTCAGGGCAATCCAGCGATCGAGGCCGAGCGCGGCCAATATCATCAGCAGCAGGATGATAATCAGGCCATATGTCATGCGTTTCAACATGTTCGGCGTAGCTCTGGACGGGGCGGATAGAATGGCTCAAGGCTACTTGAGCCGTCAGGCTGACGCAAGCGCGCGCCGGTCAGACGCGGCTTTTTTAAGCAATCTCCGCCGCAGAGGAGGACGGAGATCGCCTTCAGGTTAAATTGAGGTGCGACGATAGTTACGATACTGCGGCATCCAGAAGTTATTGGCCACCGCCTTCGACAGCACATCCTCCGAGGTGACCACCGCCACGCCCGCCAGCTGCGCCGCTTTGCCGACCGCCATGGCGATCACTTTCGATACGCCCTGAATATCCTTCACTTCCGGCAGTACCGGGCCTTCACCCTCGTTCACCAGCGGCGAGCAATCTGCCAGCGCGCGGCTGGCCGCCATCAGCATGCTGTCGGTGACGCGCGTCGCGCCGGAGGCGATAACGCCCAGGCCGATGCCGGGGAAGATATAGGAGTTGTTGCACTGGGCGATTGGATAGGTTTTATCGTGCAGCGTCACCGGCGCGAAGGGGCTGCCGGTGGCCACCAGCGCCGCACCGTCGGTCCAGGCGAGGATATCCGCCGGCGTCGCTTCCACGCGCGAGGTCGGGTTGGAGAGCGGCATCACAATCGGACGCGCGCAGTGGCTGTGCATCTCGCGAATAATCTCTTCGCTGAACAGGCCCGGCTGGCCCGATACGCCGATTAGAATATCGGGTTTGGCGTTGCGCACCACGTCCATCAGGGAGATAGCGTCGCTGGCCAGGTTCCAGCCGGCAAGGTTTTCGCTTTTCTGCACCAGTTTACTCTGGAAATTCAGCAGGTTCGGCAGCTTATCGGTCAGCAGGCCGAAGCGGTCCACCATAAAGACTCTGGCGCGCGCTTCTTCATCGCTCAGCCCCTCTGATTTCATCTGGGCGATGATCTGCTCGGCGATGCCGCAGCCGGCGGAACCGGCGCCGAGGAACACCACTTTTTGATCGCGCAGGCGGCTGCCCGCGGCGCGGCTGGCGGCGATCAGCGTGCCGAGCGTCACCGCCGCGGTGCCCTGAATATCGTCGTTAAAGCAGCAGAGCTGGTCGCGATAGCGCTCCAGCAGCGGCATGGCGTTTTTCTGCGCGAAATCTTCAAACTGCAGCAGCACGTTCGGCCAGCGGCTGCGCACTGCCTGGATAAACTCATCGACAAAGCGATCGTATTCGTCACCGGTAATGCGCGGGTGACGCCAGCCCATATAGAGCGGATCGTTTAGCAGCTGCTGATTATTGGTACCGACATCCAGCACCACCGGCAGGGTGTAGGCCGGGCTGATGCCGCCGCAGGCGGTATAGAGCGACAGCTTACCGATAGGAATGCCCATGCCGCCGATGCCCTGGTCGCCGAGGCCGAGAATGCGTTCGCCGTCGGTCACGACGATCACTTTGACATTCTGCTTGGTGGCGTTCTGCAGCATATCTTCGATGCTGGCGCGATTCGGGTAGGAGATAAACAGACCACGGGCGCGACGATAGATTTCAGAGAAGTGTTCGCAGGCGGCGCCGACCGTCGGGGTATAGATAATCGGCATCATCTCTTCGAGATGGTTGTCGAGCAGGCGATAGAACAGGGTTTCGTTAGTGTCCTGGATATTGCGCAGATAGACATGCTTATCGTTGTTGTTTTTAAAATCTTCGAACTGACGCCAGGCACGCTCGGCCTGTTCTTCAATGGTTTCGACCGTTTCCGGCAACAGGCCATTAAGATTGAAGTCGTTGCGCTCTTCAATAGTGAAGGCGCTGCCTTTATTCAGCAGGGGAAATTCCAGCAGGATAGGGCCAGCGTAAGGGATATAAAGCGGACGTTTACTCTCGTAATCGAGTTCCATGCGGTGTTTGCTCCGGTTACAGGCACGTTCTCTTCGGGGAAGTGGCCAGTGTTTTTATAACAACAAGGGTGTGCCCCGATCCTAAGAAAATTCTCGCAGAAGTACAGCGTTTGTTAACTGCCGTTAACAAAAGCGGCCGCTTTTTTGTCGAAAGCACCGGGAACAGCGGGCGGTGAGGCGCAGAAGAGGCCGCCGCGCCCGCGATCATCGGGCGCGGCGGAGAGGGGGGCTAACCGGCTACGCTTTTTGTAGCGCGACGCAATCCAGCTGGCGACAGCCAAGCGCCTGCAGGGTAGCGGCGGTGGCGGGCTGCTGTTGCAGCCGCGCGTCGGGGCTTTCCGCCAGTACGGCACGCACGATCTGATGACAGCTTTCGCCGTGCATATTCAGCAGGATCAGCGCCGCCTGCAGCGGCGGCAGGCTGGGGTTAAAGGCGACGTTTTCGATATAGCCGCCGTGATAGCAGGCGCCGCTGGCGGTCTGCAGCGCGACGCCGCTGTGCGCCTGGCTGTAAGGCGCGTGGCTGCGGTTGGCGGCGGCGATGGCCGCCTGCGCCAGCGCGTCGCCTTCTGCACGATAGCCGTGATCCACACTATCCATCACCAGCGTGGTGATGTTCAGATCGCGCGGGCCAAAAGCGTCAGGCAGGTAGTCGGCCAGCGTCACGACCGGGCGGCCCGGCAGGCTGATGCGCAGCGCCGTGCCGCTGTTCAGCTCATTCATAAACTGACGGCAGTGGCCGCAGGGGGTGTAGTTGACGGTCATGGTCGCCAGGCCGCTTTCGCCGCGCAGCCAGGCGTGGGTAACCGCGCTCTGCTCGGCATGCACCGTCTGCTGCATCGTGGCGCCGGCAAACTCCATATTGGCGCCGAAATACCAGTGGCCGCTCTGGCCGCGCGCGACCGCGCCGACATTGAATGTCGACAGCGGGGTCACGGCGCAGGCGGCGGCCAGCGGCAGCAGCGCCAGCGCCAGCGCGTCTTCATTCAGGCCGCTCTCATGGCAGAGCATGGCAACCTGATCAGGGGTAAAAAAGGCGGCAAAATCGTCAGCGTCAAGGATGGGAAGGAGCGCGGCCTGAAGGTCGGCCGCCAAACCGGCAAAGGCCGGACGAAAACGTGGATGCATTGCATGCCTCTTATAGCTGGGGTTATCCCAAAATTGTAAAGCACCGGCAGGGGTTATATGTGATCTCTGTCGCTACGGCAATGTAATGAGTGAAATGAAATTACAAATTGCGCGATCTCTCGCAAATTTTAACCCGCATGCGGCGCTTTTAGCCAAACAGCGCCAGCAGCAGCGGGAACAGGAACGGCGCCAGCAGCGAGGTGATGATGCCGCAGATCACCAGCGCCAGCGAACTGAACGCCCCTTCCTGAAAATCGAGTTCGGCGCAGCGCGCGGTGCCGAGGGCGTGCGAAGCGTTGCCGATCGCCAGGCCGCGCGACGCTTTGGTTTTGATGCGCATCAGGTTCAGCAGCATATGGCCGAATACCGCGCCCAGTACGCCCGCCACCAGTACGCAGATAGCGCTGATCGCCGGAATGCCATGCAGCGAGGCAGAGACCGCCATAGCGATCGGCGTAGTGACCGATTTCGGCATAATGGTCGCGGCGATTTCCGGCGTGGCCCCCAGCCAGAGCGCGATGGCGGTGCCGGAAACCATCGCCGTCATGCTGCCGATAAAGCAGACGGCGATAATCGACTTCCAGCGCGCGCGGATCTGGTGCAGCTGCTCATAGAGCGGCAGCGCCAGCGCCACCACTGAAGGTTGCAGCAGGCTGTTGAGTATCGCGCTGCCCTGAAAGTAGCGCGCATAGGGCATATTGATCAGCAGCAGCAGGGGAATGATGACCGCCATCGAAATCAGCAGCGGATTAAACAGGGAGATTTTGACCCGCGCCGCCAGCCAGCGCGCGGAAAAAAACACCGCCAGCGTCAACGGCAGCGACCACCAGATATCACTCATCTTTATTTTCCCCGACGATAGGCTTGCCGTGCAGGCGATGCGAACTGTAGCCGACGACCATCAATACCAGCATAGTGCTAAGGACGCAGGAGACGAAGATGGGGCCAAACTGGGCGGTAAGCACATCGGTGTAGTTCATCACGCCGACGCTGATCGGCACAAACAGCAGCGCCATATAGCGAATGATCAGGTAACAGCCAGGCTTCACCCAGTTGACCGGGACAATCTGAAAGCCCAGCAGCAGGAAGAGGATCAGCATGCCGATAATACTGCCAGGAATGACGATAGGCAGCAGGGATGAAATGCCGATACCGGCATAGAGACAGAGATAGATAATGATGAAGGCGCGCAGATAGCGCCAGCAGGCAGACAGCACGGCGGACATGGCAGACTCCTGTTTTTGACGCAGGTAATGATACGCTGAAACGGCTAATCGTGCTACCGATCACACAATCAGGCGATGCGGCAAAAAAAACGCCCCGGAACGGGGCGTGACAGGTAATGCAGGCTGCGCCAGCGGGGTTATTTCACCGGCATACCAGGCTGCGCGCCGCTGTCCGCGCCGAGAATGAACAGATCTTTCCCGCCCGGGCCTGCCGACAGCACCATGCCTTCCGACACGCCGAAGCGCATCTTACGCGGCGCCAGGTTAGCGACAATAATGGTATGGCGGCCAACCAGCACCGACGGATCGGGGTAGGCGGCACGAATGCCGGAGAAGATCTGGCGTGTTTCGCCGCCTACGTCCAGCACCAGACGCAGCAGCTTATCGGAGCCTTCCACCAGTTCGGCGGTTTTGATCAGCGCCACGCGCATATCCACTTTAGCGAAGTCGTCGATGGTAATGGTCTCGCCAATCGGATCGTCCGCCAGCGGGCCGCTTGCAGCCGGCTGCGCCGCAGCGGCGGCGTCCTCTTTCGAGGCCTCGATCAGCGCGTTGATTTTCGGCATTTCGATGCGGCTGTAGAGCGCTTTAAACGGCGCAACCTCATGGTTCAGCAGCGGCGTGTGAATCGCGTCCCACTGCAGATCGCACTTCAGGAAGGCTTCGACGCGCTCGCTTAATGAAGGCAGCACCGGCTTCAGCCAGGTCATCAGCACGCGGAACAGGTTGATGCCCATGGTGCAGATTGCCTGCAGATCGGCGTCGCGGCCTTCCTGCTTCGCTACCACCCACGGCGCCTGCTCGTCAACGTAGCGGTTAGCCATATCCGCCAGTGCCATGATTTCGCGGATGGCACGGCTATATTCGCGGCTGGCCCAGGCATCGCCGATGCTGGCGGAGGCGTCGGTAAAGGTCTTGTAGAGCGCCGGGTCGGCCAGGTGGTCGGCCAGCTGGCCGCCGAAGCGTTTGGCGATAAAACCGGCGTTGCGCGAAGCCAGGTTTACCACTTTGTTGACGATATCAGCGTTGACGCGCTGCACGAAATCTTCCAGGTTCAGGTCGATATCGTCGATGCGCGAAGAGAGCTTCGCCGCGTAGTAGTAGCGCAGGCTGTCGGCGTCCAGATGATCAAGCCAGGTACTGGCTTTGATAAAGGTGCCGCGCGACTTGGACATCTTCGCGCCATTGACCGTGACGTAGCCGTGAACAAACAGGTTGTTCGGCTTGCGGAAATGACTGCCTTCCAGCATCGCCGGCCAGAACAGGCTGTGGAAGTAGACGATATCCTTGCCGATAAAGTGATACAGCTCGGTAGTAGAGTCTTTTTTCCAGAACTCATCGAAATCGAGATCGCCGCGCTTATCGCACAGATTCTTAAACGAGCCCATATAGCCGATCGGCGCATCCAGCCAGACGTAGAAATATTTGCCCGGCGCATCCGGAATTTCAAAGCCGAAGTAGGGCGCGTCGCGGGAGATATCCCACTGCTGCAGGCCCGATTCGAACCACTCCTGCATTTTGTTCGCCACCTGCTCCTGCAGCGCGCCGGAACGGGTCCAGGCCTGCAGCATTTCGCTGAACGACGGCAGGTCGAAGAAGAAGTGTTCGGAATCGCGCATCACCGGCGTGGCGCCGGAGACCACCGATTTCGGATCGATCAATTCAGTCGGGCTGTAGGTCGAACCGCACACTTCGCAGTTATCGCCATACTGATCCTGGGCTTTACATTTCGGGCAGGTGCCTTTGACGAAGCGGTCCGGCAGAAACATGCCTTTTTCCGGATCGAACAGCTGCGAAATGGTGCGGTTTTTAATAAAACCATTCTCTTTCAGACGGCTGTAAATCAGCGCCGACAGCTCGCGGTTCTCATCGCTGTGCGTCGAGTGGTAGTTATCGTAGCTGATGTTAAAGCCAGCGAAATCTTTCTGATGCGCCTGACTCATCTCAGCAATCATCTGCTCTGGGGTGATACCCATCTGCTGCGCTTTCAGCATAATCGGCGTGCCGTGCGCGTCGTCAGCGCAAATGAACCATACCTGATTGCCGCGCATTCGCTGGTAACGGACCCAGATATCAGCCTGGATATGCTCCAGCATATGGCCAAGATGGATGGGACCATTTGCGTACGGCAGAGCGCACGTTACCATTATTTTTTTCGCGACTTGAGTCATAGCGGGACATGTTTCTTCTGGTTAAAAAGGGCTTTAGATGTTAACCGAAAGCCCGACCCGGCGTAAACAAAGGGATTTAGCGCATCGCCAGGCAAACGCGATCTGCCGGGGCTTCTGGTATGCTTAAGTTGATCGCACTATGTCCGATAATCTCCCGTAACGGAGACCGGCCGCACGCCGGACATAAAACAACCTGAATCACGAGGAGAAGGGATGAGTTCACAATCCCACGGGGCGCTTTCGCCCGATACGCTGCGCGCGATGGTCGCCGGCACATTGACGACTTTCGAACATCCGACGCTGAAGCATAATCTTACCGCCCTCAAGGCGCTGCACCATGTCGCGCTGATGGACGGCAAGCTGCATATAGAGATTAAAATGCCCTTCGCCTGGGGCAGCGGCTTCGAGGCGCTGAAAGAGCAGACCAGCGCCGACCTGCTGCGCATTACCGGCGCGCAGGCGATTGACTGGCGCCTGAGCCACGATATTGCCACCCTGAAGCGGGTGAAAAACCAGCCGGGCGTTAACGGGGTGAAAAACATCATCGCCGTCAGCTCCGGCAAGGGCGGCGTCGGTAAATCCAGCACCGCAGTCAATATGGCGCTGGCGCTGGTGGCCGAAGGGGCGCGCGTGGGCATTCTTGACGCCGACATCTACGGCCCGTCGGTGCCCACCATGCTCGGCGCGGAAGATCAGCGTCCTGCCTCGCCGGACGGCAAGCATATGGCGCCGATTATCTCGCACGGCCTCGCCACCAACTCTATCGGCTACCTGGTGACGGAAGACAACGCCATGGTGTGGCGCGGTCCGATGGCCAGCAAGGCGCTGATGCAGCTGCTGAATGAGACGCTCTGGCCGGAGCTGGATTACCTGATCCTTGATATGCCGCCTGGCACCGGCGATATTCAGCTGACGCTGGCGCAGAACATCCCGGTTACCGGCGCCGTGGTCGTCACCACGCCGCAGGATATCGCGCTGATTGACGCGCGCAAAGGCTTCGTGATGTTTGAAAAAGTAGAGGTACCGGTACTGGGCGTGGTGGAGAACATGAGCATGCATATTTGCAGCAACTGCGGCCACCACGAAGCGATCTTCGGCAGCGGCGGCGCTGAGCTGCTGGCGGAGAAGTACCATACCCGCCTGCTTGGCCAGCTGCCGCTGCACATTACGCTGCGTGAAGATCTGGACGCCGGCGAGCCGACGGTGATCCGCCGCCCGGAAAGCGCCTTTACCGCGCTCTACCGCGAGCTGGCGGGCGCAGTGGCCGCCCAGCTCTACTGGCAGGGCGAAATCATCCCTGGCGAAATCGCCTTCCGCGCCCTCTAAGCCGTTCTACAGCGCCTGCCGATAGAGTGCCCGTACCTGCTCACGCGTAGCGGTACGGGGATTGGCGGGCGCGCAGGGATCGGCCAGCGCCTTATCCAGCCAGCCTTCGATATCCTTTTCTTCGATGCCTAACTGCCGGAAACCGGCGGGAATGCCCACTTCGTCAGCCAGCTGGCGCAGCGCCGCTACTGCCGCCTGGCTGGCGGCTTCATCATCCATAGGCGTGGTGTCGACCCCCAGCGCGACGGCAAGGCGGGCGAAGCGTTTAACGCTGGCTGGCCGGTTAAACGCTGCCACCACCGGCAGCAGGATGGCGTTGCAGACGCCGTGCGGCAGATTATGCGTGGCGCCCGGCTGATGCGCCAGCGCATGTACCAGCCCCAGCCCGGCGCTGTTGAAAGCCATACCCGCCAGATACTGCGCGCAGGCCATCATCTCCCGTGCCTCGCGATGGCCGCCTTCCGCTACTGCCACGGGCAACCAGCGCCGGATCAGGGCGATCGCTTCCAGCGCGCAGGGATCAGTCAGCACATGCGCCCCTTTAGAGACGTACGCCTCCAGCGCGTGGGTCAGCGCATCCATACCGGTAGCGGCGGTGACGTCCGGCGGAATGCCGAGCATCACCGCCGGATCGTCGACGGCGATATCAGGGATCAGCTGCGTGTCGATAATCACCTGCTTGATCTGGCGCGCGCTATCGGTAATCACCGCATTGCTGGTGGCTTCAGCGGCGGTGCCGGCGGTGGTATTGATGGCGACCAGCGGCACGCCGGGATGGCGCACCTTGCCGACGCCTGCATAGTCGACCGCTCTGCCGGGGTTGGCGGTGAGGATCTTAATCGCCTTGGCGGTGTCGATCGGGCTGCCGCCGCCGAAGGCGATAAGAAAATCGCACTGCCGCTGACGAAAGGCGGCCAGCCCCGCCTGTACCTGCTCCTCGGTGGGGTTCGGTGCTACGCCGCTGAACAGGGCGTAGGGGATGTTGTGGCGCTGCAGGCCGTCGGTGAGGCCCTGCGTTAGCCCCAGCTCAGCCAGCTGCCCGTCGGTGACGATCAGCGCTTTGCCCCAGTTTTTCTGCGCCAGTAGCTGCGTCAGATCGCTAATCGCCCCGTAGCCATGCAGGCTGATGCCCGGTAACGCCAGTTGAAAGCTCATGGTTTTCTCCCGTAATCACGAAAATGGCTGCCGTTGCGGCCTCCTTTGATGAGGGACACACTAGCGGCGTTCGGCGCGGGAAACCTTTCCCGCACGGTCAGCCCGACGGGAAAGGTGGCAGTAGAGGTAAGAATGGCGGGGAGAAGCTCACGCTTTTACAGTGTTAATTAAATAAGTTAAATATTATCAGTATGTTAAGTCAGGCGCTCTCCGGTTTTTTCGACCAGGACGAGGACTTTTTAAAGTGCATCAGCACATATTTTCCCTGCTCGCTTTCCCCCTGGGAAACGATCTGCCAGCCGTGGCGCAGATAAAAATTCTGCGCGCGGCTGTTTGCCAGTAGACACTTTAGCGCGCCGGTGGCGGTGAAGCGTGCCTGTACCGCCTTTAACAGCGCGCTGCCCGCGCCACGGCCCTGATAGTGCGGATCGATAAACAGGCTGTGCAGGAAATTATCATTCTCCAGATACGCGGCGAAGCCCAGGCGATGTCCATCTTCTTCGGCGACCAGCACGTTTTCGCCTAACACCACCTGGTCGAAATCTTCCAGCTGCCACGCGCTGGAATCAAGCCAGCTCCAGTTCGTCTTACGCGAGGCGAGGAATAGCGTCCGCAGAAAAGGGCGGTCGCTTTCAGTAAAGGGACGGATGCGCACGGGGGTCTCCTTATGCAGCGCGCTGATACAGCAGATGTTAATAAAATTAGCATTGTTCGCCAAAAGCGCCGAAGGCGGGGCGATCGGCTGCGGGAAAATTAACCCGCGGCTGGAGGCGCGTCACGTTTTGCGCGCCGGGCACGGGTGAAAAGAGACTTATGCCGCAACGTGCTGAAAGAGAGGGGACGTCAATGAGGTTTACGCCGCCGTGTGCCGTAAGAGGAGCGTAAAGAAGGCTTATGCCGCAATGTGCCGGAAAAGGGGCATAAAACCTGCAACAGGCGGCGTCTGAACAACAGGCCCGCGGGAGCGCGGGCCTGCAGCCCGATCAGGCCACGCCGGGCGGCGCGGCGTGCGCGTGGTTCGGCGGCGGCTCGCCCTGATATTTTTCAATCTCCAGCTGCGCCATATGGCCGCAGTTGCCCTGCGCCAGCATCGAGGTGCCGATATCCACGGTCAGGCAATTGACGTTGCCGTTGCGACACAGTGCGCCGGGCTGCGCAGGATCGGCCGGATCGTACCAGGCGCCTTCGCTGATGCGCACCACGCCGGGACGGATATCGGCGGTCACCACCGCGCCCACCAGGATCTGGCCGCGATCGTTAAAGGCGCGCACCAGATCGCCACTCTGAATGCCGCGCCGGGCGGCGTCCTGCTCATTAATCAGGATCTCTTCGCGGTCAGCGACGGCGTGCTTATCGCGCAGCGGGGTATTGTCCAGCTGGGAGTGCAGCCGCAGCGCGGGATGAGCGGTATTCAGCGATAGCGGCCAGCGCTGCGCCATCTCGCCGCCGCGCCACTCCAGCGGCGGCAGCCAGCCGGGCAGGCCGGGGCAGTCGGGATAGTTCATGGCTGCGATGCGTTGCGAGAAGATCTCAATCTTGCCCGAAGGCGTGCCGAGTGGATTAAGCAGCGGATCGGCGCGAAAATCAGCGAAGCGCACCCACTGTTTGTTCGCTTCCGGGATCGGGAAGCGGATATAGCTGTTCGATTGCCAGAACATATCGAACGGCGGCAGCGCCACGCCGGCGGCACGCGCCTGGTTTTTCATATTGTCGTACATCGCTTTCAGCCACAGCATCTCATCCTTGCCTTCGGTAAAGGCCTGCCCGACGCCGAGGCGCTCCGCCAGCGCGCGGAAGATATCGAAATCGTTGCGCGCCTGATGCTGCGGCGCCACGCACTGATGCATCGGGAAAACATAGCGCTGTGAGTAGTCGCCGCCCATCTCCAGATCGTTGCGCTCATAGCTGGTGGTGCAGGGCAGCACGATATCAGCGTGTTTGGCGGTTGCCGTCCAGTAGGGCTCCTGCACCACGATGGTTTCCGGCCGCCGCCACGCCTGCAGCAGATTGTTGGTATCCTGATGGTGATGAAAAGGGTTGCCGCCCGCCACATAGACCATTTTCACCGCGGGGTAGGTTATCTGGCGGCCGTTGAAGTGAATGGTCTTGCCGGGGTTGGCCAGACAGTCGGCGATGCGCGCCACCGGAATTGGCGCGGGCGCGTTAGCCGGCGCGCTGCCGGCGCTGATACCGGAGATAATGCCGCCGCGCGCCGTCGGGCTGCCGCCAGAGGAGTAGTGATAGCTGAAGCCGAAGCCGCCGCCCGGCAGGCCGATCTGGCCCAGCATCGCCGCCAACGTCACCAACAGCCAGTGCGGCTGCTCGCCGTGATGCTGGCGCTGAATGCCCCAGCCGGCCATGATCATGGTGCGTTTGCTTGCCATCTCGCGTGCCAGCTGGCGAATGGTCTCTGCCTCAATGCCGCAGAGCGCGCTGGCCCATTCGGCGCTTTTCACTACGCCGTCGCTTTCGCCCAGCAGACTGGCGCGGAAGCGGTCGAAGCCGACGGTATAGCGCTGCAGAAACGCCTCGTCATGCCGTTTTTCGCTCAGCAGCGTATGGGCGATGCCCAACATCAGCGCGGAATCGGTATAGGCGTGCGGCGCGATCCACTGCGCGCCCAGATCTTTCGCGCCCGGCTGATAAACCGGATCGATGCTGATCACGCGCGTCCCTTTCTTCGCCAGCTGCGCGAAGCCGTCGAGCCCGACATGATCCGGCACGTTCCAGCTGTTTTTCAGCGTAGTGTGCGGGTTGCAGCCCCAGAGGATCACCAGCTCGCTATGCTCAACCACGTTGGGCCAGCTGGTCTGCTGCTCATAAACCTCCATTGAGCCGACGACGTGCGACATGATCACCTGCGCTGCGCCGGTGGAGTAGTCGCCGCTGTAGCTGAGGAAGCCGCCCGCCAGGTTCATCAGCCGATGTAGCAGGGCGCGGCAGTTATGCAGCATGCCGGTGCTTTTCCAGCCGTAGGATCCGGCGTAAATGGAAGAAGGGCCGTAGGCGTGCTGCAGACGTTTGATCTCGCTGCTGACCAGCTCAAGCGCCTTATCCCAGCTGACCGGCACCCAGGCATCGCGCCCGCGTCGCTCAGGATGGCTGCCGGGGCCGTTTTCCAGCCAGCTTTTGCGTACCATCGGCGTTTTAATGCGGTTCGGCGCGTAGAGCTGCCAGGGCGCCATCTCAATCAGCGCGTTGGGCGCCGGGTCATCCGTTACCGGCTGCACGCCGACCATGCGCCCCTGTTCGATAATGGCCTCAAACGCCCCCAGTGAGCGGCGGTCAGCACCCCTTTTTGTGCCGGGCGCAGCGCGGTGAACTGCGGCAGCGCTTTACCGATCGCCTGCGCCAGGGCGGATTTGCTGTAGCCGAAGTGCAGGGCACCGGCCGCCATCAGGCCGCCGCCGGCCTGAAGAAAACGCCGCCGGGACCAGGCGGGCAAAAGATCTTTTTTCATTGTTCGCTTCCCTGTGGGTTAATGCTGTCGCTGGCATGTTTTTGCGCATACTGCGTCAGCAGGCGCAGTTGCTCTTCGTTCAGCGAGGTGCGCGGCGCCATACCTTTCATCACGCCGATCCATTGATTGGCGGTGAAGTGATCCAGCGCGGTCAGACCGTGACAGCCGGTGCAGTTGGCGGACATCAGGCCAGCGGCGTACTGCCAGATTTTCTGCCGATCGTCGATTAAGATGCGGGTCGGCAGCCAGAGCGTCAGCGACACCCGATCCCAGCGCTGGCCGGTTTCGCCATCGGTTTGCCCACCGTTGACGACCACCTGTTTTGCCGCCGCGTCATCCAGTACCGCGCTCATAATGCGTTTGCCGGGCGCGGCATAGATGGCGCCCGGCACATCCTGCTGACGCCAGCCGTCCAGCCGCGCCTGTAACTGTTCGCCGTCGCGCCGCAGCACGGTGATTTCGGTAGAGGGAAACAGCGTGCCGTCAGGTGCAGCACTTTCCGGCGCCAGCCGGAAAGGCTGCGTGGCGACGGCGTAGAGCCGGGTCGCCTTGTCCGATGTATGGGCTGCCGCCGCCAGCAGCTGCGCTGCGCCGCTGGCGTTGCTGTCGCTCATATCCGGCAGGATATGCGCCACGCCGCGGTGGCAATCGATGCAGTTTTGTCCGTCGCGCATCGCCACGGGATGCGCCTGGCGCGCTTCAGGGCGCTGCGCCAGCGTATCCATCGCGTCAAAGCTATGGCAGCTGCGGCAGGTGGCGGAATCGTTGGCTTTCATGGTTTTCCACACCGATTCCGCCATCTCCAGTTTGTGGGCGTTATATTTCTCTTCGCTGTTGATTTTGCCGCCGATCTCGCCGACCACATCTTTTAGCGCGCCCGCTTTGGTCAGCAGGTAATCGACCGGCTGCGGCGGCACGTGGCAATCGGCGCACTCCGCGCGGATGCCGGCCGGGTTCTGAAAGTGGATGCTGCCCTGATATTCCGCCAGCGGGCGTTGCATGCTGTGGCATGACACGCAGAATTCGCTGTCGCTGGTTTTATGCATCAGGGTGACGCCGCCGGCGAACAGCGCCACGCCCGCCATCGCCCCCAGTAAAATCACCCCCAGCACCGGCCAGCCTTTCAGCCATGAGATGCCGAAAAGGCGCCTTTTCCTCGCCATGTAACCTCCTGGTTATCGTTATTATTGAACGGGCTGTCGTGCCCGTTAAAAAGCAGTTCTGTATACCTCTAAATGGTTAAATCAGGATTGTGCGGTATCAAAAAAGCGGGGGTTTAGGGCCGATGAAAAGCATAAGCGTGACGCTGCCGGCATTATGCGGCGGGCAGGTGAAAACGGCTGACGGCCGGGCAACGGCAGGGAATCTGCGAGGGCCAGGGGCAGGTAAGCAGATGGGCAGGTAAGCAGATGGGCAGGTAAGCAGATGGGTAGGTAAGCGATGGGTAGGTAAGCAGATGGGCAGGTAAGCAGATGGGTAGGTAAGCGATGGGTAGGTAAGCAGATGGGTAGGTAAGCAGATAGGTAGATAAGCGATGGGCAGGGAGCAGATAAGCGTGCAGGCAGGTAAGCAGGCCCTCACGGTTGGATAAACAGGCAGGCGATGCCGCTGTAACAGGCCGTGCCGGTAGTAGCAGATCGCAGTTATCCGCCGCAACCGCTCGCTGCAGCCAGCCGAAATTGCCATTTATAGTTACAACATACTGTAAAAGGAGAGAGCGATCAGCGAAACAGGGATAACGCCATTAGCTATGCGGGCCGGCAGGAAAAATGCGCGCTTCCTTATTTGTCGCTAAGGAAGCGCACGGGATTACTGCCCCAGGTCACGCAGCTTCTTGCCCGACATCAGGTTTTTCTCGATATGCTCCAGCGTCACGTTTTTGGTTTCCGGTATCAGCCAGAAGGTAATGACCACAAACGCCAGGTTAAAACCGGTATAGAGCCAGAAAGTGCCCGCTGCGCCGATGGTGTCCAGCAGCGTCAGGAAGGTGGCGCCGATAATCATATTGGCGATCCAGTTGGTGGTAGTCGAACAGGTAACGCCGAAGTCGCGGCATTTCAGCGGCTGAATTTCCGAACAGAGGATCCAAACCACCGGCGCGGCGCTCATGGCGTAACCGGCAATACACATCATTGTCATGCCAACCGAAAGCCAGGAAAGCCCGGTAGAGATTTCGCCGCGGCCCGCCTGCATCAGGCAGTAGCCCAACACCAGCGTGGCGAACGCCATCACCGTAAAGCCAATTTTCAGCACCGGCTTGCGGCCCGCTTTATCCACGGTAAAGACCGCAATCAACGTCGCCAGCATAAAGGTCAGGCCGACCACCACCGTCGCCATCATCTGCTGTTGGGTATTGCTGAAGCCCGCCATTTTAAAAATCTGCGGCGCGTAGTACATGATGATGTTCATCCCGGTGAACTGCTGCATCGCCTGCAGTAGCATGCCGAGAAATACCGCGCGGCGTACATTGCCGTTGCGGCGGAACAGCGTCCAGCCACCCTGTTTCATCTGCAGGCTTTGGCGGATCTCGTTCAGTTCGGCGCGCGCTTTTTCCGAGGTATCGCGCAGCATGCGCAGCACTTCTTCCGCTTCGATATGCTGTCCTTTCGCCGCCAGCCAGCGCGGGCTGTTGGGCAGGAAAATCACCATTGCGAACAGTACCACCGCCGGCAACGCCAGCACGCCCAGCATTGCGCGCCAGTTGCCGCTGTAGCTCAGCGCAGTATCGGAGAGAAAGGCCAGCAGAATGCCGAAGGTGATCATCAGCTGATACATGCTGATCATCCTGCCGCGAATATTCTCGCTGGCCATTTCAGAGAGGTAGAGCGGGGCGGTATAAGAAGCGATGCCCACGGCGACGCCCAGCACCACGCGCGCCGCCAGCAGCAGTTCAAGGCTGTTAGCGAAGGCGGAGCCGAGCGATCCGAGAATAAACAAAACCGCGCCGGCCATCAGGCTATATTTGCGTCCCAGACGCGAGGAGACCCAGCCGTTACACAGCGCGCCCAGCGCCGCGCCGAGCATCATGCTGCTTACCACCCACTCCTGTTGATGGCTGGTAAGCGAAAAGTGGTGGGTAATAAAGGGCAGCGCGCCTGAAATCACGCCGATATCCAGCCCAAACAGCAGGCCCGCCAGCGCGGCGGAAAAGGAGATAAACAGATTCATACGACGCACCTTGCGTCTGTGCGTATCGGCAATATCTAAACTATTGTTTACATAAGACATTTTACGGCTCCGGATTAGAATGCTGCATCATACGGCAACATACAGAATTCTCCGGGGCGGGCGTGATGTTAAATGGTCCATAGAGATGGATATTCCTGCTGCTGACGAGGGTTTTGTGATGCAGATCGCGCTTTATCCCCACCTTAGCGGCGATAAGCGTGATCCCGCTTTGGAATCCGCCTGAATGGCGCTTGCGCTTTTTTATCCGACATTATGGGTTATCTTCAGCGTTAAATAGGGTTATCCTGTTTCAGCATGGTTTATTAAGTTGGAAAAACTCTGGAATAAAGATGAAAAAAATTGCTATCGCGCTTAGCGCGTTATTTATCGCCGCCTCGGCGTATGCCGGAACGACGCCGGCCCAATCTTCCCACGCCAGCCTGGAAAGCGTGGCGCCCTACCCGGCAGCGGAGAAAGGGCAGGTCCGGCAGGTGATCTATCTGCCGCCGCAGCAGCACGAAGATCGCTATAAAGTCGAGCTGCTGATAGGCAAAACGCTGGAAAGGGACTGCAACCGGGTGATGCTGGGCGCGGAAACCGAGCAGCGCACGCTGGAAGGGTGGGGATATGACTATCTGGTGGTGAAGCGCCTGTCGCCGCCCGCTTCCACGCAGATGATGTGCCCCGATAAGCGCACCCGGCGTGAATTTGTCGCCGCGCATCTTCCGCAGGGCCTGCAGCGCTACAACAGCAAACTGCCGATCGTGATTTATACGCCTGCGGATGTAGAAGTGAAATATCGTCTCTGGCAGGCGGATCCCGCTATCAGCGATGCGATAAAACAGTAATCATTGTGCCGCGCCGCTGGTATCCGGCGGCGCGGGCCTGAGCAACGAGCAAGCAAGATGAAAAAGAGCCTGATGTTTTTCGCGGCGGCCATGCTGGCTGGCTGCAGCGGCGGTCCTTCTCGCCAGGCGCCTGCGCAGAAGATCGGCATGCCCAATCCCGCTTCCGTTTATTGCGTGCAGCAGGGCGGAAAAGTGGAAATCGATGCCGCTCCGAACGGCGAAATCGGCTACTGCCAGTTTCCCCAGGGCGAACGTATCGAAG
This sequence comes from Mixta gaviniae, assembly GCF_002953195.1. GTDB lineage: Bacteria > Pseudomonadota > Gammaproteobacteria > Enterobacterales > Enterobacteriaceae > Mixta > Mixta gaviniae. The sequence continues at coordinate 2,954,926 of NZ_CP026377.1, read as the reverse complement.
AGTGGACGCTGTTCCGGCAAAAGCCGCAGTAAAAAACCGTACAGTGCCCGCCCGACGGTAAAACTCGCGCCTTATTCGGCGGCGTTGAGACGCCGCTGCAAGCGGCTAAAAAATATTTTTCGTAAACCAGGAATTTTCTTTTACCTGGCGCAGATCCACGCTTACCATTATTCTTTTTCATCGCTGAATATATGGACTTTCAATGCGTCATCCTGGCATCCTCTTACCGCTGATTGTGTTACTGGCTGCCTGTAGCAGCAAGCCTTCCTCCCCACCGCCTGCGCAAACCGGCAACCCGTTCCTCGGCGACGGCGGTTTTTTGCTCAAGCCCAGCCATGAAATCCAGCCGCTGAACGGCGATTTCTCCGGCAACCCGGCGGCGGAGCGCTTTATCGACAAAATGGTGCAGGAGCATGGCTTCAACCGTCAGCAGCTGCAGAGCGTGCTGGCGCAGACCAAACGCCTCGACTGGGTGCTGCGGCTGATGGATCGCCAGGCGCCGACACCCAGCTATCAGGGACCGACTGGCCCTAATGGCGCCTGGATCCGCTATCGCAATAAGTTCATTACGCCGGACAACGTGCAGAAAGGCGTGGCGTTCTGGAACCAGTATCAGGATGCGCTGCAGCGCGCGCAGCGCGAATATGGCGTACCGCCGGAAATCATTGTCGGCATTATCGGCGTGGAGACCCGCTGGGGCCGCGTGATGGGCAAAACCCGCATTATCGATGCGCTGGCGACGCTCTCGTTCGCCTATCCGCGACGCGCGGAATACTTCACCAGTGAGCTGGAAACTTTTCTGCTGATGGCGCGTAAAGAGCGCGATGACCCGCTGGAATTGCGCGGCTCCTATGCCGGCGCGATGGGGTATGGCCAGTTTATGCCTTCGTCGGAAAAACTCTATGCGGTGGATTTCAACGGCGACGGCCATACCAACCTTTGGGATCCGGTCGATGCCATCGGCAGCGTGGCGAACTACTTCAAACAGCACGGCTGGCAGGCGGGCGAAACGGTCGCCGTGCCGGCGAGCGGGCAGGCACCCGGCCTGGAAACCGGCTTTAAAACCCGTTACAGCCTTGCCAGCCTGGCGGCAGCGGGACTGCGTCCTCAGGCGACCATCAACGGTAATCCGCAGGTCAGCCTGCTGCGCTTTGATATGGGCAAGTCTTATCAGTACTGGTACGGGCTGCCTAACTTCTATGTCATCACCCGCTATAACCACAGTAACCATTACGCGATGGCGGTCTGGCAGCTGGGCGAAGCGGTAGGACTGGCGCGCTAAGGCGAACGCGGTTTAACGGGCCAGGCGGATTAGCGCCTGGCTTTCCCAATGAAAAGATCACCGCCAGCCTGACGGGCCGCCGGTGGCGTCGCCACAGGGCCTATGTCAGGGTTGAGACTTGTGCGCCTGGCTTCTCGCTGGCATTATCCTGACCAGGATTAGCGAGCGGCTAATCCTGAAAATTGATTTAAATGACTCGGGGTGCCCTTCTTTGTGAAGGCTGAGAAATACCCGTATTACCTGATCTGGATAATGCCAGCGTAGGGGCCAAAACTTGGCCTACTTATCATGAAACTGATTCTCTTTTTGTCGGTGCGTAATGCACTTGAGGTACAAAAAGGATGTATTCATGGGGTACAGAACTCTTCCATACACGTTTCAGCGAAACGGCAACTACTACCTGCAAATTCGGCTTTCAAATGGCAGGATGTATAAGAAATCTCTTCTCACTGACAGCTATCGCGAAGCATCTGCTTTGATGATTGGCGTTACGCCACACATACCTTTTGTTAAATCATTAGCTACGCCGCTCCTCGTGTTCGAATCATTTTTGTCTAATCTGATTGCGTCAGAACGCAAGGCTGTGAGAAATCCACTTTTGCCCTATCAGCAGATAGCTTCTCCTGTTGAAATCGTGGAATCTCAACCGCCAGCCGAACCGGAAAAAGCGCTAACCCTCTCGGATGCATGGGCGATGTACAAAGACGAAAAGGGGCGAAACTGGACGAAATCGATCTCAATGGCAAATGAGCGCTACATGGAAGTGTTGCTAACTGTCTTGGGTGGAGAAACTAATGTCGCGGCTATCACCAAGCAGGACATTAAACAAGTGATGGAAGTTGTTGAGAACCTCCCTAAGCGAGTTGTGCAGCCTTACCGGTCAATGACAGTGCAGCAGCTGATTGAATGTGATGAAGTGCCACCAGATGATCTGGTGGGGATTGAAGCTATCCATAAGCATCTCAAAATCTACAAATTACTGTTCAAAACGTTTCTAACTGAAAGCAAAGACGTTTTGCAGAAATCGCCAACTGATGGCGTAGTGGCTGCACCTTCAAAAGCGAGATTTGGTGCTTACAGCACTGCGGAGATGAAAAAGTTTGTAGGGTGGGCGCTTGAGCAGCCCGACAACTGGCAAAAATGGATCACGTTGTTATTGGCATACACGGGAGCGAGAAGATGCGAGATAGGAAAGCTGGAGAAGTCACAGATTAAATTCGACGAAGATAGCCAGCGTTACTATTTCCTGATTGCTGAAGGCGGGCAGGGGAAAACTGAGAACGCTACAAGGCAGGTAGTCATCTATTCTAAGTTAATCGAATGGGGTTTCATTGCCTATTTCACGCCATAATGGCGAGTCTTTCAAAGTTCCCAGTCAAGTAACAAGTGTACAGTCCCTATGCGTTAATTTTGATCACAATTATTATCGAGAGATCTACCTTGTTGGTGAGGATAGTAGAGCTAAGCGTTATAGATTGTGTGACTCGTTAAAAGAAGTTAATGACATAGAAGAGGGTAGCACAGAGTCATCATTCTATTTTGGTGAGTTGTGGAAGATTCAAAGGTTTTCAGGTCACAGCAATGTCTGGTTGAAGATAAACCAAGGAGCATCATTTAAAGATTTCAGAATAAGAATTACTAACGATACTGCTGATGGAAGAGGCTTTTTCAATGAAAAAAACCTTGGGTACACACTATAAATCGGCAGTAACATATACTTCAACTCGATACATAGGTAGGAGATGTTATGGCAGGTGTATTAGCAAGCACGGCGGCGGCCATAGGGATTCTTGATAAAGCGGTAAGCATCACTCAGAAGCTGGCAAATAATAGTGATGAACTGGACAAGGCTACGCTCAAACTTGAGTTAGCCAATCTAATGGTCGAACTTGCTAACGCCAAGATCGAAGCGATAACAACACAAACGCTACTTTTCGACGCTGAACAGAAAAATAAGCAGCTTGAAGACCAGTTGAAAGATAAATCGACATTTATTTTCAAGGAGGGATTGTATTGGAAAGAGGGCGATAAAATTGCGTTTTGCCCAAAATGCTATGAAGTGAATCAGTTAAAAACACATATGGTACATCGAAATTCTCAAAAGTTAGGTCTTTATTGGATTTGTAATAACTGCAACCTTCGCAAATATGGATGAAACTTAACTAACTATAAATCCATCATCGTTGATGAAACGCATTTAAGCCTGATTTATGGCGTTATGAGCCACATAAACAGGTTAAGAGTGGTAATCGCTGCGATCATCCGTACCCATGTACCTGCGATATGCAAGTTATGCCAGCAGCTTGGCCTCGCTCCCCTTGGGTACAGTCATCCTGATAAACTTCATTGTCTGACATATCCTTATGAAGTAATTACGCTTGTTGCTAACAACTAACGGGGCTTTATGACTTCTATTGTCCAAAATCTGTTAGTTGTGCATTTTATGCTCCTTGGATACTCTGCGATTAATCCTAATAACTCAAGGGTGAGCATGGCTATCGGGAACAGACAGATTCAAGAGGAATCACCCAAAGACGGGTTAGATCGCTTGCTGGATGAGCTTGAACTCACACATGAGCAACGGGAGTTTATCGAGTCCATGCTACAAGAGGACGGGGATAGTACCAATGGGGAGTAACGCTTTCACCGTCACTGCATTTGATGAATGGCTAATGTTCGTATATAGACTATTTCGACTTATGATTTTACGATTTAGATAAATCATACAAGGAGGACGGTTTATGAGCGCACAGGCAGAAGAAGGAACATTACGCCGGATGACTTTAGGCGAGATAGCAATGGCTCGTAGGGTGTTCGGTGATTCGATAGTGTATAGCCGTGTCTGGATTCATTGCGACAGCTATTTACCATTCGGACTACAAAAACAGAACTACGCAATGACTCCAAACGGGGAGTTATGGTACAGAAAGTCGATGTACAGGGAAGATTTTTCCGCAAACTCGGTTTTCATCGAAGATAAATATGTTTTCATCCATGAGCTGGGGCATGTCTGGCAACACCAACACGGGCAATGGGTGAGAATGCGGGGAGCTTTTAGCTGGGCTGCTGAATATACCTACAGGCTGGATAAAGAAAAGCTCACTGATTACTCTCTTGAACAGCAAGCCTCTGTTTTAGCTGATTACTGGTTACTGCTGGTTTATGGGATCAGTAAGTGGTCTTACTATCAGAGACCAGGGCGCATGGGGATGTACAGGGGCGTAGATTTGTTGCAGGATGTCCCTTCGCTTTACCAGAAAATCGTAACAGGGAAGGGGCGTTAAACATGAAAAACAAAATGTTGCTGGGTGTTGTATTCCTCTTAACGGGATGCCCTGGGCCAGGTGATCGAATGGTAGATCGAGAATCTACAACGGCATTGATCAAAGATAATCAAGTTTGTGTGTTGTCACCACTGGAGCCGCAGGAACGGATCACTGCTATTCAAATCAAAAGCGATAATAGCGACTCTCTTCACAAGATTTTCGATGACAAGCCTGTTTATGTACCGAAGGGGAGTGTCTTCCTGTATTTGGATTTAAGTTTACGTCTGGGGAGCGGTATAACTTCGCGTATGACGTCCAATCTGATAAGTCAGAATCACATTTAGTCACCGCTGAACTTTCTTACCCTAAAGAATAGGGGGCAAACTGCCCCTTTATATTCATTTCAACGCACGTACGTGATCAAGTAAGCGTTTAATGCGCGTATATATTTCTTAATGCATATAGTCTATCACGCTTGCTGAAGCCGCTTAACAACCTGATCGAAGGCTCCCGCTTGTAACTGGCAGAATCCTCAAATATCAGTAAGATGGGTCAGAAGGTCTTTAGTCGGTAGAAGGTGGCTTTGCTGATAGCCAGCCTATCTTGAACCATTGCAGGAGAGCAACCTTGATCTAATAACTCTCTCACCTGTTCAGCGGTTGCTTTAATCGGTCTGCCGCAATGTTTTCCTTCAGACTGAGCACGCTTGATACCTGCCGTTCTGCGCTCTGCTATCAGGTCTTTTTCCAGGCTGGCAAGTCCTGCCATCATGGTAAGCATTGCTTTGCCAACTGGTGTTGATAGGTCAAATCCTTCTCGCAAGCTGACAATCTTCACGCCCTTCGTTTGCAACATTTCAACTGTGGAAAGTACATCAATGGTGTTACGTCCCAGGCGGTCTATAGCAATCACAATCAGCGTATCGCCTTCTCGTACATAGCTGAGTAACTCACCGAACCCTGGGCGTTCTGATGCCTTAACTGCACCACTCACGGCTTCATCACTGAACCAGCGGTTAACACTATATCCAGCTTCGGTTATCTGCTGCTTCTGGTTTTCAACGTTCTGGTCGCTGGTGGAAACTCGCACATATCCGATCACAGTTGTCATGATGTTCTCTAACTCTGAAAAGTTGGTATCAAAATAATAGCTGTCCCAAAATAAAAGACCAACCTTTTGAGACAAGGCGAAGCCGCATTCTGCCGTTGTGTCGGTGTAGTCTTATAAGGAGAACATACTGATAAAATATTTGGTAAAACTTGGCATTGACCATATTCCAATTTATGACGTTGGAAGGGGGAAAGAAACTCTCTTGGCAGCACTCGAACATCCAGCGCAAGGGCTAACTCAGACAGCGGCTACGGAAGCAATGGTGGTGTTTCTGAGGACAGTCACAACCTACTGGAACCAGTACACTCGCGTATGATTGCCGCACTTTACTGGTATCTTATGTTCCTATTTATCTGGGATGTAATCCGCACCTTTGAACGACGTAGAAAAACAGAACGCAAAACTGAATCTCGGAATCCATGAGGCCATGTTTTATATCACAAAGGAGCTTAGCGGCTCCTTTTTTTCGTTTCTGGGGGGGGTACACACTGAGGTACAAGATGGGGTACAGCGTGAAGAAGCGATAACCGGAAGGGCGGGCTTGCAGCAGCAAGCAACTTCCCCTAAGCTGGCAAAAAGTATAGAGATTCAATCTTCATGACTCGGGGTGCCCCATCACTGATGGGCTGAGAAATACCCGTATTACCTGATCTGGATAATGCCAGCGTAGGGAAGTCAGATGCCTGTCCGGCATTGCCTTCTTGAGCGCCGGCCAGGAGCCTTATGAAACAGCCTGACCTGCCTGACGCCGCGTTTGTCGCGCGCTCCCTCTCTCTGTTCCGCCAGCGCGCGCCGCTGGTTCACTGTATGACCAATGATGTCGTCCACTCTTTTACCGCCAATGTATTGCTGGCGCTGCACGCCTCGCCGGCGATGGTGATCGACGCGGAAGAAGCGGCGCAGTTCAGCGCCATCGCCGATGCGCTGCTGATTAACGTCGGCACTTTAACCCCGCCGCGGGCCGGGGCGATGCTGGCGGCGGTGCAGGCGGCCAACGACGCCACCACGCCCTGGACGCTCGATCCGGTGGCGGTCGGCACGTTGCGGCTGCGCACGAATTTTTGCCAGCAGCTGCTGGCGCTGAAACCCGCCCTGATACGCGGTAACGCCTCAGAAATTCTTGCGCTGTCCAACAGGCAGGGCGGCGGACGCGGCGTCGATACGCAGCACCAGGCGGAGCAGGCGCTTGCCGCCGCGCAGCGGCTGGGGCAGCGTTGTGCAACCATTGTCGCGGTCACCGGCGAGACGGATTATGTTACCGATGGCGAACGCACGCTGAGGGTACCGGGCGGCTCGCCGTTGATGACGCGGGTGGTCGGCACCGGCTGTGCGCTATCGGCGGTGGCGGCGGGTTTCGCCGCGCTGCCGGGCGACCGGCTGCAGCATATCGCCAGCGCCTGCCGGGTTATGGCCTGCGCGGGCGAGCAGGCGGCGGCGCGCGCGCAGGGGCCGGGCAGTTTTATTCCGGCCTTTCTCGACGCGCTCTGGAACCTGAACGCGGAGGCGCTGGCATGAGGATCAACGCATTAACCATCGCCGGCACCGATCCCAGCGGCGGAGCGGGTATTCAGGCCGATTTAAAAACCTTTTCCGCGCTTGGCGCATACGGCACCAGCGTGATTACCGCACTGGTGGCGCAGAACACCTGCGGCGTACAGTCGGTTTATCGCATCGAACCCGATTTTGTCGCTGCGCAGCTCGATTCGGTATTGAGTGACGTGCGTATCGACAGTGTAAAAATCGGCATGCTGGCGGAGTGCGATATTGTCGAGGCGGTAGCGGAAAGGCTTCGCCGCACTCCGGTGCCCTGGGTGGTGTTAGATACGGTGATGCTGGCGAAAAGCGGCGACGCGCTGCTGTCGCCGCAGGCGGTCTCCACGCTGCGCGACCGCCTGCTGCCGCAGGTCTCGCTGATTACGCCCAATCTGCCGGAGGCGGCGGCGCTGCTGGAGACCGCGCACGCCTGCGATGAGCTGGAGATGAAGCAACAGGGCAGAGCGCTGCTGGCGCTGGGCTGCGAGGCGGTGTTGATTAAGGGGGGCATCTCAGTGATGCCGAAAGCCCTGACTGGCTGTTTACCCGCCAGGGCGAGCGGCGCTTTACCGCGCCGCGCATCGCCACGCGCCATACTCACGGCACCGGCTGCACGCTTTCCTCGGCGCTTGCCGCGCTGCGTCCGCGCCATGCCGACTGGGAAAGCACTATCGCAGCGGCCAAAGGCTGGCTGCAGGGCGCGCTGGCGCAGGCGGATACGCTGGAAGTGGGGAAAGGCATCGGGCCGGTGCATCATTTTTATCGCTGGTGGTAGGCGAAACGCTTCTTTTATCCGTGCCGGCTTATAAAAATGGCGGCAGTATTTGCGTGAGCGGCTAAAAGGGGAGAGGCTGCGCCGGGTTGCCGGGTTGCCGGGTTGCCGGGTTGCCGGGTTGCCGGGTTGCCGGGTTGCCGGGTTGCCGGGTTGCCGGGTTGCCGGGTTGCCGGGTTGCCGGGTTGCCGGGTTGCCGGGTTGCCGGGTTGCCGGGTTGCCGGGTTGCCGGGTTGCCGGGTTGCCGGGTTGTCGGGTTGCCGGATTAACGGATTAACGGATTAACGGGGATTTTGGGGCGCCAGGTTAACGGGGATTGGGGCGCCGGCCGGCGGCCCCGTTATCTTCACGCCTGCTCAAACCAGTCGCTGTTCTGCTCGGCGATCGGGGTGATGGAGAAAATCATCTCCTGCAGGTGGCGGCGCATCGCCTTCTCCGCGCCGTCAGGATCGTTATTGCGCAGGGTGTTGAGGATCTCTTCATGCTGGTCGATCAGGCTCTCCGGCGGCGATACCTTGCTGAGCGTCAGAAAGCGCACCCGATCCATGGCGGCCTTGATGTTCTCCACTGTCTCCCACGCCAGTTCGCAGTCGATGCTTTGCGCTATCAGCCGATGAAACTCATCGTCCAGCTGTAAGAACGCCTGCGCGTCATGCCGCTGAGCCGCCATCTTCTGCAGCTGCAGATTATGCTCCAGCGCCATCAGGGCAGCGGGCGTCGCCTCGGCGGCGGCACGGCGCACCACGGCAATTTCCACCGCTTCGCGGATAAAGCGGCCGTCGGCCACCCGTCGGGCGGAGATTTTGCGCACAAAGGTGCCGCGCTGCGGCAGGATCTGCACCAGCCCGGCTTCCGCCAGCTTGATAAAGGCTTCGCGTACCGGCTGGCGTGAGACGTTAAAGCGGCAGGAAACTTCTTTTTCTGACAGCAGCGAACCGGGCGGGATAACGCAGGCGACGATCTCGCGGCGTAAGAAGCGGTAGATCTGTTGATTAACCGGTTCGCTGGTGGTGATGGTGTAGGGTATCGACATGCGACATCTTTTCCTGAACGGGCTGGACGCGAAAGCTTTCAGTCTAAACAGCCCGTCAGCCCCACGCCAGCGCTTTATTACAGGAATAATCAATAGCTTGTTATGACCCGTTTCACCGTCTCTTTCGCGCCGAGCTGCAGCAGCAGCTGGTAAAAGTGCAGCACGCGCGCGCTGAACTGCGGGTTGGCAGGCAGATCGTCACCGAACACTTTTTGCAGCGAGAGCAGGGCGGCAATGCGCGCTTCGCCGTCGGCGCTGTCGCTCACCCGCTGCGCCAGCGTCTCTTTCAGCGGATCGTTGAGGGTAATGGCCGCGCCCTGTTCATCGACGCCGCCGACGTAGCGTATCCAGCCCGCCACCCCTAACGCCAGCAGATCGAAACGGCTGTTATGCGCCAGATGCCAGCGAATGCTCGCCAGCCAGCGCTGCGGCAGCTTTTGCGTGCCGTCGGAGGCAATCTGCCCGGTGCGGTGTTTGATGGCGCGGTTCTGGTAACGCGCGATCAGCGAATCCGCATAAGCGGTTAAATCGACATGCGGCGTGTTGAGGGTTGGCGCCTGCTCCTCCAGCATCAGCGTGCGCGCGGCGCGCAGGAAATACTCATCGCCCATACAGTCGCTGATATGCTGATAGCCCGCCAGATAGCCAAGATAAGCGAGAAACGAGTGGCTGCCGTTGAGCATGCGCAGCTTCATCTCTTCGAAAGGTACCACGTCCTGTACCAACTCCGCGCCTGCCCGCTCCCATGCCGGACGGCCGTTGACGAAATTATCCTCAATCACCCACTGGAAAAACGGCTCGCACTGCACCGCGACCGGATCAAAGCAGCCGAGCTTTTCACCCAGCGTCTCCAGCGCCTCCGGCGTCATCGCCGGTACAATGCGATCGACCATGGTTGAAGGGAAGGTCAGATGCTGGCGAATGTAGTCCGCCAGCCCGATGTCCTGCTGCTCCGCCAGTTGCACTACCACCCGGCGCGTTACCTGGCCGTTTTCCGGCATATTATCGCAGGACATTACGCTGAAAGGGGGCAGCCCGCGCTCGCGGCGGCGTTTGACGGCGGCAAGGATCACGCCCGGCAGTGACTGCGGCGCCTCGGGATGCGCAAGGTCGTGCTGAATTAAAGGATGCTCCAGATTGAGCTGGCCGCTGGCGGGGTGATGGCAGTAGCCTTTTTCGGTCACGGTCATTGAGACGATGGCGATCTGCGGCTGGCTCATCGCCTCGATGACCGCCTCGATGCCGTCGGTACGTGCATCCGCCGTGGCGCAGATCACGCCGATGACGCGCGTGGTTTCGCCACCGTCCGTCATCTCAGTGACGCTGTAGAGATGATCCTGCCCGCGTAGATCGTCAAGCAGGCGGCTGCTGCTGTGCGGGTTAATTCCGCACTCGATATAGCCCCAGTCGCTCTGCTGTTCGCGCGCCAGGCGATCGGCGCATACCGCCTGATGGGCGCGATGAAAGGCGCCGAAGCCGATATGCAGCATGCGTGGACGCAGCTGTTCGCGCGGGTAATCGGGAAGATGGACAGCACTGGCCAGTGTCTCGACGGATAGCATAAGAAAATCCTTCTCACTTAACGTAAAAGGCGCGCCGCAGCGCGCCGGGAAATTACACTGAAACGGGTTTGCCGCTGGCTTTCGGGCTTTTTATCACGAACAGCACCAGGAAGGCGCCCAGCGCCGCTACCACGCCGGCCAGCACAAAGGCGCTGTCGAACTTGCCGGTATGCTGCACGATAAAGCCGGTGACAATCGGACCGATGATGCCTGACACGCTGCCTACCAGATGAATAAAGCCGCTGATCCCACCTACGCGGCTCTTATGCACCACGTCCTGAATAATCGCCCAGTAGATCGCCCCGGTGATATAGAGGAAGAAGATCGAGATCGACATCAGCAGCACCGCTGAGGTTACCCCTTCTACCGTACCGGCCAGCGCGACACAAAGAGCGGCGGCCAGTAACGCGACCACCAGCACAATTTTTCGCGACAGCAGCAGGCGGCCGGTGATGTTGAAGATTTTATCGGAGATCCAGCCGCCGAGCGCCAGCCCGACGAAGCCGACAATCCACGGGATCATGGTGGTCATGCTCATCGATTTGATATCCAGGCCATGTGCCTGCACCAGATAGGCCGGGAACCAGCTGAGGAAGAAGAAGAGAATATAGTTGTAGCAGAAGAAGGCGAAGGCGGTGACCAGGATAATCGGCTGACGCAGATAGTAGCCCAGGCCGTGCGCGGCCTGCGTCAGGTCCGCTTCTTCGCCCGGCTGCGCCTCTTTCAGTTTTTCGATCAGCGCGCGCTCGTCAGCGGAGACGCGTTTACTGCGCGCCGGGTTATCGGCGGCGATAAAGAACCAGACCACCATCCAGACGATGCCGATCGAGCAGATGATCACGAACGCCGGACGCCAGCCGAACGCCAGCGCCAGATAGCCGATAATCGGGCCGGCCACCGCGCCGCCGAGCGGCGAGCCGGCGCTAAGAAAGCCCATAGCGGTCGCCGCCTGTTTTTTCGGGAACCAGCCGTTGATCGCCTTATTGGCCGAGGCGCAGATCGGGCCTTCTGCCATGCCGAACAGCACGCGCAGGATCAGCATTGACCAGAAGCCGGTAGCGATGGCGGTCAGGCCGCAGAACAGCGACCACATGCCGACGGCGAGGCCCAGCACCAGCGTCGGGCCATATTTATCGGTCGCGAGGCCGCCGATAAAGTTAAACAGCGCGTAACCGAAAAAGAAGCTGCCGAAAATCATGCCGAATTGTTCGGCGTTCAGCATCAGATCTTTTTCGATCATCGGCACCGTCAGGGAGAGGGCGACACGATCGAGGTAGTTGATCATGTAAACCAGAAACAGCAGAAGTACGATGGTCCAGCGCAAGTTCTTGAACATGGTAACTCCGTAATCGTTTGATAATTATAATAATTAATAGGGGGCGATAGGGCCGCCCCGCCCTGGCTTATTCAACGGACAAAATCACTTTGCAACAGGTACGCGGATCTTTTTCGAACAGCGTCATCGCCTGCTCAACCTGAGCCAGCGGGAAATAGTGCGTAACCAGCTTCTCCGGCTGGATAGCGCCGCGCTCGATCCATTCGATTACCTGCGGGAAACGGCGGCTGTTCAGCCGCGAGGTAAACAGCGACAGCTCCTTGCTGGTCAGGCTCTGCTGCGTCAGGGTGCAGGGCTCGGCGGAGAAGCCCAGCAGGCCGATGCGCCCCGCCGGAGAGGCGATCGCCGCCGCCTCCGCCAGAATGGCAGGGTGACAGGCGGCGTCGATAATCAGCGTCGGCTGGATGCCCTCCAGCTGCGCCGCCAGCGGCACCTCGCTGTTATTAAAGACCGCGTCGGCGCCGCTTTGTTGCGCCATCGCCAGCCGCTCCGGCAGGCGATCGACCACCAGCACCTGATGCACGCCGTATACCCCTTTCAACACCTGGATCGCCGTCAGGCCCATCGGGCCGGCGCCGTAGATCAACGCCACATCCTGCGCGGTGGGCTGCAAAAAGGCGCTGATATTGGCGGCGATGGTAAAAGGTTCAATCAGGCTGGCAAGCTTATCGGGAATGCTTTCCGGCACGCGATACGCATTGCTGGCCGGCGCCACGGCATACTCGCTGAAGCCGCCGTCACGGTGGACGCCGATCACCTGCAGCTCGCGGCAGACGTTGGGGCGGCCGACCGAGCAAGGGTAGCAGTGGCCGCAGCTCACCACCGGATCGACCGCCACGCGCTCGCCGATGCGCCCGGCGTCAACGCCAGCGCCGACGGCGTCGATCACGCCGAAAAACTCATGGCCGATAACGCGCGGGTAGCGGGCGAAGGGGTTATGGCCGTGCCAGATATGGACGTCGGAGCCGCAGATACTGGCGTAACGCACCTTGACCCGCACCTCGCCCGGTGCCGGCGCCGGCAGCGGACGCTGCTGGAGCGTTAGCTCGCCCGGCTGTTCAATGACAACGCTTTTCATGCTCCTCTCCTTACCAGTTCCACAGGGTGCCGTCTTCAAGGCGCGCTACCGGCAGATAGGCCGGTTCGTAGGGATATTTCGCCGCCAGTTTCTCGTCGAATTCGATGCCGAGCCCCGGCTTGTCGCCCGGATGCATATAGCCGTTATCGAAGGTCCAGCTGTGCGGGAAGACCTCCAGCATCTGTTCGGAGTAGCCCATATATTCCTGCACGCCAAAGTTCGGCACCCACAGGTCGAAGTGCAGCGCCGCCGCCATGCAGATTGGCGACAGATCGGAGGGGCCGTGCGAGCCGGTGCGTACCTGATAGAGCGAGGCGAAATCGGCGATGCGGCGCATGCCGGTAATGCCGCCGGCGTGGGTAATGGTAGTGCGGATATAGTCGATCAGTTGCTCTTCAATCAGCTGTTTACAGTCCCAGATGCTGTTGAACACTTCCCCGACGGCGATGGGGGTAACGGTATGCTGGCGGATCAGGCGGAAGCACTCCTGATTCTCCGCCGGCGTCGGATCTTCCATCCAGAACAGGCGATAATCTTCAATGCGCTTGCCGAAGCGGGCGGCTTCAATCGGCGTCAGGCGATGGTGCATATCGTGCAGCAGATGTTCTCCGAAGCCGAAGCGCTCCCGTACCGCCTCAAACAGTTTCGGCGTGAAATCGAGGTATTTTTCCGTCGACCAGAGCTGCTCTTCGGGCCAGTCGCCTTTGGTGGCCGGTTCATATGCCAGGCCTTTACCTTTCGCCATACCGTAGGTGGTTTCCATGCCTGGCACGCCGCACTGCACGCGGATCGCTTTAAAGCCCATCTCTTTATGGCGCGCATAGTCCTCCAGCACCTCGTCGATAGTGCGACCGGTAGTATGGCAGTAAACCATCACGCCGCTGCGCGAGGCGCCGCCCAGCAATTGGTAAAGCGGCATATTGGCCGCCTTGGCTTTGATATCCCACAACGCCATATCGACGGCGGAAATGGCGGACATGGTCACCGGGCCGCGTCGCCAGTAGGCGCCTTTATAGAAGAACTGCCAGATATCTTCGATCTGATGGGCGTCCCGGCCGATCAGCTGCGGACAGAGATGATCTTTCAGGTAGGAAGCGACCGGCAGTTCGCGGCCGTTAAGCGTCGCGTCGCCGATGCCGGTGAGGCCTTGATCCGTGGTGATCTTAAGCGTGACAAAATTCCTGCCGGGGCAGGTAACAAATACTTCGGCGTTAACAATCTTCATTTTTTTGACCTTTTGGATTGCGACAGTGATGACTGGAATCTAAGCGCCGACGTACTACCATACAAGTCAGCGAGCGCGAATGGTCGATCGCGATCACAGAGTTTTTACAATTTTTCCGACAGGCGCGCCGCGGGTTTTAACGGTTCAATTAACCACAACAGCAGAGGGAGGCTGAGCGCAAACGGGAAAGAGGCCCATCCCTAAAGCAGCGCAAACGGGGAAAAGCCCGTCCCTAAAGCGCGGCTTTAAAGACGGACAGCATAAGATCAGGCCAGCAGCGGGCACTGCGGCGGCAGGCGGCAGGCGAGCGCGCCGGGCACCACTTCAATATGGAACTCGGTGCCGTTGAGCGGCTCGCCGTCGAGATTAAAGGTCATCTCATTCGGCGAGGTGATGGTCAGCGACGGCAGGGTAGCGGAGACGATATTCGGGTTCTGTTCATCGCTGGTGATCGAGTGCAGCAGCGTGGAAAGCAGCTCCTGCGAGGTGACGATGCTTAAATCGAGCAGGCCGTCGTTGATCAGCGCGCGCGGGCAAAGGCGCTGTCCGCCGCCCGCCTGACGGCCGTTACCGATGCCGATCGCCAGCGCGTCGCCGGTCCAGGCGAAGTGGGGGCCATTGATGGCGCAGCTATCCGCTTTCAGCGTATCCATGCGCATCAGCCCGTGAATAAAGTAGGAGACCCCACCCAGCGCCGACTTGAGCTTTTCCGGGGTTTCGGTGGTGATGCGGGTGCCGAAGCCGCCGGTGGCCATATTGATAAAGTAGCGATCCTGATTCACGCGCGCCACGTCGATATTGACCGGCTTGCCGAGGATTGCCAGCCGCAGTGCCGCTTCCGGCTCTTCCGGAATCCCGGCGCTGGTGGCGAAATCGTTGGCGGTGCCGAGCGGCAGAATGCCCAGCACCGGCCGCGACGCCGCCGGAATGTTTACCAGCGCGTTCGTCAGTTCATTGATGGTGCCGTCGCCGCCGCCCGCCACAACCGTGGCGGCATTAAGCTGCACCGCTTCCTGCAGGTAGCGTTCGCTGTCGCCCTGTTCCCAGGTGACGCGCACCGCTATTGGATAGCCTTCGTCGCGCAGCGCGTAGATCGCTTCGCGCAACGCCTCATTGCCGGCGCCTTTTCCATTCAGGATCACCAGTGTCAAAGCCTGTTTTTCCATGCTATTTCCCTTGGCAGCAAATTACGCAGTATGTCTGAGTTTATAGCACAGAAGCGGGGAAAAGCGCTGCGGGCGCGTGGCGCTTTAAGAGCAGTACGCAAAGAAAAACCCGCACGGGGGAGCCGGGCGGGCGAAGGAGGTGGTTCCTGGTACAGACTGCTGTTTATTTTTGCTCGTTTTAGCAAGCGCGATGTTATCTGCAAACCGCGCCGGCTAATGTGATCGGATTCTAAAATCCGTTACGGCAGGAAATTAATTTGCCGCGGCGCGCTGCGGCTCGCCGTGCGGGTTGCGCGTGGTGGTGCCGTTCAGATTGCGCATCAGCAGGGCGAACTGAATATCAACATCCGCCGGCACCGGCAGCCAGACGATATGCCCGTTGCCCGGCGCCACCTCGACCGGCTCGCCTTTATTATTCTCCAGCGCCGTCAGGGTGAAGTGCAGATTACCCGCCGGGGTCATCAGCTCAAGGCTGTCGCCGAGGGAGAATTTGTTTTTTACCTCCACCTGCGCCAGTTCACCGCGCCGTTCGCCGGTAAACTCACCGACAAACTGCTGGCGATCGGAGACCGAATAGCCGTAGTCGTAATTCTGATAGCTGTCGTGGGTGTGGCGGCGCAGGAAGCCTTCGGTATAGCCGCGGTGCGCCAGCCCCTCCAGCGTCGCCAGCAGCGTCGGATCGAAGGGTTTGCCGGCGGCGGCGTCGTCGATGGCGCGGCGGTAGACCTGCGCGGTGCGCGCGCAGTAATAAAAGGATTTGGTGCGGCCTTCGATCTTCAGTGAATGCACGCCCATGCGGGTTAAACGTTCGACGTGCGCCACCGCGCGCAGATCTTTCGAGTTCATGATGTAGGTGCCATGCTCATCTTCAAAGGCGGTCATATATTCGCCGGGGCGCATCGCCTCTTCGATCATAAACACCTTATCGGTCGGCTGGCCGGCGCCCAGCGTTGGCGCGATCTCCTGCACCGGAATCGGCTCATACTGATGAACAATATTGCCGATCTCATCCTCTTTGCCTTCCTGCACCTTATATTCCCAGCGGCAGGCGTTGGTGCAGGTGCCCTGGTTAGGGTCGCGCTTGTTGATATAGCCGGAGAGCAGGCAGCGGCCGGAATAGGCCATACAGAGCGCGCCGTGGACGAAAATCTCCAGCTCCATCTCCGGCACCTGCTGACGGATCTCTTCAATCTCCTCGAGCGACAGCTCGCGCGACAGGATCACGCGCGTCAGCCCCATCTGCTGCCAGAATTTCACCGTCGCCCAGTTGACCGCATTGGCCTGCACCGAGAGGTGGATTGGCATCTGCGGGAATGCCTCGCGCACCATCATAATCAGGCCGGGGTCAGACATAATCAGCGCATCCGGCTGCATATCGATCACCGGCTGCAGATCGCGAATAAAGGTTTTCAGCTTGGCGTTATGCGGCGCGATATTCACCACCACATAAAACTTTTTGCCCAGCGCATGCGCTTCCTGGATGCCAAGCGCCAGGTTCTGATGATTGAATTCATTGTTGCGCACGCGCAGGCTGTAGCGTGGCTGACCGGCGTATACGGCGTCAGCGCCGTAGGCGAAGGCGTAACGCATATTTTTCAGCGTGCCGGCCGGGGAAAGGAGTTCCGGTTTAAACATAGCGTTCTCAGTCTGATGTCAGGTCAGATATTGCGGACGGGCGACGTCAGGAAAATTGACGGCCCGTTAAAAGGTGAAGAATTCTAAGCCGCTGAACCCCTGATGTAAATTGCGCTAGATCAAACGACACGGATCCGCTTCCCAGCGGTAGCCTATCCCGTATACCGCGCGGATAAAAGGCTGATCGGCATCCAGCGCCTCCAGCTTGCGCCGCAGGTTTTTAATATGGCTGTCGATGGTGCGGTCGGTTACTACGCGATAATCGTCATACAGATGGTTAAGCAGCTGTTCGCGCGAAAAGACTTTGCCCGGCTCCTGCGCCAGCGTTTTTAGCAAACGAAACTCTGCCGGGGTGAGATCGAGCGTTTTGCCGTCCCAGCTCGCCTGAAAACGCGCTTCGTCAATCACCAGCGGCGAAGGCGGCGCGCTCTCCTCCGGCGTGCGGCGGCAGCGGCGCAGAATGGTTTTCACCCGCGCCACCACCTCGCGCGGGCTGAACGGTTTGCAGATATAGTCATCGGCGCCGATCTCCAGCCCCAGCAGGCGGTCGATCTCCTCGATTTTGGCGGTGACCATAATCACCGGCAGATCGGAAAAGCGGCGCAGCTCGCGGCAGACTGACAGGCCATCGAGGCCGGGTAGCATCAGATCCAGCAGCATCAAATCGGGCGGCGTCTGCTGAATAAAGGCAATCGCCTCATCGCCGCGCGCCAGATGGTGCGTGCGATAGTTGGCCGCCTGCAGGTAATCAATCATCAGCTGAGCGATCTTCGGCTCATCTTCCACAATCAGAATCAGCGGCGGGGTAAATTCATTCATGGCTGGCTATTCACAGTTTATCGTGCGGCAATTCTACCCTGATTTGCAGTCCACCTAAATCAGAGTGATCCGCAGACATCGCGCCGCCATGCGCTTCGACAATATTGCGGCAGATCGCCAGCCCCAGACCCGAGCCGCCGCTGGCGCGGTTGCGCGAGCCTTCGGAGCGCCAGAAGCGTTCGAATATCTGCTCGCGCTGCGCGTCCGCGACGCCCGGCGCGGAGTCGTCAATCAGCAGACGCCAGCCTGACGCGGTGGCGTGCAGCGCCAGGCTCACGGTGCCGTCGCGGTCGGTATAGCGCAGGCTGTTCTCCAGCAGGTTAGTGAACAGCTGGATCAGCCGGTCGGGATCGCCGAAGAAAGGTGCCTGCTCCGGCAGCGACAACCGCAGCGTCAGGCCGTGGCTGGCGTAGCGGGCGCGGAAATTGCCGGCCGTCAGTTCCAGCAGCGCCGCCAGATCGGTCGGACTTTTGCGGTAGGCGAGCGCCCCTTCGTCCGACAGCGACAGCTGGTGCAGATCATCCACCAGCTTGGTCAGGGTCGCCACCTCCATCAGCAGCGAACTGACCGCCTCCGGCGTCAGCTTGCGCACGCCATCCTGCATCGCCTCCAGTTCGCCGCGCAGGATCGCCAGCGGCGTGCGCAGCTCGTGGGAGATATCGGCCATAAAGGCGCGGCGCATGCTTTCATTCTTCTCCAGCGAGCTGGCGAGACGGTTGAAATCCTGCGCCAGCCGCCCCAGCTCATCCTGGCTGCTGACCGCCACCCGGCTGGTGAAGTGCCCGGCTGCAAGCTGATGTGTCCCCGCCACCAGCCGTTTCACCGGCGCCAGCAGGCCGCGCGCCATCAGCCAGGTGACCGCCGCCGCCAGCAGCGTCGACAGGCCGACGATCAGCCAACTGGTGCGCCGCTGCTGCTGATCGAAATTGATGTCAGCGCTGCGCGTCAAACGCTCCGGCGGTGAGCCGATCACCCAGCCGACCACGTGGCCGCTGTCGGTGGTGATGGCGCGGCGAATCCCTTCCTGCGGCACCGGCGAATGCGGGCCGACCAGCACACGATAGCGCTGATCGATAATCCAGAACTGGGTGCGCCAGCCGTGCGGCGGCAGATGATTGTTGGCGTCGGGATTCTGCTCCAGCGAACGCAGAATCGAGAACATCAGCCGATTGTTGTTGCGCAAGAACTCCCAGTTGCCGTGCTGCTGATACTGATCCGCCAGCGCCTCGCTCAGCAGCGTCAGCCGTTGCTCGTTGCCGCGCTTGATATAGTCGATAAAACCATGCTCGAAGCTGAGACGCACGCCCCAGTGCATGGTGATCAGCACCAGCATGCAGGTGGAAAAAATGGCGCAAAACAGCTTTGCGCTGATGCCAAAACGCAGTCTCTCCATTAACGCGACGATCTCCCGCGGCCCAGCGCCGCATTTTTACTGAATTCTTTCGGCACGCGCCAGAACACCAGCGCGGGCAGCGCGATCACCAGCGCTACGCAAAGCCAGGTATAGATAAAGGTTTCATGCGCCATCTCGCTGTCGGCCGCGGCATGGTGGCCAAAGGCGCCCAGCAGCAGGCCGGCGAGGGTGACGCCGATGCTCATTGCCAGCTGCATGATCATCGACAGCAGGCTATTGCCGCCTGAGGCGAGATTATCCGGCAGCTCTTTCAGCGTCAGGGTATTCATTGACGAGAAGCGGATGGCGTTAACCATGCCCTGTAAAAACAGCACCACCGGCAGCGCCCAGACCCAGCCCATCAGCGCCACCAGCGGGAACAGCAGTACCACCACCGCCAGCGCCAGCGTGGAGCCAACCAGCACGTTGCGGTAGCCGAAGCGGTTAACAATCTGCACCACAATGCGTTTCATGCCCATATTGCCCAGCACCATCGGGATCATCATCAGCCCGGCGTGAAACGGGCTATAGCCCAGCCCGAGCTGCAGAAACAGCGGCGTCATAAAGGGCAGCATGCCGCTGCCGATGCGGCCGGTCAGGCTGCCCAGCAGGCCGATGGAGTAAGTCCGGTTATCGAACAGCTTCAGGCTGAACAGGGCGTTATCGTTGTTGCGCGCATGCATCAGGTAGAACAGCAGCGAGAAGACACCGGCGAGGATCAGCAGACCGAGCGCCAGCGGCGAGCCGCCGGAGCCGTGCTGACCGTCGAGCGCCAGCGTCAGCGTCGCCATGCCCGCCGCCAGCAGCAGAAAGCCGGAGAAGTCGAAGCGGCGCGTCTGCAGCGAATAGTTGGGCATCAGCATGAGGGTCGCTATCGCGCCGAGAATGCCGACCGGCAGGTTGATAAGGAAAATCCAGTGCCAGCTGGCGTACTCCACCAGCACGCCGCCCAGTGCCGGGCCAACCAGCGGGCCGATCTGGCCTGGCAGCGTGACGAAGGTCATCGCCGCCATATACTGCTCGCGCGGCACGATCTTCATCACCGTCAGGCGCCCCACCGGCACCAGCATCGCGCCGCCGAACCCCTGCAGCACACGCGCCAGCACCAGCTGATCCAGCGATCCGGCCAGCGCGCAGAACAGCGAGCCGAGACTGAACAGCACGATGGCGGTAAAGAAGATATTGCGCACGCCGAAGCGGTCCGCCAGCCAGCCGCTGAGCGGCAGGGTAACGGCGACGGTAAGAACGTAGGAGACCACTACCGAATGCATTTGCAGCGGATCGACGCCTAAATCGCGCGCCATTGAGGGCAGGGCGGTGTTGACGATGGTGGTGTCCAGCGTCTGCATAAAAAAGCCGACGGCGACGATCCACAGCTGCCAGCGTACCGATGCAGATTGTGCTTGCTTCATAATTCGCCTCTGTTGCGCGTCGAACGGCCGGGCCGTCAGGCCCGGCAACCGCTAGCCGGCTGCCGCCAGCGGCTGTTTACGTCGACGCAGTTTATCCATATAGAGATAGACCACCGGCGTGGTGTAGAGCGTTAACAGCTGGCTCATCACCAGGCCGCCGACGATGGTGATCCCCAGCGGTTGCCTTAGCTCCGCGCCATCGCCGCTGGTCAACACCAGCGGCAACGCCCCCAGCAGCGCCGCCAGCGTGGTCATCAGGATCGGGCGGAAGCGCAGCAGCGAGGCCTGAAATATCGCCTCGCGCGCGTTCAGGCCGCCGTTGCGTTGCGCCTCAAGCGCGAAATCCACCATCATAATGGCGTTTTTCTTCACGATGCCGATCAGCAGCATGATGCCAATCAGCGCAATCAGGCTGAACGGCGCGCCAAATCCCTCCAGCGCCAGCAGCGCGCCGACGCCCGCCGAGGGCAGGGTCGACAGGATAGTCAGCGGATGCACATAGCTTTCATATAATATCCCCAACACAATATAGACCGTGGCGATGGCTGCGATTATCAGCCAAAGCTGGCTGTTTTGCGTCTCCTTAAACACCTGCGCGGTACCAGCGAAGCTGCCGCGCACGCTGGAGGGGACGCCGAGCTGCGTCATGGTGCGCTCGATGGTTTCCGAGGCCTGCGACAGCGATACCCCTTCCGGCAGGTTAAAGGCGAGGGTCGAAGCGGCCGACAGCCCCTGATGGTTCACCGACAGCGGCGCATTGGTGGGCTGCCAGCGGGCGAACCAGGAGAGCGGAATCGCCTTACCGTCGCCGTTGACCACAAACATCTGATCGAGCGCGCTGATATCCTGGGTGTAGCGCGGATCCACCTCCATCACCACTTTGTACTGGTTCAGCGGCTGATAGATGGTGGAAATCTGCCGCTGGCCGAAGGCATTGTTCAGCAGGGCATTAGCGTCCGCAACATCGATGCCGAGCCGCGCCATGCTTTCGCGATCGTAGATCAGCGCCATCTCCGCCCCCTTGTCCTGCTGGTCGGAACTGACGTCGGTCAGCTCTGGCAGCTTGCTGAACGCCTGACGGATTTTCGGCTCCCACTCGCGCAGATCGCTCAGGCTATCCGACAGCAGCGTGTACTGATAGCTGGCGTTGGCTTCGCGCCCGCCGACGCGAATATCCTGTACCGCCATCAGGAACAGGCTGGCGCCCGGCTCTTTCGCCAGTTTGGCGCGCAGGCGGGCGATAATCTGCTGGGCGCTCTCCTGACGTTGCGACAGCGGCTTTAGCGAGATAAACATTGAGCCGCTGTTGGTGCGCGATCCGCCGGTAAAGCCGGTAACGTTATCCACCGCCGGATCTTCGCGGATGATGCGCATAAAATCTGCCAGCTTACCGCGCATCGCCTGAAAAGAGATGCTCTGATCGGCGGAGATAAAGCCCATCAGCCGGCCGGTATCCTGCTCCGGGAAGAAGGTTTTGGGAATGGTGATATAGAGATATACCGTCAGGCCGATGGTGGCCAGCAGCACCAGCAGCGTCCAGCGCGCGCGATCCAGCACCCACTGCAGCGAGCGGCCATAGCCGCTCTGCAAACCCAGCAGCAGCCGGTTAACGTCAACGCGTTTCGGCTTCTCTTCGCGCTTCGCCTTCAGCAGCCAGGCGCACATCATCGGCGTCAGAGTCAGGGAGATAACCAGCGAAATCATGATCGCCACCGAGAGGGTGACGGCAAATTCGCGGAACAGGCGTCCCACCAGGCCGCCCATCAGCAGCAGCGGAATAAACACCGCCACCAGCGAGACGCTCATCGACAGCACGGTAAAGCCGACCTCGCGCACCCCCTGTAGCGCCGCCTGTAGCGGCTTCATCCCCGCCTCGATATGGCGCGCGATATTCTCCAGCACCACGATGGCGTCATCCACCACGAAGCCGGTGGCGATAGTGAGCGCCATCAGTGAGAGGTTATTCAGACTGAAGCCGCACAGGTACATGGCGGCGAAGGTGCCGATCAGCGAAACCGGCACCGCCACCGCCGGGATCAGCGTGGCGCGGCCGGAGCGCAGAAAGAGAAACACCACCAGGATCACCAGCGCGACGGCGATCACCAGCGACTGCTCCACCTCCTCCAGCGAGGCGCGGATGGTGGGGGAGCGGTCCTGGGCGATCGCCAGGCTGATGGCGGTAGGGATCATCTCGCGCAGCGCCGGCAGCCCGGCGCGGATACGGTCAACGGTCTGAATCACGTTGGCGTCGGCGGTTTTGCGGATCACCAGCAGCACCGCCGGTTTGGCGTTGGTCATCCCGGCATTGCGCACGTCCTGCACCGAATCGGTAATCGTGGCGATATCCTGTAGCCGCACTGCCGCGCCGTTGTTGTAGTGAACGACCAGCGGCTGGTATTCGGCGGCAGTTTTCAACTCGTCGTTGGTTTTTAACTGCCAGCGCTGCGTATTACTCTCCACCGCACCCTGCGGACGCCGCACGTTGGCGGCGGCGATCGCCTCGCGCACCGCATCGAGCGAAACGCCCTGGTTAAACAGCGCCTGCGGATTAAGCTGCACGCGCACCGCGGGCAGCGAGCTGCCGCCAACGGTGACATCGCCAACCCCTTCAATCTGCGACAGTTTTTGCGCCAGCTGCGTCGAGGCGTAGTCATAAAGCTGGCCCGGCGTCCAGTCATCCGAGGTTAGCGTCATGATCATGATCGGCGCGTCGGAGGGGTTAGCCTTGCGCCAGGTAGGCCGGCTCGGCATCCCGCTCGGCAGCAGGCTCTGCGCCGCGTTGATCGCCGCCTGCACGTCGCGCGCCGCGCCGTTGATGTCGCGGTCGTAGTCAAACACCATAATGATGCGCGTGCTGCCCAGCGAGCTGGTGGAGGTCATTTCGCTCACCCCGGCGATACGGCCCAGCGATCGCTCCAGCGGCGTCGCCACCGACGAGGCCATGGTCTCCGGCGAGGCGCCCGGGAGCGAGGCGCTGACCATGATCACCGGAAAATCAACCTGCGGCAGCGGCGCCACCGGCAGCAGACGAAAACCGAGAATGCCGACCAGCGCGATCGCCAGCGTCAGCAGGCAGGTCGCCACTGGCCGATAGATAAACAGCGCGAAAAACTTCACGGGCGCGCCTCCCCACGCTGCAGGCGACGACGCGCGGAGTGCGCCAGACGATCGAACAGCAGATAAATCACCGGGGTGGTGAACAGCGTCAGCACCTGGCTGAGGATCAGACCGCCGACCATCGCGATGCCAAGCGGGCGCCGTAGCTCCGCGCCGACGCCGGTGCTGAGCATCAGCGGCAGCGCGCCCAGCAGCGCCGCCAGCGTGGTCATCAGGATCGGCCGGAAACGCAGCAGGCAGGCCTGATAGATCGCTTCATAAGGCGACTTGCCCTGCTCGCGTTCGGCGGCGAGGGCGAAATCGATCATCATGATGGCGTTTTTCTTCACGATGCCGATCAGCAGAATAATGCCGATGATGGCGATCACATCCAGTTCGTGTCCGCTGAGCATCAGCGCCAGCAGCGCGCCGACGCCGGCGGTCGGCAGTGTCGAAAGAATGGTGATCGGATGAATAAAGCTCTCATACAGCACGCCCAGCACGATATACATCGCGACGATCGCCGCGACAATCAGCCACACCGTGCTGCCCAGCGCCGCCTGAAACGCCAGCGTGCTGCCCTGGAAGCGGGTGATAATATCTGACGGCATCGCCAAATCTTTCTCCGCCTCGCCGATCGCTTTTACCGCCTCGCCCAGCGAATAGCCCGCATTAAGATTGAACGAGAAGGTGGTGGAGGGGAACTGGTCGAGATGATTTACCGCCAGCGCGCCGTAGCGCTGCTCTACCTGCGCCACGGCGTTGAGCGGTATCGCGCCGCCGTCGCTGGTGGCGATACGGATATCGTTCAGCGCCGCCAGCCCCGGCGACTGGCGGGTATCCTGCTCCAGCACCACGCGATACTGATTCGCCTGTGTATAAATCGTCGAGATCAGACGCTGGCCGAAAGCGTTATAGAGCGCGTTGTCGATATCGCTCATGCTGATACCAAGGCGGCTGGCGCTGTCGCGATCGACCTTCACGTAGGCTTCCAGCCCCTGATCCTGCCAGTCGCTGCTGACATCCTTCAGCTGCGGCAGGGCGCGCAGGCGCGCCAGCAGTTGCGGCACCCATTCGCTGAGCGCATCCAGCGAGCCGGTCTGCAGGGTAAACTGATACTGGGTGCGGCTCAGTTGAGTATCAATGGTGAGATCCTGCACCGGCTGCAGCCAGAGCGTAACGCCCGGCATACGCGCCACCGCATTTTGCAGGCGCGTCACCACTGCCGGGATGCGGTCGTGGCGCTCATCCAGCGGCTTGAGATTGATCTGCACGCGGGCGCTGTTCAGCGCCGGGTTGGTGCCGTCAACGCCGACAAACGAGGTAACGCTCTGCACCGCCGGATCGCGCTCGATAATTGAGGCGACGTCGCGCGTGCGCTGCGCCATGCTGGCGTAAGAAACGCTCTGCGGCGCCTGCAGGGTGCCCTGAATGATGCCGTTATCCTGCAGCGGGAAAAAGCCTTTCGGGATTAACGCCCACAGCAGCACCGTCAGCACCAGTGTTGCCAGCGCCACGCCCAGCGTTATCCATGGATGGTTTAGCACCCGCTTCAGAAAGCGGCCGTAGAGGGCAATGATGCGATCGAACATCGCTTCGCTGGCGCGCGAAAAGCGGTTCTGCCTGCGCAGCGACTCCGCGCTCAGCATGCGCGCGCACATCATCGGCGTCAGCGTCAGCGAGACCACGGCGGAGATCAGGATCGCTACCGCCAGCGTGACGGCGAACTCGCGGAACAGGCGGCCGACGATATCCCCCATAAACAGCAGCGGGATCAGTACCGCAATCAGTGAGAAAGTCAGAGAGATAATGGTAAAGCCGATTTCGCCCGCGCCTTTTAGCGTCGCCGCCAGCGGCTTTTCACCCTGCTCGATATAACGGGAGATGTTCTCGATCACCACAATCGCATCATCTACCACGAAGCCGGTGGCGATGGTCAACGCCATCAGCGTCAGGTTATTGATTGAGAAGTCGAGCAGATACAGCACCGCAAAGGTGCCGATCAGCGACAGCGGCACCGCCACGGCGGGAATGATAGTGGCGGGTACGTTGCGCAGGAACAGATAGATAATCATGACGACCAGCGCGATCGCCAGCATCAGCTCCAGCTGCACGTCATGCACCGAGGCGCGGATATTGGTGGTGCGGTCGGAAAGCAGTTTCACCTCTACCGATTTCGGCAGCGAGGCGGTCAGTTCCGGCAGCAGGCTGCGGATATTGTCCGCAGTGGCGATAATGTTGGCACCCGGCTGGCGCTGCACATTCAGCACGATCGCCTGTTGGCGGTTGGCCCAGGCGCCAAGCCAGCTGTTCTCCGCTCCCTGTTCCACGGTGGCGACGTCGCCGAGCCGCACCGGCGCATTATTGCGGTAAGCGACGATCAGCTGGCGATAATCTTCCGCCGACTGCATCTGATCGTTGGCCGAGAGGGTAATAGCGCGCTCCGGCCCGTCGAGGCTGCCTTTCGCCGAATTGACGTTGGCGTTGGCGATGGCGGTGCGCACCGTTTCGCTATCCAGCCCCAGCGAAGCGAGCGCCTGAGCGTTCATTTTTACCCGCACCGCCGGACGCTGGCCGCCGGAGAGCGTTACCAGACCGACGCCGCTGACCTGAGAAATCTTCTGCGCGATACGGGTCTCCACCATATCCTGCACCTGGGTCATTGGCATGCTGGTGGTGGTCACCGCCAGCGTCATGATCGGCGGATCGGCCGGGTTGACCTTGCTGTAGACTGGCGGGTTCGGCAGATCGTTTGGCAGCAGATTGGTGGCGGAGTTAATCGCCGCCTGGACTTCCTGCTCTGCCACGTCAAGCGGCAGCGTCAGCTGGAACTGCAGCGTCACGACCGACGCACCGCCGGAGCTTTGCGACGACATCTGCTGCAGCCCGGACATCTGGCCGAACTGCCGCTCCAGCGGCGCGGTGATCGCCGAGGTGACCACGTCAGGGCTGGCCCCGGGATAGAGTGTCACCACCTGGATGGTGGGGTAGTCCACTTCCGGCAGCGCGGAAACAGGCAGGAAGCGATAGCCGAGAATGCCGGCCAGCAGGATCGCCACCATCAACAGTGTGGTGGCTACCGGGCGCAGAATAAAGTGACGGGACGGGCCGCCGGTGGCGTTAGGGGGCATTACCTGCATCAGCCGCGATCTCCTTTCGCGCGATCGCCTTTGGCCGGCTGGGTCGCTTTTGTGTCGCTAAGCGGCGTCGACTGGGGCGCCACCACTTCCACCGTCGCCCCTTCCGTCAGACGATCAAGGCCGTCGGTTACCACGCGCTCGCCCGCATCCAGCCCGGCGCTGATCACCACTTTCTGGCTATCCTGCAATCCTGGCGTCACGCTTTTCTTACTGACTTTATTATCGCTGTTGACCACCCAGACGAAATTGCCTTCGTTGCCCATCTGCAGGGCGGCGGTGGGGATCACTACCGCGTCGTGTAGCGTATTGACCTTAAGACGCGCGTTGACGAACTGGTTGGGGAACAGGCGATCATCCTCATTGCTGAAGCGCGCCTTGAGTTTGATGGTGCCGGTGGTGGCGTCTATCTGGTTATCCAGACTTAACAGTTCGCCCTGCGTTAGCAGCGTGCTGTTGCTGCGATCCCAGGCTTCGACTGGCAAGGGCTGGCCCGCTTTTTGCGCCTGAAGAATCGCCTGAATGGTGTTTTCCGGCAGGCTGAACAGCACGTCGATCGGGTGCGTCTGCGTTAGCACCACCAGGCCGGTGGTATCGCCGCTGGTAATATAGTTGCCGATATCTACCTGCTTCAGGCCGGCGCGGCCGTCGATAGGCGCGGTGATGCGGCTGTAGCTCAGGTTGAGTTCGGCGCTGGCGACGCTGCCTTCGTCCGCCTTGAGGGTGCCGAGCGTCTCGCTCACTAACGCGCGTTGGGTATCGAGATCCTGCTGTGAAACCAGGCGGGTTTTCGCCAGTTTTTCATAGCGCGCCAGATCGCGGCGCGCGTTGGCCAGCGTCGCCTGATCGCGTGCCAGTTGCCCCTGGGCCTGCGTCAGCGCCACCTGGAAAGGCCGCGGGTCGATTTCCGCCAGCAGCTGGCCCGCTTTTACCTGCTGCCCCTCCTGGAAATGGATCGCCTTCAGCTCGCCGTCGACGCGGCTGCGCACCGTGACGGTGTTGGCGGCGGTGACGGTGCCGAGCCCGGAAAAATATTGCGGCACGCTTTGCGTCTGTGCGGTGGCTGCCTGCACCGGCGCCAGCGGCATTGCGCGTCGACCGCCTTTGCCGCGCTGCTGCGTTTGTCCGCCCGCAGGCTGCCCGTTTTCAGCGCCGCCGTCGCCGCGCGGCCACAGGAAATAAGCGGCGACGGCGCCCAGCGCGATCAGGATAAGCAGCAGAATTTTTTTCGAGGTACGGCGTGAGGCATTCATTGCGGTTTATTGCTCTCCGGCAGTGTAGTCAAAGGTCCAGGCGGGTCAGCAAGGCCACGGCCCGCAAAGGTAACCAGTTTAGTAATTAACTGGGACAAAAAAATGGAGGAATTAAGAATAACTGTAAGGTCGCCGTAAGGCTGACGTAAGTATCTGCGATCCGGCGCGGCGAGACAAATCGACGTGGCCACTTTCCTTTACGCATAAGCTGCGCCAGAAATCGTCAAAGCAGAAGCCCGGATGTTTGCTACGCTGATCAACAGGTTGGAAATATATTAATTAAGGAGAACAATGATGAGTCAGATTGAAACCCGTCAGCTGGGCCGCAGTGGCATTGAAGTGCCGGCGCTGACCTTCGGCGGCAACGTGTTCGGCTGGACCGTCGATCAGGACGCCTCTTTTACGCTGCTGGATGCGCTGGTGGAGAAAGGGCTATGGTTCATCGATACCGCTGATGTCTATTCCCGCTGGGCGCCGGGCAATCAAGGCGGCGAATCAGAGACCATCATTGGCAACTGGCTGAAAAAAACCGGCAAGCGCGATAAGATTATTCTGGCGACCAAAGTCGGTATGGAGATGTCGCCGGAAAAAACCGGGCTCTCTGCGAACTACATCCGTCAGGCGGTAGAGGATTCGCTGCGTCGCCTGCAGACCGATTATATCGATCTTTATCAGGCGCATCGCGATGATGACCAGACGCCGCTGGAAGAGACGCTGAAAGCGTTCGACGATCTGATCCGCGAAGGGAAGGTGCGCGCTATCGGCGCCTCTAACTATTCGGCGGCGCGCCTTACCGAGGCGCTGAAAGTCAGCGAGCAGAACCATCTGGCGCGTTATGAAACGCTGCAGCCGGAATATAACCTCTACGATCGCCAGGAATATGAGAGCGGGCTGGAACAGGTAGCGCAAGAGAATGGCCTTGGCGTGATTAACTACTATTCGCTGGCCAGCGGCTTCCTGAGCGGCAAATACCGCCGTCCGGAAGATGCCAGCAAAAGCCAGCGCGGGCAGGGCGTAGTGGAAAAATACCTCAACGAGCGCGGGCTGCGTATTTTGCAGGCGCTGGATGAAACCGCGCAGGCGCGCAATGTGACCCCGGCGCAGGTAGCGCTCGCGTGGCAGATCGCCCGTCCGGGTATTACCGCGCCGATCGTTAGCGCGACTTCGCTGGAGCAGGTCGACGAGCTGGTGAAAGCGGCCACGCTGCGCCTGAATCTGGATGAAATTGATAAGCTGGCGCAGGCCAGCCGCTACTGATCCGAACCGACAGCGCGCCGGCGCTGTTAATCCAGGCGACCGTGTCCCGGTCGCTTCTGATCCAGGCCGGCCGGGCGACCGCTAATACGCAGCGGCCGCTCCTGATCCTGTCTGCCCTGGCGACCGCGCACCGCTGGTCATCAGGCGACGCCGGCTGAAGCCGGGCGCGCAGACATCACGTCGCCTGTGGCCTGAGCCGTTTTCAGCATCACTGCAATGCGCCCTGCGGCGCATTTTTTCATTCAGACGTGCCAGCTTTTGGCCGCCTCCGCGTAGTGAACGCCGCGCCGCCGCCAGGCGCGACAGCGCTTTTCAACCATAAAACAGAGCATACCCAGCGCCACGCCGGTTAACAGCAGCGCCAGCAGCGCATAGCGCGGCTCCTGATACTCATTTTGTAAAAATAGCAACGCCGCCAGCAGGGCGGTGAAAGGCATCATAATGCCGGGGTAGCGGCAGAACAGAAGCAGTAGCAGGCAGAGGGCGAAAAGCGGCGGCAGATAGCTATTCCAGAGGCTCACGACGAATAATTCCTTTTCTCTAAGCGGTAACGCCAGATGCTAGCACGGCCAACGGGAGAAAATTCATTAAAAAACAGCGCGTTTCAGGCATCGCTGACGGCGCTGGGGCAGATTATATTAATGCTGCTAAAGATGAAACGCGGCATCGCATGACGCATGCCGCGGATAAAGCGCGGCGGGCAGGGAGCCCGCCGCCTGAAGCTGCGGGTGCATTGGCGATCAGGTCGCGAGCTTCTGATTAATTTTTTCAATATGTTCCAGTGAAAAAGCCGCCAGCGGGTAGATATAACGTTTGTCCTGATGGCGCCCGGCGTGGGCATAAAACAGGGCGAGATCGAAAAAGTGGTTTTTTATCACCTCCGGCGCAATCGCCCTGTTTTTATC
The DNA here is from genome assembly GCF_002953195.1 of Mixta gaviniae. Classification (GTDB taxonomy): domain Bacteria; phylum Pseudomonadota; class Gammaproteobacteria; order Enterobacterales; family Enterobacteriaceae; genus Mixta; species Mixta gaviniae. Next base: position 2,924,656 of record NZ_CP026377.1, on the reverse strand, counting down.
GGCAAAGGAGAAGAAACCTGCCTGAGGCTGGCCCCACACCGCCGGATCGTCAATCGCACGCTGCAGCCCGGCAAGCGCCAGCTGATATTTTTGGCGGCGCAGCTGCAGGTTTTTTGACAGGAATTTAATGAAGTGATTTGAATTCAGGAACAGGCTCAGCGTGCCGCTGATCATCGGCTGCACCTCGCTGAACAGCAGCTTTTTCAGCTGGACCAGGGAGGAAAGCATCTCCTCCGGAGCGATAACGAACGAGAGGTTAACATTGCTGCCGGAAAGCTCGGCGGTGGTGGAGAGATAGATAATGCGGCTATTAGGATAGCTGGCAGAGAGCGTTGGCGTAATATCGCTGCCGAAGCCGAGCAGGGCGCACGAATCGTTTTCCACGATCAGCGCATTATGGCGCTCTGCCCACTGCAGCAGCGCCACCCGCCTTTGCGGGCTCATGGTCGCGCCGGAAGGAAACTGATGCGTCGGCGAGGTATAGATAAAATCGACCGGGCGATCGGGCAGGCTGCTGATATCCATGCCGCCCGCGTTAACCCGGGCGCGAATAATGTTATAGCCCAGCGAGGTAAACAGCTGCACAACTTTAGGGGAGCAGGGATCTTCCAGAACAACGCTGGGATGGGGTGAATGCAGCTTACCATACTGCGCCAGCAGCAAAATCGCCTCCTGCTGCCCTGGCAGCAGCAGCATATTTTGCGCATCGATCTGCGTACCGCGCGACATCCTGATCACGCGGCAAAAACTCTCTTTCACCGCGCGCAGCTCCGCCTGATGCTGCGCCGAAGAGACGGCAAGCGTTTTGCCGGCCGGCAATGCGGCAAACCATTTGCGCGCGAAATGGCCGGGCAAGGCGCCATCCTGCCGTTCAAGCTTGCGGCAAATATCGGTATCGGGGGAATCGTCGCTCTCGTCCGCCACAGGCGCCACGTCTGACGCCGGGCTGTCAGGTGGCCGAACGGCGGAAAGACCTTTTTGCAGCGTATTACCCACCACCTGATAACAGACGCGTTCGCGGCCAACAATATAGCCCAGGCTCTCCAGCGCCTTATAAGCCATCACCACCGAGCCGCGTGAAATATGGTATTTTTCGCTCATCGAACGGATAGAAGGCAGAAAATCACCTTTATTCAGCACGCCTCCGCTAATCATATTACTGACATCTTCAATAATGGATTGCTTAACGCTGGTTCTTTTGGTCGGCGCCATTGCATTGAGGCAGTTCATCTTATTATCAACATCCTTTTAACAATAATAAAGAGCTGGCAGAAAAAAATAGAAATGCAATACGCGGGCATAATATCCCTGACTTTTTTAAATAACAAGTGTCGCGACAGGAAACTGGCATGGCAGGTTGAATGTTTACATTGGTAAAGAAAGCTAAAGGTAATAAGACAATAAGACAACATTGCCAAAGAGATGACCCTTATTTTACTGATGTGCGATAAATGGGGTGAATAATAAAGCGACCTTTGCCTGCTATTGATGCCTGGCAGGTAAAAAAGCATCACATTTTGCTGCGGTAAGCAGAATGCAGGAATATCCGCCGTGTGCGGTAATGGGTAGAAATGCAAAGCAGGGGGTTATTCGGATATTCCTGCATAGCAGCAGGCGCGCTAATCTGTTTTTAATGGGTGAAAACAGGTAAGCATAAAAGGTTAGCGGTTTCCATTACCGGTTTACTTTTAGCGGTGAGCAGAAACCGCGCAATAGGGACAAAATAGCATAATGAATATGACAGCGGCACGGCGTTGTTTATCTGCTGACATAAAAATATCTTTTCTCTGTCACTTGAAATAAAGACGGCGCATGAATAATGTGATCCCGTCATTAAATAGTGAAATGAAATGACATCCGCAAGAGAAAGGCAGTCGCCTTTCGAGGGTTATATGGAAAGGAGCAGTAAATATGGACGATCTTATACTAAAGTCATCAATGATGGTGGCGAACGGCATGGGTATATTACGCAATAAACTTATTGCGCAGCTGAAAAAAGAAGATGGCGTAACTGCGATTGAATATGCGGTTATCGCCGTGGCGATCAGCGGCATGCTGTTAGCGGTATTTGGCAACGGTAAGGAAAGCTTTATCACCGCGATTACCGATAAATTCAGTACGCTAAGCGAAAATATTAAAGACACAGTCGATAGCACGCCTGCGCCCTGATAGCGCAAATGCCGGGCGCAGGCCGCCAGGCTTGCGCTGTTAAATCCTTAGCTAACCGGGTATTGCCGGTTAGCTAAACCGAGGCGATGCAGTGGGCCTGAGATGACAGTGTTACTATTATCAATCGCGTTAGGCGTCTGCTTTATCTGGCTTAGCTATACCGATATTCGTTACAGGAAGATCAAAAATCAAACGGTACTTGCCGTCGCCGCGCTCTCCGCGCTGCTGGCGTTACAGCTTTATCAGGAGATATTTATCGCTGCGTCATTATTTATACTGGCGTTGGGTATGCCGCTAAGCCTGCTTAATATTATCGGCGCCGGGGATATCAAGCTTCTGGCTGCGCTCGCGCTCTCCTTGCCTGCTGATAATGTGGCTATGTTTATTCTTTTTACGATGCTGGCGGGAGTGCCGGTTTTAGCAGGCATGATGATATTCAGGATCTTCAGTAAAAACCGCAGGCAGTGCAACACCGTTCCTTATGGCCTGGCGATAGCAATAGGTTATGTGCTGACTATTATTTAACCGGAAAAGTACGGATACTACGGTGAATCAACGATTATTAATTATATTTGCAGCCCTGCTACTGGTAATTGGCTGCGTGGGATTGCTGCTTCTGCCGGGGGATAACGCGAATAAAGCAGCGCCAACAGCGGAACAGAAAAAAGAAATTATTTACTACACGAGCAATGAACATTTAATTCCCGGAGCGCAGCTCAACGAAACAAGCTATACACGTCATACCAAAAGCGTGCCCGCCAACGCCGAGGAGCAATCGGAACTGCTGCCGCAGGATCTGCATATCTATTATGTGGTGCGTGATATCGCGGCGGGAGAGAAAATCACGCAAGCCGATTTGAGTAAAACTAATCCTCGTCCCTTTATCGCCAAAGAGGGGCATTACGTCTACAACATGATCATCAATGCCCAGCATCTCTCCCCGGCTCTTAGCCTGCGGGCAGGCGACAGCGTGGATATCTATATCAAGTATTTTAATCGGGAAGGGCAAAGGGCGTCTGACGGCAGAAAACACATTGCCAACAAGCAAACGTTGCTGATGCAGCCGGATGAGAAAAGCACTGGCGGCGGTTCACGAATGACGATGCTTAATTTTACCCGGATCGCTAACAGTAAAACCGTCCTGGCGCCGGTAAGAACAGTGGAAGAGGTGCAGGGCAAGCAACGCCAACAGGATGAGGAGGCAAAGACCTATTTTATTGTGCTGGAAGTCGATGAAAAGGCGCTGAAGCGTTTGTATCGGCTACAGGAAATGGGCGAGTTTATTCTCTTTCCCGCAAAAAAAGCCGCCAGAAATCATCTGTCCGAGGCGAAGAAAAAAACGGCCGGCGTAGCAAAAAGGAATTTAAAATGACAGGGAATTATCGTTTATTGATGAGTCGGGCCGGAACCGCTCTGCTGTTAACGCTGGCTTTTATTTTTTATTCCGCTGCAGTTTGCGCCGAAACGATTTATCTGGCCAAAGGCGGCGCCAGAACCATTAAAATGAAAGATGCCATCGATACCGTATTCACCACCGATCCGCAGACGGTGGATTACAACATCATCAGCGATCGCGAAGTGGTGATCTATGGCGTCGCCAACGGCAACGGCGAAGTGCTGATCGTACAAAACGATCAGACCCACAGCATCAAGGTGGTGGTCGATCCGCTGGTGGGCAAGTTGACGCAGCAGATTCAGGATCAGTTTCCCGGCTCGCGTATCGATCTGAAAAAAGTGGGCGAGATGTACATTCTTTCCGGCAGCGCGGCCGACGAAGAGAGCCGTGACGCCATCCATCAAATCGTCGGCGATGCGCTGGGGCTGAAGCGTGAAGTCATCACCACCGAGATTACCGGCGATGGCAATGTCAAAAATAACATCCTGAAGTACATGGAAAACGTCAGCTTCGAAAAATTGCAGAACCGTATGACGCTGCCCTTTGCTAATCAGGTCAACGTGAAGCTCTCCATTGTTGAAGTCAATAAAAGCTATACCGATTCGCTCGGCCTCGAGTGGGGGCAAAATTCCGGCGTCGGCAATTTTATCCTGAGCAAGCTGAAATTTGATGCGGCATCGCTGACGACGCTGATTCACGGCCTGCAGAACGAATCAATTGCCCGGGTGCTGGCGGAGCCGAACCTGTCGGTGCTGTCAGGCGAAACCGCAGATTTCCTGGTCGGCGGCGAGATTCCGATGGTCACCAGCTCAATAAACGGCGTCACCGTGACCTATAAGGAAGTGGGGGTGCGGATGCTGATTGCCGCTAAGGTGGAGAACAGCAGTAAAATCCGCCTCAGCCTGTCGCAGGAGGTCAGCAATGTCGATGGGCAGAACCTGGCGCTGAATACCTCGCTGCCGACGCTGCGCTCGCGCAAGGCGCGCACCACTATCGAACTGGCCGACGGCGAAAGCTTTGTGCTGGGCGGGCTGCTCAGCGAAAGCGATAAAGAATCGCTGCAAAAAATCCCGTTTATTGGCGATATCCCGATTCTGGGCGCGCTGTTCCGCAGTACGGCAGCCAACAGGGAAAAAACCGAGCTGATTATGGTAGCGACGGTTAATCTGGTGCGGCCGGTTTCCTCTGCAAAGATTGTTTATCCCTCGTTCCAGCGCAGCTCGCTGATGCAGCGTTTCTTTAATGTGGACGGCATCGATAATACCCAGTCCGGCAAAGAGGCGTTGTTGTTTCTTGAGCGCGGCGGCTTTGTTTATTAAGGAGCGCGATATGCGATATTTTCTGTTTATCTCTCTGCTGGCGGTCAGTTTTATTTCCAGCGCGGAAAAGGGATATTATTTCCCGCTCTCCGGCAAAAACGATGTCGACCAGGAAATTGTGGTTTCTAAAGTGGTCAGCTTTTATCAATATCTCGGCGGCGTGATTAATATCGAATGGCACCGCAACGATGCCGATGAGACGGCGAAAAGCCTCAGGCTGAAACTGCTAGAGTCAGGCGTGACGCCGCTCGATATCCGGCTGCATAAGCAGAACCAGCATGTTGTCGAGGGCTTTCCGCCGCTTATCGCGCTACGGATCGATATGACAGGCGTGCCCATGCATTGCGATTATCATCAGCATTTTTATCATTTCCGGCATAATGACAACACAGGCTGCGCAATTGAAAGCAATGCGATGCTTTCATTATTCAACAGGATGCAAATCGTTTTCTAATTCACCCCCGGAAGGTTGTTATGTTACTTTTTACGGAAACGGGCGATAAAAATAAAGCGCCGGCCTCTTCTGCCGTGGTGGCGACCGCCAACCCGGAAATGATGGAAAAAATAGGCGAGCAGCTGCTGCTGCGCAGCATAGAAAGTATTATCCGCTGTCCCTATTCGCTGGATAATCTTGATCAATTCTCCTTTGAGGGAAACCCCGACTATTTTATCATCGATGTGGAAAATAAGACCGATGCGAAACACATTTCCGACCTGCTTTTTTTACATGCGCCGCGCAAAGCGGTAAAAATCGCGTTTGGTAAAAACGACTCGATATTGCTGGCGGAAGAGTTTATTAAACAGGATATTTTTTATCTCTACTATCCCAACCAGCTTAATAACCTGGGCAGCATCCTTAACAATGATAAAAAGCTGTTTAGCACCAGCCATGAGCCGGTAAAGATTAGCGTGGTCGGCTGCAAAGGCGGCGTCGGTACTTCATCGCTTAGCTACCATATCGCCGGAGAAATCGCTCGTCGCCGGGAGTCGGGTACGCTGCTGGTGCAGGGCTGCGGCGGGTCGCGCAATCTGGATATGATCGCCAAAACCGCCATTACACATGAAGTCGCCAAGCTGCAGCCGCACCTGTTCGCCATTAGCGAAGATCCCGAAGAAAAATATCACTACGGCAATCCGCTGTTTAGTAACTATGACCACATCGTTTTTGATATCAGCGGCTATAACGCCGTGGACGAACAGATCGAGACGATGCTGACCCACTCCGACTGCATCCTGCTGGTGTGCAATCGCGATCTCTCCTCGATCAGGATGGCAAAAAAGCTGGTCGAATCCAATCAGCATCTGCAAAGCGGCAGCAGCGGCGTAAAGCGCCTGTTTCTCTGCTTTAACCAGCACTACCCCAAAGTTAACGGCGCCATCAGCCCGGAGGAGGTCAACGGGCTGGCGGGAAAACGCGTCGATATCACGATTCCCTATATTTCCGTGGCCGGCGATCCCGCGCTTTTGCTCACGTTCACCGGCAAAAATAAGAAAACGCTGGATGCCCTTACGGATCTGCTGTTGGGGAAAAAGGCCGGTACGGATAAGCCCAAAGAGAGTCGTAGTCTGCTCGGTTCGCTATTCAGGAAGTGATAAACGATGAATAAGAAATTTAACGAAATTAGCCGTCAGCTGCGCAGCGTGGTGCTGCCGCTGCTGGATGTCGATCTGGTCGATCGTCTGGTTAACGATCGCCCGGCACTGATCCGCGAAGTCGCCAGGGTGGTGCAGAGCGTCAGCATCGATCACAACCGCTACCTTCCGGCGGAAGAGGTTCAAGTGCTGGCGGGGTCGATCGCCGATGAGATCATGGGCGTCGGGCCGCTGCGCGAACTGATGGAGGACCCGACCATCAGCGATATCCTGGTCAACGGGCCGGATCACATCTTTATTGAGCGCGGCGGCAAACTGGTGCTATCCGACAAGCGCTTTCTGGATAACCACCAGCTGACCGAAATCGCCAAGCGCCTGGTCAGCCGCGTCGGCAGGCGTATCGACGAGTCGCAGCCGCTGGTGGATGCGCGCATGGTGGACGGCAGCCGCCTTAATGTCGTTATCAACCCCATCGCGCTGGACGGCACCGCCATCTCGATCCGTAAATTCAGCAACGTTTCGCGTACGCTGCGCGACCTGGTGAACTGGGGGCAATGGATGAAAAAATGGCGAACTTTCTCGCTATCGCCGTGCGCTGCCAGTGCAACGTGGTGATTTCAGGGGGCACCGGCTCCGGTAAAACCACGCTGCTGAATGCGCTGTCGCAGCATATCAACAGCGACGAACGCATCATTACGCTGGAAGACGCCGCAGAGCTGAAGCTACAGCAACAGCATGTCGTCAGGCTGGAAACCCGTATGGCCGGGGTAGAAAACAGTGGGCAGATCACCATGCGCGATTTGATGATCAATACGCTGCGTATGCGCCCCGACCGGGTTATCGTCGGCGAGTGCCGCGGCGGCGAAACCTTTGAAATGCTGCAGGCGATGAATACCGGTCATGACGGCTCAATGACCACGCTACACGCCAATACGCCGCGCGACGCCGTCGCGCGTCTGGAAAACATGGTCATGATGGCCAACCTCAACCTGCCGGTCGAATCGATACGCCGCAATATCAGCTCCGCCGTCAATCTGATTATTCAGGCGTCGCGCCTGCATGATGGCTCGCGCAAGATCACCCATATTACCGAGGTTATGGGTCTGGAGGGCGATACCATCGTTTTACAGGATATTTTTAACTATCAGATCGAAACCATCGAAAAGGGCAAAATATTTGGCGGCTTTACCACTTCCGGGCTTTCCAGCCGCTCTGTGGTTTACGAGAAGGCGAAAGAACATAATTGCGAAAGCTATTTAAGGCAGATATTTAACCCACAATGAAAAGCATTTTTTTACTGGTTATCATCGCTGCGGCCATCTTTTTCTTTATTGTTGCGCACCGCATCTTCTCGACGCGCAGGGTGGTGATGGTTTCCGGCAGCCGCCAGGCGCGTCTGCAGCAGATGTTAATGAATCAAAAGGAAGAGGGGGAGCGCAAACGCTTCTCCGTGAAGGAGCTGGCGCGGCGGCTCGGCAAAAGCGCCTACAGCACCTTTTACGGTAAAAGCCGCGCGGATTTAATTAAAAACATCCTGCTCCCGCCGGGGTTGACGATGATCGTCGCAGTGCTGAATCACCTCTACCTGTCGCTGCCGGCGCACTGGGTAATGGTGGTCACGCTAAGCTGCTTTTACCTGGGCTATGCGAAGATTCTGGTGACGAAGCGGAAAAAGCTTTTTCTGATCGAGTTTGGCGAAGCGCTGATTACCTTTAACGGGGCGATCTCTTCCGGGCGTACCTTTCTGCAGGCGATGGCGGACTTTAGCGTCATGCGCAAAAGCATGCTGGCGGAGGAATTCGGCGTCATCAGCCGCCGTTTGAATATGGGCGAATCACCGGACCGGGTGTTTACCGACTCCTGGTCGCGCTACCCCTATCGCGAATATTATTTCTTTATCGTCGCGGTGCTGCTGAATATTAACAGCGGCGGCCGATTAAAAGAGGTGCTGGCAAAGCTGCAAAAGACCATCGCCAGCAATATTGCGATGGAGAGCAAAATGCTGTCGATGACATCGGAAATGCGTATGGCCGCCAAAATTACCGGCGCCATCCCGTTTGTTTTCCTGCTGCTGCTTAAATTTATCAGCCCGGAAAATTTCAATTTTATTTTTGAAACCGAGTCGGGGCATATGCTGATTTATTATCTGCTGGGTAGCGAACTGGCCGGTATAGTAGTGCTGAAATTTTTAATGAGGAATATCTAACCCATGGCTATACGTATTATTGCCGTTGTCATGGTCATGGCGCTGGCGCTGCTGATTTTTTCCATCATGCAGAAAAAACAGCGACAGACGCTGCTTCACCGCAGCATCAATATCGCGCAGATCGCGACGGCGGAAAAAAACAGCATTCAGCAGCTGAAACAACATCACGAGGCGGAGCTGGTGCTGCAGAAGGAGAGTGGCCTGCTGAACCTCTATCGCCGCATCGACGGCAGCCTTCATTATAAAATGGGCCTGGCGGGGCTACTGACTGCCATGGTCGTCGGCGCTAATTTCTTATTCGCTCTGGAAATCAGCCGCGAGAACCTGGCGCTGTTCGGCATTGTGATACTGGTCGCCGCTATTATTTTGCCCGGTATGCTGCGTGCGGCTTTTGTGAAACGGCGGGTGAAAAAGCTGAGCGCAGAGCTGCCCTGGCTGGTCGATCTGCTGGCGGTCAGCGTGCAGTGCGGCATGACCATCGATCAGGCCTTTGTTTTCCTGAGCCAGAAGATGACCGGCATCAATCCTGACTTCGCCCCCTTTCTGCAGCGGCTGGTGCGTCGCGCCGAGGTGGGCGGGCTAAGCCCGGCCCTGAAGCAGTTCTATCAGGAGATCCCCGGCAAGGAGACGCGCATGCTGTGCGCCATGCTGGAGCAGAGCCTGCAGTACGGGTCCTCAATGTATGACCAGCTGATTGAGCTGTCGCGCGAAATCCGCGAGGTTCAGCTGCTCACCATTGAAGAGCATATCGGCAAGCTGGGGGCGAAAATGAGCGTGCCGTTGATTCTGTTTTTTATGATTCCCGTCGTGGTGATCGTCGCGGCGCCAGGCGTTATGAGGGTTTTAGCCAATGTATAAGCGAAAAATTAACCGCTGTATTCTTATTATCACCCTGAGCTGTTTGCTGCAGGGCTGTCAGGACGGTCTGTTGCGTGGCGGCAAAACTTACCGGGTAGCGGAAAACAATGAAAAAGTGCTGACGCAGGCACATAACTATTCGGCGCTGATTAAACTCAAGCGCGATGAATTGCAAAAAAATGAAGATCCCGAGGTCAGGCTGCAGCTGGCGCAATATTATTATCTGATGAAAGATTACGATGCTTCGCTTTATTATCTGAAAAAGCTGCTGGAAACCCAGCCGGGCATAGAGGCCTATCTGCTGCAAAGTAAAAACCTCGCCGCACAGGAAAAATACCCAAGCGCACTGCGCTTTGTGGATATGGCGTTGCTAAAACAGCGCAATCATGGCGAGGCGTTAAATCTGAAAGGCGTTATTCAGGCGGAGACGGGAAATTTTAAAGCGGCGCTGGAAAACTTTGAGCAGGCGCGGAACGCTTTTTATCACGAGGAGAACGTGGTCAATAATATTGCGGTCATTCATATTCTGGAGAAGCGCTATCATACCGCGGTACAGCTGCTGTTGCCGATATACCTGCGCGGTTATCAGGAGGAGCAGCTGATGCATAACCTGACCTTTGCGCTGGTTAAAACCGGCGATCTTAACTATGCCAAACAAATCGTTAAGCAGAGCGGATATAAAAAGAACCCCGGTCTGCTGGTAGCGAAGCTGTTCCGCATTCAAAGCCAGTAGTCACGTAATAGTCAATTCGAGGATCTATCATGGCAACACTACGCCAGAAAATCAGGGATGAGCAGGGCGTTATATCGCTGGAGTTCGCGTTTATTTTCCCGGTCTTCATTCTGCTGTTCTTTATGATTTATGAGGTAAACCGCTATGTGTTTATCTCCACGGCTATCGATTTGACCCTATCCGAGGCCGCCCGGGAAACGGCGCGCGCCTCTGAAGAAAAATCCATTAACTACCCGGCATTATTCCAGAAAAATATCGCACAGCAGCGCTATTTATGGTCAATGTTTATCGAGCCGGAAAAACTGACGGTATCGGTAAGCTTCTGCAGTACGCTAAAACAGGCGGTTAATCAGCAATGCAGCAAAAGCATATCTGAAAAGAAAGTGCTGGCCATCTATCAGGCCAATTATCAGTACCGGCCACTGCTATTTAATATCAATATCCCGGCCGTAGAGAAGCTGATAAATAACCTGCGATCCGGCCTTAACCGTAAGCTGGTCTATATACAGGAATCGCAAATTTATGTTTCGTAACGGCAGAGACCTGATGCGGCGCCTGAAACAAACGCTGCTGTCGACACGTGGCAGTATTTATATTGAAGCGGCCTTTATTCTTCCGCTGGTGGTGGTGATTCTGACCGCTTCGCTGGAGTACGGTTTTTATTTTGCATGGCAAAGTAAAATCGAGCGTATCAATTACGCTTTATCCTCCGTGTTTCGTGAGCGCGGCGCGCTTTATAACACCGATGAAACCCTTTCTCAGGCGCAGGCAAACCAGCTTGCCGATCTGGCTGCGGTGATGTTAGGAGAGCAATATCGTAGCCAGCTCTGTCTGACCGTCGAGTCGCTCAGCTTTCAGGACAACACTAAAGAACGTAAGGTCGCGCTGCACCAAACCTTCAGCGTAAACGGCAGTCGGTGTCCCGTGGTGAATACACCCTTAACCCAGTTCGCCGCGATGTCGCCGCTGACGATACGCGGCCGCTGGCTCCCTCTCTATCAGGTTACCCTGAGCGTGCCGGCGCCAGAAAGCACACTGCATAAGTTACTGAACAACATCCAGGTACTGCCGGCCTGGGTAACGGTTTCCAATGTTGTTCTGGCGCGTTAACCGGAGCGGCATGCCGGTCAGCCTGTTTCCATCCGTCGGCGGGTTTAAATATGGTCTGCTGCTGGCTATGGCTCTGATAACGGCAGATACCCTGGCCGCCGGCCGGAGAGAAGGGGCGAAGGCAGTGATTTTTATCAACTCCGCCGAACCGCCGCATAATGCCCTGGCGCGCGAGATTGACGATCAGCTTTATCACAGCAAAACGCTCAGTAAACGCATCGAAGTGGTTATTGTCGATATCAACGTACTCACCGCGCAGACTGCGGGGGCCGCGCATCATATCAAGGATACGCAGGGCATCTGGGCGGAAAAGTATCGCCCTATGGCGCTGCCAGCGCTGTTCTGCATCAGGGCCAAACGCATTTATCCGGAACGTCATATTACACGGGCACAGGAGATCCGCTCATGTCTGTAATCACAAGGATGGTTAGTCGCTTTATTGGCAACGAGAGGGGCGGGATCATCATACCTTTTGCCATTATGTTGCCGACGATGCTGGCGTTGCTGGCACTGGGGCTGAACAGTGCCCATATGATGATAAAAAAAGCGCGTATTGCCGATGCCGCGTCGGAAGCAACGCTGGCCGTCGCCGCAGCCGGGCTGGTGAATAACGAAGAGAGCGACCGGCTACAGGCACAAGCCACTATTGACCAGTTTATGCGCTACTATGCGCCGACCGGCAAGGTGATTGACAGCGCTTTTATCAGTGTCGATGAGTCTGCAGGATCGCGTGAAAAACGTATGCGCTATCGCGTCTCCGCCACAGTGAATTTTCCTTTTCTCCTTCCTTCCACGCTCTATGTCGGCGGCGAGGCGGATAAGGATTTCACTTTTAACTTTCAGGGCGGTCAGGTTATCAAAGCCAGCGCCAAACCCGCTGATATCGTTTTTGTCGTCGATTTCTCCACGTCGCAGCAGGGAGCCGGCATAAAGCTGCTGAAAGAGGTGGTGGACAGCGTGTCCAGATTCGTACTGGAAAATAACAGCAATAGCCGCATCGCTCTTGTGCCTTTCAGCACTGGCGTCACCGTTAAGCTGCCGATAACAAATGAACGCGGCGGCGAGGTGCCTGGCTGCTCAGTGCTGTTTGTGCCCAAGCCCGGCTACGATATTAATTATCTATTCTGGGCCGATAAGGCGCTAACGGCGGATAAGAGTTGGGGGTATCGCCACTACCATATGGATTACTGGCGCTATCACTATTATTACTACTTTGTCAGCTCTGGCCAGCCGGCAATGACGCTGGCGCAAATGCGCGCAAAGTGGTGCTTAAAAAATACAAAGTGGGGAGGCACGGTAGGCCGGTTTGAATATTCCTGTAAAAGCCCCGAGTTTCCCTATAGCGATATTTTTTCTCCTGCATCACAGCAAATTATCTACGCAGAATACGATAAAGCCTACAAGGTGCAGCAGAAGCAGGGTACAGCGCTCACTATTGAGCATGACGAGGCGATAGATTATGAGGCGACCCTGGAAAAGATGTTTTCTGACGAGGCGATCATTACTTTTCCTATGGTCTGGGGGCCGATGGACGATTATAACTATCGCGCCTACAGCCATATGTGCCATCAGGGGGGCTGGAACCACCATCAGATCAACAATGATTTTACCCGTGCTAAGGTGCGAGCGTGGCTGATTGAGTTGACCAATGACCAGGCTGTGCTGGATCAGTTTCAGCATATGGAGGCGCAGGGTTATACGCATCTCTCTTCCGGTCTGATCCGCTCGGTGCCGGTGATGATGAAAGGCATAAATAAACGCAAGATATTCATCTTGCTCTCTGACGGCGACGACAGTGCTGAGCCCGCCAAAGTTACCAAAAAATGGCTGGAAAGCTACAAACTGTGCGAAAAAATAGAGCAGGGTATTCTGGCGCGGCCGGAAACGAACGCCTCGGTGGTGGAGTTTTACTATATCTCTACCACCATTAGTGCCAGCCGGGTGAAATACTGGGCGGATAATTGCACCGGTGAGAAGCGCGCTTCAACCTCAACCAAACGCGATGAGCTAATTAAGCTCATCAAGAACATCATGAATGATGAGGTGGGTCGTTTTACCTGATGAGGCGATCGGCGGACGAAAGCGGGAGGCGTGAGCAAAACCGCCCGATCGGCCGTGCCGAGCCTACAGACTATACGCCCGACAGGAGAAGATTAGCGGTAGCCCGCCTCAGGCAGGCTACCGTTTTTGTTTAGCCGAAGCTGATCTGCGCCCAGCGCGCCAGCCCGGCGGTTACGGAGCCGAAATCGTCGCCGGTCGCCAGCGGAATGGTCGGCAGCTGCTGCTGCAGCGCCTGGCGCAGCAGCGGCGAGCGCGCGCTGCCGCCGGTGAGATAGATCATATCCGGCGTGGTGCCGCTGGTTTCCAGCGCCAGCCTCACCTGCTCCTGAATGCGCTCTATCGGCGCGGCGATCGCCGCTTCCAGCCCGGCGCGATCGACATCCGTCGCCAGCTCCGCTTCGATAAACGCCAGCGCGGTATTCACCTCTGGCCGATCGGTAAGGGCAATTTTGCTCTCTTCCGCCGCGCGCACCAGACGATAGCTGAGACGCTGCTGCCAGACTTTCAACAGACGCTGTACTTTCTGCGGCTCACGGGCGTCGCGGATCAGATCCTGCAGCAGCTTGCGGCAGGCAGCGGAGTAAAACTCGCTCTGCGCCGGCACGTCGTTAATCGCTACTGCATTCCACCACGGTAGCGCGGGCAGGGCGGTGCCTTTCTGCGTTTCGCCACCCAGCCCCAGCAGCGGCATCAGCTCTTTATAGGCCAGCGCAATATCCAGATCGTTGCCGCCGACGCGGCAGCCGCTGTGCCCCAGCAGGCTGCTGGCGCGATCGGCACTGTTGCGCCACTGCGGGCCCATCAGCACCATACTGCAGTCGGTGGTGCCGCCGCCGATATCCACGACCAGCACCCGTTTTTCTTCATTGAGCGTCGCTTCGAAATCGAGGCCGGCGGCCACCGGCTCAAACTGAAATATCACGTCGCGGAAGCCGGCGCGGCTGGCAGCGCGCGCCAGAATGCCCTGTGCCTGCCGGTTCGCCTCTGTGCCGCCCAGCCCCTGGAAGTTGACCGGCCGGCCGATCACCGCCTGATCGATAGCGCTCTCCAGCTGCTGCTCCGCCGTCTGGCGAATATGCAGCATCATGGCGCAGACCAGATCTTCAAACAGGGCGATCTGCTGCGGCTTAAGGCCGCTGGCGCCGAGGAACGATTTTGGGGATTTAACGAACCAGACCTCTTCAGGGTCGGTCATATATTGCGCCAGCGCATCAAGGCCAAAGTGGACACTGCCGGGCGTAACGTCGATATCTTCGTCGCGGTTGAAGGCGATGGCGCGCCGCAGCAGCGCCTGATTTTCCGCCTCAGGCGTCGGTACCTGATGATGGCGAAACAGCCATTCGCTGATCGCTTCGCGCGTCGGGCCGCAAAGCATTGAAGGCAGATAAGGAGAATCCTTTTCCAGTTTGAGCAGCCGTGGCGCGCCATTTTCAACCACCGCAACAGAACAGTTAGCCGTTCCGTAATCGAAACCGATAAACACAGAATATCCCCTCAGCAAAAAAAGGGGGTGACTTTACCCGAGCCGATCGGCACTGGCAAATGTTTCGCGTGTGATTGTGCGGCCGGGACTATTTAATGGCGAAAAAGCTGTTCTCCAGCAGCGCGCCCAGCGGCTCACCGCCGTTGACCGCCGTGCCCCAGACAGCCTCGATGCCGATGCTCGCCAGCGCCGTCAGCGCGATCGGCAGCTCCACCGGCCCGGCGACGGTAGCGATATTCAGCCGCTGCGCCTGGCCATGAATAATTGAAACCAGCATTTCATCCATCAGGCTGAAATGCACATTGGCGATCAGATCGGGCGCCAGCTGCAGAAAATCGATATCCGCCTGCGGCAGATGATCGAACGCCTCCAGATTGCGGCCGAAATGGCGCAGCAGTATGCGGCAGCCCAGCTGCCGCAGCTGCCGCAGCGCCGGATGCAGCGCGTCGACATGATTGAGCAGCGCGCTGGCTTCGAGGCTGATAGTCACCAGCTCGCCGCGCAGCGGCCCGGCGGCGAGCTGCTCAAGCAGCTGGTTTAGCGTGCGCGGATTAAGCAGCCCTTCGCCTGACAGCGGCAGCACGACATTCAGCGCCTTATGGGAGACGCCCGAGGCGTGGCGACTGAAAAAACTGTCGAGCAGGGCGCGGTCGAGCCGCTCGCATAGCGTCTCATCACTCAGACTGGCGCGGAACGCTTCAACATCAATCTCATGTCCCTGACTGTCGGTGAGGCGCGGCTGCAGCAGATGGAAGTTCGCCGACTGTGGCGTATGCGGCGCGGAGACCGCCCAGGCCTGCCAGCGCATTGGCTGCTCGATCAGTTTGACCATATCGTCATGCGAGAGCGCAAAATCCTGCCGCTGCTGCAGGCGCGTTTCATATACCGACAGCTGTCCGCGGCCGTTGTGCTTGGCGTTGTAGCAGGCGAGATCCGCCTGCGCCAGCACCTCGCTGCTCTGGCAATTATGGGCGCTGATTAGCGTCAGGCCGGCGCTGGCGCCGATACGATGCAGCTTACCTTCCCACAGGAAACGGTGGTCGTTGATGGCGGTGACGATGCGCTGCACCACTTTGCGCGCGTCATCGATGCCGCAGTCGGGCAGCAGCAGGCCGAATTCGTCACCGCCGAGGCGCGCCAGGAAATCGTTGCCGCGCAGCAGGTGGCCCATCATTTCCGCCAGCTCGCGCAGCAGCGCGTCGCCGGCAGCGTGGCCGGCGCTATCGTTCACCGCCTTGAAGCGATCGAGATCGATAAACGCCAGCACATGCTGCTGTTCCGCGGCGGCAAGCAGCAGCCGCTTCAGCTGATGCTCGAAGCTGGCGCGGTTAGGCAGCCGCGTCAGCATATCGTGCGAGGCGCTGTAGTGCAGACGTTTCAGCATTTCACGCGATTCGCTGACATCCTGAATCACCAGCACGCTGCCGATGCTTTCGCCCGTCAGGGTGGTCAGCGGCGTCAGGCTGTAGTGAATGGCAAACTGCTCGCCGTTGGCGTTATGCAGGATCAGGTCGCGGTCGAGATCGGTCACGGCCGCCGCCTGCGGCAGATTGCTGCGCAGAATGTTCTCCATTTCCGGCCCCTGCGCGCCATGAGTGATGCGCAGAATATCGCCGACGGGCTTGCCTTCCGCCTGCTCCTGCGTCCAGCCGCTCATCTGTTCCGCTATCGGGTTCATAAAGGTGACGCGCAGCTCTTCGTCGGTGCTGATCACCGCTTCGCCAATCGCGTCCAGCGTAATGTGCATACGCTCTTTTTCCTGATAGAGCGCTTCGGTCAGCATGCGCAGCTCGGTGACATCCTGATTGATGCCCAGCATACGGGCGATGGCACCCTCTTCATTAAGCAGGCTTTCCGCCTGGGTACGAATATAGCGGATGCCGTTGCGGGTAAGAATGCGGCAATCCATGGTAAAGGGTACGCTCTCTTCCAGTGCGCGCCGCACCGCTTCCTCCGCCATGGCGCGATCGTCGGGATGCAGCCGCGCGAGCCAGAATTCATAGGTGGGGCGATCGGTGGGCTCCAGCTCGTAGATGGCGAACATCCGCTTATCCCAGCTCATCACGTCATGGGTGACATCCCACTCCCAGACGCCGATGCCGCCCGCTTCGTTCGCCAGCGTGATGCGCTCCATCAGCCGTTGGTTTTCCGCCTCGCTCTGCTTGAGATCGCTGATATCTTCAATTTGTGAAATAAAGTAGAGCGGATGGCCATCCACGTCGCGCATCAGCGATACCGCCTGCAGCACCCAGACCGCTTCGCCATCCTGACGGATATAACGTTTTTCCAGCGTGTAGTAGTTTTGCTCGCCGCGCAGCAGGCTCTCCGCCTGCTGCAGGTCGGCGGCGAGATCGTCAGGCCAGGTGATCTGCTGCCAGCTCATCTGCTGCAGATGGTGCGGCGGATAGCCGAGCAGGCGGCACAGCGCCTGGTTTACCTGCAGCCATTTCCCCTGCGGCGTGACCAGCGCCATGCCGATGGCGGAATACTCCATGGCGTTGCGAAAACGCTGCTCGCTTTCGCTGATATGCTTTTTCTCCTCGCGAAACGAGAACATGACCAGCGTCATAATATGGCTGGGGATCAGCACCAGCAGAAAAGGGAGCCAGGGGGCGGTGATGATAAAAGCGGGGCTGGCGGCGCGTAGCTCAATCAGATTAAGCGCCAGCATCAGCGACATCAGCGAAACATTGGCGAAAAAGACGAAAAAGGCGTCGAGCCGCGGCAGGCGTACCGCCACCCAAAACAGAATGACAATGACAAAGGTAAAGGGCCAGGGCAAAAAGCGCAGCGCCAGGCAGCAGAGCAGCAGCGAAACGGCCAGCGTCGCCAGCGGCTCCAGCAGGGCCTGCTGCTGCGCCTGCTGACGCAGGTAGCCCGATTGCCACAGCAGGCAGACCGGCCCCAGCGCCAGCATGCCGATGATCTCCGACAGCACCCAGGTGGAGAAAAAGTGCAGGTCAGGCGCGCCGCCGATGATATGCAGCCACCAGGTCGCCATCAGCCCGCCCAGCAGCGGCATCAGCATGCCGGCCGCCACCACCATTTTGCACCAGCTTAGCAGCGAGCCGAGCGGCGCCTCGGCGCGCAGCAGCATACGCAGCAGCAGGCCGCCCAAAATACCCTGCAGCAGATTAATCAGCGAGAAGGCGAGCAGCCCCCAGCGAGGGCCGAACATCAGCAGGTTGGCACACAGCGTGCCGATAAGGCAGGCCGCCAGCCACAGCGCCAGTGAACGGTCGCGGCAACGGAAAACCGTCATCGTCATAATGGCGGTAGCGTACCAGATCGGCGAGATCGGGTTATCGAACGCCGACAGCTCCAGGCAAAACAGCGAGGCGAAAAAGCACAGCAGGCCCAGCAGCAGCGCAGGCCTGAGCGAAAAGGGAGCGTTTTGCGCGGGCGAAAAGGTATCGGTAGTCATCCACGAGTCCGGCTTGCCTGCCAGCGGAGGCTGGGCAGGCGTGATATCACTTTTGTGATGCTAGCACAGGGCGGCTAACCTGACCCATTGGCAACAGCAGAAATAGCGACGTTATTCAAACGATTGATAGCCGGGTTGGCGTTGATTCAGCAGGTCGGCTCGCGTCCAGGGCTTCTCCAGCCCGGCGATGTTAGCGGAAAGATGCTCAAGGAAGTTTTGCGTGGTGGCGATGCGCCCGTGTCCCATAATAATCAGCGGCAGCACCAGCGCCGCGCTAAGCTGCGGCAGGCTAAACCCTTTAAGCTGGGTATGACGCTGCGAAATCAGGAACAGCGTGCTGAGGGTAAAGCCCAGCAGCAGGCCGGTGGCGACTTCACTTTTGGAGTGCGCCAGCAGCACCAGGCGCGAAGCGCCGACCATCAGCGGCACCATATAGCCGAGCGTCACCGCGACGCCGCGCCAGAAGGCGGGCAGGCGGCCCGACAGCAGCCAGAGCAGCACCGGCCAGAGGGTGGCGGACATCGCGCTGTGGCCGCTAAAGCCGGTGAAGTTAAAGCGCGCGCTGCCGATGCCGAAGCCCATAAAGAGGATTTTCGACACGCTGACCACCAGGCCCGCCAGGCCGAAGGCCAGCACCCAGCACCAGAGGGTGTGACGTTTGTCGCTTTTCCACGGCAGGATCAGCGCGATAAGGATTGCTGTGGGGATCAGCAACATGCTGTCGCCAAAATAGGTGATCGTTCTCCAGGACATAGCCAACCTTTTTGTTTATGAATATGCCTTTCGCCGCCTGGCGGAAGGGGGCGTCGCTACGCTGCCACCAAAAAGTGAGAGGTCACGCACGCGCAGCAGTTTATCGGTGAAACGCGATAGCGCCAAAGGAGAAAGTCTGAAAAGCGCGCATTCCGAACGCGCCGCCGCCAGCGCGTACGCGCCGCGCCGCTTTTTTCTGGCATCGTATCAGCGATCTCCCTATAATTGCCGCCAGTTAACCCTCTCAATATCTGGCTGAACGCTCAGGATGATGTTTTCACATCGCCGAGGCCGACACGTCACACAGTAATCAGGTCTTTAATTTTATGACTGACAAGTCCCATCAATGCGTCATTGTAGGTATCGCAGGCGCATCCGCATCAGGAAAAAGTTTAATCGCCAGCACGCTCTATCGCGAAATCCGCGATCAGGTGGGCGATGAGCATATCGGCGTGATTCCTGAAGACAGTTACTACAAAGACCAAAGCCATCTCACTATGGAAGAGCGGGTTAAAACCAACTATGACCACCCGAGCGCCATGGATCACGATCTGCTGTTGCAGCATCTGCAGGCGTTAAAGTCGGGTCAGCATATCGAGCTGCCGGTATACAGCTACGTTGAGCATACCCGCACCCAGGAAACCATTCATCTGAAGCCGAAAAAGGTGATTATCCTTGAAGGCATTCTGCTGCTGACCGACGCGCGCCTGCGCGAAGAGATGAACTTCTCTATTTTTGTCGATACGCCGCTGGACATCTGCCTGATGCGCCGCATGAAGCGCGATGTCAACGAACGCGGCCGCTCCATGGATTCGGTGATGGCGCAGTATCAAAAAACCGTGCGTCCGATGTTCCTGCAGTTTATCGAGCCGTCAAAGCAGTATGCGGACATTATCGTGCCGCGCGGCGGCAAGAACCGCATTGCCATCGATATTCTGAAAGCGAAAATCAACCAGTTCTTTGAATAAGGCCGTCCGCGCTGACGCAGAGGAGTAACCAGCGATGAGATTATGCGATCGCGATATTGAAGCCTGGCTCGACAACGGCAAGCTGGCGATTACGCCGCGTCCACCGGTCGAGCGCATCAACGGCGCGACCGTTGATGTGCGGCTCGGCAATCAGTTTCGGACTTTCCGCGGGCATACCGCGGCTTTTATCGATCTGAGCGGCCCTAAACATGAGGTCAGCGCCGCGCTCGACCGGGTGATGAGCGATGAGATTGTGCTGCCGGAAGGGGAGGCGTTCTTCCTGCATCCGGGCGAGCTGGCGCTGGCGGTGACGCTGGAGTCGGTGACGCTGCCTGACGATCTGGTCGGCTGGCTCGACGGGCGCTCCTCGCTGGCGCGTCTGGGCCTGATGGTTCACGTGACCGCTCACCGTATCGATCCGGGCTGGCAGGGCCGAATCGTGCTGGAGTTCTATAATTCAGGGAAGCTGCCGCTGGCGCTGCGTCCGGGTATGCTGATCGGCGCGCTGAGCTTCGAGCCGCTTTCCGGCCCCGCCGCGCGTCCCTATAACCGCCGCGAAGACGCGAAATACAAAGGGCAGCAGGGCGCGGTCGCCAGTCGTATCGATAAAGATTAACTGCCTGAACAGGGGATGGGATGAGACGATTAATTACCACGCTGGCCATTTTATTCGTCGTTATTGTGGCCGGGATGACAGCGCTGGTATTGCTGGTTAACCCCAACGATTTTCGCAATTACATGGTGCAGCAGGTCGAGCAGCGCAGCGGCTATCAGCTGCGGCTCGAAGGCGACCTGCGCTGGCACGTCTGGCCGCAGCTCAGCATTCTGGCCGGGCGGATGTCGGTGACCGCGCCGGGCGCGCAGCAGCCGGTGGTAACGGCGGAAAATATGCGGCTTGACGTCCATCTCCTTCCTCTTCTTTCCCATCAGCTCAGCGTTAAACAGGTGATGCTGAAAAACGCCGTGGTGCGCCTGACGCCCGACAGCGCCGCGCAGCGGCCGGCCGACGCGCCGGTGGGGCCGTCTGACTCGGCGCCGCCGGAGCCGGTCAGGGGCTGGACCTTCGATATCGGCAGCCTTGAGGTGGCCGACAGCCTGCTTATCTGGCAGCAGCCGCAGGGCGAAGAGATCAACTTCCGCGACCTCAATCTCTCTCTTACGCAGGACAGCCGCCGCGAGGCGGCGATTACGCTTTCGACGCGCGTCAGCCGCGACCAGCGTGAGCTGCAGCTTTCGCTGAACGGCACCATGAACGTGGCGGACTACCCGCGCCGGGTCAACGGCACGGTGGACGATCTCAACTGGCAGCTGCATGGCCCCGGTCTGCCGCCGGCGGGCCTGCAGGGCAAAAGCAGTTTACAGGCGGAGTGGCTCGATGAAAGCCAGCGTTTCTCGCTGCAGAATATCGCGCTGACGCTGGGCGAAAGCCAGCTGAACGGCGCTATCAGCGGCAAGCTGGGCAACGCGCCGGTGCTGAATATCGATATGCGTTCGCCGCGCCTCGATCTGGATGCGCTGGCGGGGCTGAACGGCGACAGCGATGCGATGCCCGCGACCGCGCAGGCGACCGGCGGCGCGCGCGCGCCGGTCATCGCTGAGCCTGTCGGCGCGGACAACGCCCTGCTGAACACGCTGACGGGCAGCGTAAAGCTGCAGGCGGATGCGCTGCGCTGGCGCGGTCTGGATCTGCAGCAGGTCGCGCTGGACGCGGATAATCAGCGCGGCGACGTCACGCTGAATACTTTCTCTGGCCGCATCGGTGCGGGCGCGTTCTCGCTGCCCGGCACCCTCGATATGCGCCGCCAGCCGGCGCAGGTCGCGCTGAGGCCGGCGCTGCGCGATATCGCTCTCGCGCCGCTACTGAACGCCTTCGCGCTGCCGCCGTCGCTTGACGGCCAGCTGACGCTGAACGGCGTGCTGACCGGAACCGGACTGAGCGTAGAGGATTTCCATCGCCGCTGGCGCGGCGAAGCGGAGATGTCACTCGCCCCGGCGCGCATTATCGGCATGAACGTCCAGCAGCTGGTGCAGCATGCGGTGGCGCGTAATAGTGACCGCGTCAGCAGCGAAGAAGATAGCGGCAACAGCAACGAAACCCGCATCGATAAGCTGCAGGCGCAGGCAACGCTGCGTGACGGCCTGATCGCGCTGAAAGGGCTGCAAGGCGGCACGTCGCGCTTTACGCTGAGCGGGGCAGGGCAGTTGGATATGGCGCGTCGCCAGTGCGACATTACCTTCGGCGTGCAGGTGACCGGCGGCTGGAAAGGGGATAATGCCCTGATCGCCGCGCTGCAGCAGACGGCGGTGCCGCTGCGGCTGTATGGCGGCTGGGATAATCTGCAGTACAACCTGCAGGTGGATCAGCTGCTGCGTCAGCGGCTGGAGAGCGAAGCGAAATCACGCATTGATGAATGGAAGCAGCGCCATCCCGATGCCAGGCCGGAAAAAGCGCCTCGCTGAGCAACCCATTAGAAAAGGCGCCCGTCGGGCGCCTTTTTTATCGTCGCAAAGCGTTATCGGCAATGCCGCCTTTATCGGCAGAGGACTTTGCCAGAGCGGCGGTGTTTACCGGGGTCTCTACCCGGGCCGGCCTCTTGAGCGGGCAGCCGGCCCGGCTGATGTCCTTATCGGAGAGTCCCTTTAGCGGTAGCCCGTTGCGGCGAGAAGACGCTAAAAGGCAGGCATAGCGGTTATACTTCGTAATCCGGCTCCTGCTGGGCAAGCGGCACGATCTGCACGCGATGCACGCGATGGCTCTCCACCTCCAGGGTGCGGAACAGGTAATCGCCCACCTGCAGCTCTTCCCCCGGTTGCGGAATATGCTGCAGCCGATCCATCAACAGGCCGGCGATAGTGTGATAATCGCGCTTCTCATTCAGCGGCAGTTCGATATACATCACCAAATCATCCAACGGCATGTGGCCGTTCGCTATCCAGCTGCCGTCCTCTTTCTGCAGAATGTCGTAGCGTGCATCCAGCTCTTCACTCTCATTGGGCATATTGCCGGCGATGGTTTCCATCACGTCGCTCAGCGTCACCACGCCCTCCACCGAGCCGAACTCATCCACCACAAAAGCGAAGTGGGTGCGGGCGCTGCGGAACTGCTCCAGCGCCAGCAGCAGCGTCAGCTGTTCCGGGAACACCAGCGGCTGGCGCAGCAGGGCGCGCAGGTCGAGGGAGTGGGTATGCAGCGCCTGATGCAGCAGATCGATAACATGCACCACGCCCAGCGGTTCGCCGCCGTTCTCCGTCACCAGCATGCGCGTATGCTGATTGCGGTCCAGCTGCGCCATGATCTTTTCCGGGCTGTCGCTGAGATCGATATGCTCAATATCATGGCGCGAGGTCATGATGCTGCTGACGCTGCGCTGCGCCATCCCCATCACCCGCACGATCATCTGACGCTCCTGCTTGTTAAACACCGCGCCCTGTTCGCGCGCATCGGCAACCAGCGAGGCGGTTTCATGATCCAGATCCGCCTCGTTGTGTTCGCCGCGTAGCAGATGCAGCACCGCTTCCGCCGTCCGTTTGCGTAGCGGCATGCGGGCGGACAGAAAGCGGCGGCGATTAAACTGTGACAGCTGATTAAAGGATTCGATCAGGATCGAGAAGCCGATAGCCGCATAGAGATAGCCTTTCGGGATATGGAAGCCGAACCCTTCGGCGATCAGGCTGAAGCCGATCATCAACAGAAAGCTCAGGCAGAGGATGACGATAGTCGGGTGGCCGTTAACGAAGCGGGTCAGCGGCTTGCTGGCGAGGATCATCAGGAAAATGGCGATAACTACCGCCGCCATCATCACCAGCAGATGATCGACCATGCCGACGGCGGTGATCACCGCATCCAGCGAGAAAACCGCATCCAGTACCACGATCTGCGCTACCACCGGCCAGAAACGGGCGCCGTGCTTCTGCGGCTTATCATCCAGGTCGCCGCCCTCAAGCCGTTCGTTCAGCTCCATGGTGGCTTTAAACAACAGAAACACGCCGCCGACCAGCATAATCAGATCGCGGGCGCTAAAGCCGTGGCTGAACAGCGTAAAGAGCGGGCGCGTCAGGCCCGTGAGCCAGGAGATCGAGGTCAGCAGCAGCAGACGCATGATCAGCGCCAGCAGCAGGCCGGTTACTCTGGCGCGGTCGCGCTGCGCGGCAGGCAGTTTTTCCGCCAGAATGGCGATAAACACCAGATTATCGATGCCCAGCACCAGCTCCAGCACGATAAGCGTAACCAGCCCGGCCCAGATTGACGGATCGGCGATCCATTCCATACCCTTTTTTCACCCTTATTTGTTTATTTGTCGGAGATGATGATGGGAGCGGAATAATCAAAACGCAATGTTTTCTGAGATAAATCCTAAACAAATAACCCGCAAGCCTCATTCTACGGCCATTATGCGCAGGCGGCGGGGCGGGATTATTGGATTTTTAGCGGCGATGACGGGATGGGATTATTAACATTTGCTGGCGAAATAAACGACTTTTATTTCGCTCCTGTAATAAAAGGTATTATCAAGCCGGAATTATCTGGAAAAGAATGAAAGGTCTTACTGACTTAAGCGCATGAATTTGAAGGCTTATTTTTTATATTCTTTAGTCTTATTCTGAAAGTGCTATGGATCTGCTTACTCATGCTTGTCACAACCAGTCAATAGTATAAAAATCTAGCCATAACTTATGTGATCGAACCGAGATAATTCGTGCGGGTCTGCCATCGCGCGCAGATAACCGCGCAATAAGCTGCGGCGTTAAGAAAGATATAAAAGCCGTTCGACTCACACGCCTCAAATAGCCCTGTCTCTGATTAAACAGCATTGGTAGCTGAAAGCCAGGGGCGGTAGCGTGCTTAAACTCTGATGCGCTGGTCGAAATATATCCGTCAAGAGTAATTTATAATTTTCTGTCGTTTTAAGACTAATGCTAAATAAATACGACAGAATACAGGTTCTATTACAAGTCTGATTCGACGTAATTACCCGCCGCCTAAGGGCGGTTCCGCGTCGGCAGGCTGACCATCAACGATTGAACTGCGGGAAAGCGGGCCGCCTCTGTTTACACCGGGCGTTGCGACAGAACGGCTTCGCGGCAGAAACATTTAAGCATAAAACGAGGGGCAAACATCTCATGACGGAACAGCAATAGTTGAGGCAGATTGGTCGTGAATTGACGTTTATTCATGAGCATTTTTTTGCGGCGACACACCGCTTTAGACAATAAATCAGCAATAGCGATGATAATTCAATGATGAAATCGAAACTCAAGTTGGCTCCGTTACTGGTGTCAATCTCACTTATCAGTGGCTGTACTGTAGTCCCAGGGCAAAATGTTTCCACCAGCGGTAAAGATGTGATCAAGCAGCAGGACGCTGACTATGACATCAATAAAATGGTTAATGTTTATCCGCTGACCCCTATGCTGGTTGAGCAGCTGCGCCGTAAGCCGGTTGTTGCGCAGCCGAACCCGCTGCTCGATCAGGAGCTGGCGAACTATGAATACCGCATCGGCGTCGGCGACGTATTAAGCGTCACCGTCTGGGATCACCCGGAGCTGACGACGCCGGCCGGCCAGTACCGCAGCGCCAGCGACACCGGTAACTGGGTGCATTCCGACGGCACCATTTATTACCCTTATATCGGCCGGGTGAAAGTGGTGGGCAAAACGATTCAGCAGGTGCGCAGCGAAATCCAGAATCGTCTGGCCAGCTATATCGAAAGCCCGCAGGTTGACGTCAATATCGCCGCATTCCGCTCACAGAAAGTCTATGTGACCGGCGAAGTCGCCACCTCCGGCAAACAGGCGGTCACCAACATCCCGTTAACCGTACTGGACGCAGTGAACGCCGCGGGCGGTCTGGCGGCGGAAGCGGACTGGCGCAACGTGATTTTGACGCATAACGGCCGCGAACAGCGTATCTCGCTGCAGGCGCTGATGCAGAACGGCGACCTGACGCAGAACCGCCTGCTCTATTCCGGCGATATCCTCTACGTGCCGCGTAACGATGATCTGAAAGTCTTTGTGATGGGTGAAGTGACGCGTCAGCAAACCCTGAAAATGGATCGCAGCGGCATGACCCTGACGGAAGCGTTGGGCAATGCGCAGGGCCTGAATCAGGAAGTGTCTAACGCGACCGGCGTATTCGTCATCCGTCCGAACCGTCAGCAGGGCGGCAAAATCGCCAACGTTTATCAGCTGAACACTGCTGATGCGACCGCGATGGTGCTGGGCACCGAATTCCAGCTGGAGCCGTATGACATCGTTTACGTCACCGCGACCCCGCTGACCCGCTGGAACCGTGTCATCAACCAGCTGCTGCCGACCGTCAACAGCGTGCGTTACAGCATCAACTCGGCGCATGACATCAAAAACTGGTGATGAGTATGTTTAATTCCATTCTCATCGTGTGTGTCGGCAATATCTGCCGTTCGCCAACCGGCGAACGGCTACTGAAACACTATTGCCCGACGCTACAGGTCTCATCAGCGGGCTTAGGGGCGCTGGTGGATTACCCCGCTGATGAGAGCGCCATCAAGGTAGCAGCACAGCATGGCCTTTCGCTGGAGGGGCACCGCGCGCGGAAGCTCACTTCAGCGATGTGCAGAGAACACGATCTGATCCTGGTGATGGAAAAACAGCATATCAATGAGATCGGCAAGATCGCGCCGGAAGTACGCGGCAAGACGATGCTGTTCGGTCATTGGTGCAATGGCCGTGAAATCCCGGATCCCTATCGTAAAAGCACAGAGGCTTTTGAATCTGTTTACCTTTTACTGGACGACGCCGCTCAGAAATGGGCCCACGCATTAAATCGATAATCAGGCATAATAATGGTCAATAAAAAATCGGATAGCTCGCAGAAAATTGCAGATGCCAAAGATGAAATCGATGTAGCCCGTTTATACGGTTCAATTATCGATCATCGCTGGCTTATTATTGGCGTAACCGCGCTGTTCGCCGTTATCGGCGTTATCTACTCCATTCTGGCGACGCCGGTCTACCGCGCCGACTCGTTAGTACAGGTAGAGCAGAATCAGGGCAGCCTGGTGCTGAGCCAGATCTCCAGCCTGGTGCCGGACAGCAAACCCGCTTCCGACGCCGAAATCGGCCTGATCATGTCCAGGATGGTACTGGGCAAAACCATTGAAGATCTCAACCTGCAAACGACCGTCACGCCGAAATATGTGCCGGTAGTGGGCGCAGGCTGGGCGCGTCTGATGGGGCAGGAGCCGAAAAAAATCGCCGTTTCTCGTCTGGAACTGCCGCCGGAGCTGATCGGCCAGAAGCTGGAACTGGAAATTGGCGCTAACAACACCTTTACTCTCTCCGGCGATGACGGCGAGCTGGTAAAAGGCAAAGTAGGGCAGTACGCCGCGCAGGGCAAAGTGAAGATTCTGGTCTCCGATACCGACGCGGGCCCGGGCGATACCTTTATCGTGCAGAAGAATGGCTACCTGCCGACCTACAACGATCTGGTTGGCCGTCTGAGCGTGGTCGATCAGGGTAAAGACACCGGCGTGCTGGCGTTAACCCTGAACGGTACCGATCCGCAGCTGACGCAGGAAACGCTGCGCACGATTACGCAGAACTATCTGCTGCAGAACGTCGAGCGTAAATCCGCGGAAGCGCAGAAAAGCCTCGACTTCATCAGCCGCCAGCTGCCGGAAGTGCGTCAGAAGCTGGACGACGCCGAGAACAAGCTGAACGCCTTCCGTCAGCAGAATGACTCGGTCGACCTGTCGCTGGAAGCGAAGTCGATGCTGGATACCATGGTCAACGTGGACAACCAGCTGAACGAACTGACCTTCCGTGAAGCGGAAATCTCCAAGCTCTACACCAAAGAACACCCGGCTTACCGCACGCTGCTGGAAAAACGCCAGACGCTGCGCAACGAGAAGAAAGCGCTGGAAGGCAAAGTCTCCGCGCTGCCGAAAACGCAGCAGGAGATCATTCGCCTCACGCGTGACGTTGACGCCGGCCAGGCGGTGTTCATGCAGCTGCTGAACAAACAGCAGGAGCTGAGCATTAATAAGGCCAGCACCGTCGGTAACGTACGTATCGTCGACCCGGCGCTGGTATTGAACAAGCCGATCGCACCGCGCTCTGCCATTATCATCGCCGTTTCTCTGGTGCTGGGCCTGCTGGTTTCCACCATCTACGTGCTGATGAAAACCATTCTGATCCGCGGCATCGAAAGTCCGGAGCAGCTGGAAAACAGCGGTATCAACGTTTACGCCAGCATCCCGATTTCCGAGTGGCAGCAGCAGCGCGACCGTAAGCTGACTGCGCTGAGCAAAGAGAAAGGCAAGAAAGCGCTGCG
Source organism: Mixta gaviniae (assembly GCF_002953195.1). GTDB lineage: Bacteria > Pseudomonadota > Gammaproteobacteria > Enterobacterales > Enterobacteriaceae > Mixta > Mixta gaviniae. The sequence continues at coordinate 2,896,272 of NZ_CP026377.1, read as the reverse complement.
CGGCGGCGAGCTGCTGGCGCTGGCCAACCCGGCCGACCTGGCGATCGAAGCGGTACGCAGCCTGCGCACCACCATGCACTTCGCCATGCTCGATGCGCGTAACAACATCATCATGATTTCCGGCACCAGCCCTGATATCGGCAAAACCTTTATCAGCACCAACCTGGCGGCGGTCGTGGCGCAGTCGGGACAGCGCGTGCTGTTTATCGACGGCGATATGCGCAAGGGTTATTCCCATGAGCTGTTTAACGGCGACAACCGTCACGGCCTTTCTGACCTGCTGTCGAATCAGGCGACGCTGGAACAAGCGATCCGTCCGACCAACGTCAGCGGACTGGACTTTATCTCGCGCGGTCAGCTGCCGCCGAACCCGTCTGAGCTGCTGATGAGCCAGAAGTTCATCGACCTGATGGCTACCGTGCAGAAGCAGTACGATATCGTCATCGTTGATACGCCGCCGATTCTGGCCGTGACCGACGCCGCGATTATCGGTATGCAGGCCGGCACCAGCATGGTGGTGGCAGGCTTCGAGAAATCGACGGTGAAAGAAGTTGAGGTCAGCGTACGTCGCTTCGAGCAAAACGGCATCGAAATCAAAGGCGCCATTCTGAACCTTGTGGCGAAGAAAGCTGCGAGCTATTACGGCTACGGTTATTACCACTACAGCTACGAATCCACTAAGCCATAAAACGACAGTGCCAGCCGTTCGCGGCTGGCCTTTTTAAGGTTTTTAAAACGAATCCCATTGAGACTGATGTTATGACTGAGTCTACGCCTTTAATCAGCGTCGTTATTCCTACCTTTAATCGTGCCGACATCATTTTAAAAACCCTAAACAGCGTTTTGAACCAGACTTATCGTCACATTGAAGTGTTTGTGGTGGATGACGCCTCGACGGACGATACCGCCGCAGTGATGGCGGGCGTGCAGGATGAAAGGGTGACGTTTGTGCAGCTGGAGCAGAACAGCGGCGGCACGCGCCCGCGCAATGAAGGCATCGAACGCAGCCGCGGCGACTTTATCGCGCTGCTTGACTCCGATGATGAATGGGTGCCGGAAAAGTTAGAGAAGCAGCTCGCCTTTCTGCGCCAGCAGCCCGGCAAAAATCGCGTCTGCATGACAGCGAAATACAACAAGCGTCCGGAAGGGCTGCACCTGCGCCGCAACAAGCCGCTGAACAAATACAGTTCGATCATGGAGTTCCTGCTGCTGGGTAACGATTTCCAGACCAGCACGCTGCTGCTGGACGCCGATATCGCCAAACGGGCGAAATTCGACAGCGCGCTGCGCAAGCATCAGGACTGGGATTTCGCCCTGCGTCTGCAGGAGCGCGGCGCCAGCTTCTACTATCTTGATGAGCCGCTGACCATCTATGACGATTCCGACTCCACGGCGCGCATCTCCTCGGACGGCAAACGCGATAAATCGCTGATCTGGCTGGAGAGCATCAAAAAGCGCGTGCCGAGCTACATCTGGTTCGGCTTTTACGCAAAGATCATTGCCGATAGCTACCTGCTGTCGAATGAAAAAGGCAAGGGCATTGCCATCTACCTGAAGCTTCTGTTTTCCGGAAAAATTAAATTCAGCCATTTTATGGCGATGATGAATGAACGAGTGAAAAAGTTAGCCACTATTACCGCGAAACGCTTTGTTCCGGGGAAGTGATTTAAAACAGCAATCAGACCGGCGAATAAAATAATGAAATTCATATCACTGAAGATAGGTATAAGAAAGAATCGCTATCTCTATTTTGATCCGCACATGACCTTTATGCTGTTTCTGTTCATGATGCTGATGATGTTAGCCGTGGCGTTGGTAAAAGAGTCGGTAATGAAGCCGTACTTCTTCTCCGACCAAATCACCATATTCAGCTTTATGAAGCTGACATACAGTTTCGGCCCGGGGAACTCTTACGGCAGCACCGCTTATTTCTATAAGCTGTTGGGATTTGAACAAAGCTCTATCGTATTTGCCTTAATCTCCGCCGTGATTATTATCAGCACCTTTGTCTTTATCTTTATCCGGGTGCGCGGCGCCTCGATGAACGTGTTTGATATCGGCGTATTTCTTTTCTTCTGCTTCTCGTCAATGATTAACCTGACCTGGCAGAGTAAAGACTTTATCGTTTTTTTGATAATGATGCCGCTGCTGCTAACGTTCTTAAACCGCACCGCCGGGCTGTTGATATGGACCTGCTTTGCCATATTTTACGCCTACTACTTCAGGACATACTGGTTTTTGTTCCTGCTGGAGTTCTACGGCCTGCTGTTAATGTCGCGCTATGTGCATAAAGGTAAGTGGATATTTATTCTCTGCCTGCTGTCGCTGCTGGTGCTGGCGTTTGGTTTCCAGTTCGGCTTGGGCATTGATGTCGATAATTTCCGTAACGAAGTGAACGAACACCGTCTGGATGATACCGGCGACGGCAGTAACACCCTGATTCGTCCGTGGTTCCCGGCAGGCAACCCGCTGTTCGGCTGGCTGAACGTCAGCCTGACGTGGATAACGTTCTTTTTCCCGTTCCCGCTGATATTAATGCTGTCGCCTTATTATGTCGTTATTTCGACCTTTATTATTTTGATGTTCAGAAGAATATGGCAGACGCTGCATGCGGCGCTACAGGACAGGACCTACCCGTTGGTGGTGTTATTTTCATTAATTATTATTTCTTATACGGTTATTCAGAGCCTGTTTGAGCCTGACTATGGCAGCTATTTACGGCACCTGTCGCCATTTTATCCGTTAATGTTTTATGTCTATTTAAGTCTTGGAAAATTTAAAAAGGAAGAGTAAATGAAAATCCTCCATGCTGCTGAGACAATAAAAGGTGGCGTTGCCACCGTTTTAAAGCAACTCGTCGCGGCACAACAGGATGATAAAGGCGCCTATCAAATCCAGTGCCTGATCCCGGCGGATCAGGCCGGGGAGCTGGATACGGCGCACGAAGAGAACGTGGTGAAATGGGAGCGTAAAGGGCGATCCGTCGGCGCGCTGCTCTCTTTCACCGTCGCGTTCTGCCGCACGGTAATGAAATTCAAGCCCGATGTGGTGCATCTTCACAGCTCGTTTGCCGGGGTGATCGGACGCGCCTGTTTGCTGCTGCTGTGGCCGTTTGTCCGGCCTAAAGTGGTCTATTGTCCGCATGCCTTCAGCTTCTTAATGCAGACCAGTAGCGGCAAGAAAAAAATCTATTCGTTGATTGAAAAAGCCCTGCTGCCGATGACCGACGCGATCATCTGCGTCAGCCAGTACGAGGCGGATCAGGCAAAGGCGCACGGCATCAGCGCCGACAAGCTGTTTGTCATTCATAACGGCGTCGCCGAGCGCCATATCGTCAGGGCCGATCGTCGTGACGATCCGCGCATTAACGTGCTGTTCGTCGGGCGCTTCGATTACCAGAAGGGCTATGACGTGCTGCTGGAGGCGATGAAGCGTAACCAGAACCCGAACCTGCATCTGACACTGATCGGCGACAGCGTGCATAGCGCCGAGCAGATCGAAAAGCTGCCGGGTGCCGAGTACACCGGCTGGCTGAAGGCCAGCCAGATGGAGCCGTACTTTATCGAAGCGGACGTGCTGGTGATCCCGAGCCGTTGGGAAGGCTTCGCCATGGTGCCGCTGGAGGCGATGAGCTACTCGCTGCCGATTATCGCCAGCGACGCTACCTCGCTGCCGGAAGTCGTCATAAATAACGAAACGGGCTATCTGTTTAAAAACGGCGACGCCAATTCCTTACTCTCTGTGTTTAATCGCTTGGATAAATCTGATTTAAGTGAAATGGGGCGTAAAGGGAATCAATTGTACATAGAGAACTTTACTTCTCAGGCTATGATAGCCAAAACGCATGGTTTATATGCCGACATAATCAAACGTTGAACACTAAATTAACTATAGCGAGGTCTAAGACATGTCTTCAATCATGCATGAATTAGGCAGGGAAGATAATAAAATGATAACGGCTAATGGATTTCGCACACGTACCAACGCGTCGATTATTTCCATCATACAGCGTTTTTCTGACATTTTTGTTATGTTTATGGGGCTGTATATTTTAGCCCGCATTGAATCCCAGTCTTTTTCTTCTTCCTGGTGGTTGCTTTCGCTGACGGCGCTGGCGCTATTCCAGATGATTGGCGGTATCACGGACTTTTACCGTTCGTGGCGCGGCGTCAGTTTCGCCAGCGAGCTGCATCTGATTTTGCAAAACTGGGCGTTGAGTATTTTGATCACGGCTGGCGTGATGTCGCTGATCAGCGAACTGGATCTGAACTTCAAAGCTTACCTGCTGTGGTTCGGCATTGTCGCCGTCGGGTTTATCGCCTGTCGTTCGGCCATCCGCTTCTTTGCCCGCATTATCCGTAAGCTGGGCTATAACACGCGCAACGTCGCTATCGTCGGCAACATGCCGATTGGCGTCTCACTTGCTAATAGTTTCATTAACGCTCCCTGGATGGGATTAAACGTTGTCGGGCACTATTCTGACGTTGCTAATGAATCTGGTGGTAATGCGGGTAGCATCAATTATTGCGGCAATCTCGATCAGCTGCTGGTCGATGCCCGCGAAGGGAAGCTGGATAAGATCTATATCGCTATGGCGATGTCGGAAGAAGTCGCTATCCGCGATCTGGTGGGCAAGCTCTCCGATACCACCTGCTCGGTAATGCTGATCCCGGATATCTTCACCTTCAATATCCTGCAGTCGCGCACCGAAGAGATTAACGGCGTGCCGGTCGTGCCGCTGTTTGAAACGCCGATGAACGGTATCAATATGGTGCTGAAGCGCGTTGAAGATATCGTTGTCTCCTCCTGCATTCTGCTGTTCATCTCGCCGGCGCTGTTGACCATCGCCGCGCTGGTGAAATTCACCTCGCCAGGCCCGGTGATTTTCCGCCAGGTGCGCTACGGGATGGACGGCAAGCCGATTAAGGTATGGAAGTTCCGCTCAATGTCGGTGATGGAGAACGGCGATACCGTAACCCAGGCGACCAAAGGGGATGCGCGCATTACGCCGATCGGCCGTATTCTGCGCTCCACCTCGCTGGACGAGCTGCCGCAGTTTATCAACGTGCTAAAAGGCGATATGTCGATTGTCGGACCGCGCCCGCATGCCGTTGCGCATAACGAGCAGTACCGTTCGATCATCCAGGGCTACATGCTGCGTCATAAAGTGAAGCCAGGCATTACCGGCTGGGCGCAAATCAACGGCTGGCGCGGTGAAACCGATACGCTGGAGAAAATGGAAAAGCGTATCGAGTTTGACCTGCAATATATCCGCGACTGGAGCATTATGCTGGACCTGAGAATTATTTTCCTGACCATTTTTAAAGGGTTTATCAGTAAAACCGCGTACTGATTTTTAAACGATAATGACAGGGCTGTCTGACATATTTTATTTAGCAGGACAATGGTTGATCTGGCGTAGCGTTGTGTAACGTGCGGCTGTGTTGTCCTGCTTTTCCATTTTTAAATGGACGATTTCTTTTACTGTATTTTCTGAGGAGAGACCCTGGTCAGGGCTATCAGCGTTTCTTCTTTTAAGTAAATAGGAATCAAGAACAGAGGTGGCAATGAAAGTCTCTTTTTTTGTTTATAATTTTCCGGTTCCTTCAGAAACGTTTGTCATAAATCAAATAATTTATTTTGTTGAAAGAGGGTTTGATGTAGAAATCATTTCGGTCCTGCCAGGACAGATGATTGATGAGTTCGCCGCGAAAGATGAGCATGGATTGCTGCAAAAAACGCGTTATTTGCTGCCAGCAGAAGAAAATAAAAACAGCGCACGCGCCATCAGCCGCTTCAAAACCATCCTGAAAGGGCTGGCGCGAGGAAAGCTCCGCACGCTGCCGGCCTTAAATTTCAAAAAATATGGCTACAGCGCCAAAAACCTCTCTCTGCCTGCGATTGTCGCCGCGAATAAAAAGACCTATGAAGCGGATCTCTTCATCGCGCACTTCGGCCCGGCCGGAGTGTTGGCCAACAAGCTGCGCAAGCTGGGCGTGCTGAAAGGAGAGCTTGCGACCATCTTTCATGGTTACGATATCTCTACCCACCGGATTCTGCGTACCTATAGCGAAGATTACAAAGAGCTGTTTCGCGACAGTAAATTTATCTTGCCTATCAGTAAGCTGTGGGCGGAAAAGATCCACGCGCTGGGGGTGATCCCGCCCGCACGCACATTATGCGCGTCGGCATCGATACCGATAACTTTCATTTCCGTCCGGCAAAGCCGATCGGATCGCCTATTCAGCTGCTGACTATCGCGCGTCTGACCGACAAAAAAGGGATTTTCACCTCGCTGGAAGCCTGCCGCATATTGAAAGAGCGCGGCTATCACTTTATTTATAACGTGCTGGGCAACGGTCCGCAGCGCGACGAAGTCGAGGAAACCATTGCCCGCTACGGCCTGCAACAGAATGTTATTCTGCACGGTTTCCAGTCGCCGCAGGTGATAAATGACTTTCTGCAGAAATCGGACATTTTCATGCTGCCCTCCCAGACGGCGGAAGATGGCGACATGGAAGGCGTGCCGGTCGCGCTGATGGAAGCGATGGCGCGCGGCATACCGGTGATTTCTACCTGGCACAGCGGCATCCCTGAGCTGGTGGAAGATGGCCACAATGGTTGGTTAATTAAAGAAAAGGATGCCGCCGGACTGGCTGACGTGATCGCGAAAATCGTCGATGAAAAGCCCGATTTAACGCCAATGCTGCAGGCCGCGCGTCGTAAGGTTGAGCAGGAGTTTGATAAAAATAAATCTTACGACAGCCTGATCAGGTTAATCAGCGGTCAACTGCACGCCTGAGGGCGCATGCACGTTGATAACAGGTTAAGAGAGCTTTAGAGAGATCGTGATGTCTATGGAACGCTTAGTCAGCATACTGATTCCGGTATACAACTGCGAAAAGTTTATCGAAAAAACGCTGCTTTCGATTATCGAGCAGAGTTACAAAAATATTGAAATCGTCATTGTTGATGATTGCTCAACGGATAATACCCTGCAACGGGTCTACAACCTGCGGGATCGTTATCCGCAGGTGCGTTTCGTCATTCAAAAGAACCAGCCTAACCTTGGCGTTTCAGCGACCCGCAACCGTCTGGTCGACGCCGCCAGTGGTGACTATATCGCTTTCCTCGATTCTGATGATTATCTGGAAAGCAATATGATTGAGGCGTTGGTCACCACGCTGGAAAGCCAGCAGGTGGATGTCTCGCAGTGCCTCTACTTTTATGAAAGCGAAGACGGCGCGATGAAAAAGGTTACCAACCACTATGCGCCATCCGGCACCCTGACCGGCAAGCAGGCGTTAATCGCCATGCTCGAGGGCGATATACCGGGCTTTCTGTGGAACAAACTCTTTAAGCGCGAGCTGTTTGACGGCATCGCGTTTGATGAAAAGAAAATCATCTTTGAAGATTATGAAGTGCTGATACTGATCTTTAATAAGAATATTACTATGGCCTTCACTTCAGAGCCTCTCTACCATTACATCCAACGGCCACAATCGCTTACCAAGAAGTCATGGGATAAAGCAACCATGCGTCTGGATTACCTGCCGCTAACCGACCAGCTGACAGGCAGAGCATGGAGCAATAAGGAAGAGCGTAAAATTTTTCTGCGTCATAAATACTCGGTTATCGCGCGCGTGGCGTTTATGGCGGTTTCACGCGCCGTCAGTTTTTCCGCTGCCGTACAGGCAATCAAAAAATGCCGTTCGCATCTTTCATTCCGTGAGTTTTACTCTGTATCGCCTACGTTAAATAAAAAAATTAATATCCTTAATGTCATGCTGTTCACGTCACCCTATATGTTGGTTTTATTAGGTCGTATGGGTAAGCATATTCTGAAAAGAGGATAGCTTTATCCGCTGGCAAAAGGTTGATGATATCTGGCGATAAGGATGTAGTAGCCTTTTAACGTTTTTAAACTTGGTGATTATTTAGGAGAATAGAGTGAAAGTTCATTATTATAAAACAGCCGCAGGCAATTTCGGTGACGATTTAAATGAATGGCTGTGGCACGATTTATTACCAGGAGTGTTTGATGATAACGAAGAATGTCGCTTCGCCGGCATCGGTACGATTATCAGCTCCGCGCTGCCGCCCGCCAAGAAATGGATTGTTTTCAGCAGCGGTGTCGGTTATGGTGTGCCACCCGCTAACTTTGGCAACGAAAGCTGGAATATCCTCAGCGTGCGTGGCCCGCTGACGGCCCATGTCCTGGGCCTGCCGAAAGAAAAAGCTATTACCGACGGCGCCGCTCTGCTCAGCACGCTACCGGAATTCCCGCCTGTTCCCGAAGCCGAGCGTAAAGGCGTGATTTTTATCCCCCATCATGACGCGCTGAAAACCGGTCAATGGGAAGAAGCCTGCCGCCGCGCCGGGGTGGAGTACATTAGCCCGCAGGGCGACGCCAAAACGATTATCAACCGTATCCGTCATGCGAAACTGATTCTTGCGGATGCGATGCACGCGGCAATCATCGCCGACGCGATGCGTGTGCCGTGGGTGCCGCTGGTTAGCTCCAGTCAGATTAACACCTTTAAGTGGCTCGACTGGACGCAGACCATCAACCAGCATTATCAGCCACTGGTGCTGGGCAGCAGCTCATTCCGCGAATCGATGCGTAATAAAACCCTGGCGCTCTATGGGGAAAACTACCATCTGAAAAACGCCGACGTTGATTACGCCATTAAGGAATTTATCCGCGTACGTAAACAGAAGAGCACGCCGTGGTGGCCGCGCTACCTGAAATATACGCGCTACTTCTCGCATGAAGTGCCCGATCGTCTGTTTACCGGCGCGGAAACACGCTTCAACATGAAATGGAACGACCGCTATATCGATCAGGCGGCGGCGAAGCTGCGTCAGGCGGCTCAGCTGGGCGGTCAGCGCAGCGACGACAGCGTGTTTTACGAGAACGTGGAAAAACTACAGGAGCGGTTGCGCCAGGTTGAACTTATCGCCCGCGCGTAATGTTGAAATATTCCACTCGTCAGGACATCACAGTGAGAAAACAGTCAGATAAACCTACGCCTAAAGGCAGTATCGCTTCTGGGGCGGTTTGGTCGATACTCGATAACGTCGCTGCGCAGGGGATAACGTTCGTTATTTTTCTTGTGCTGGCGCGTTTACTCGATCCGCATCTTTACGGCATGCTCAGCGTTTCCATTTTGATCACGCAGCTGTTTAGAACGGTGATTTTCGAAAGTATCGCGACGTCGATCATACGTAAACATGAGCCGACTGACGAAGACTTCAATACGGCTTTTCTGAGCTGCTGTATTTTTGCCGTGCCGGCATTTCTTATTGTCTTCTTTTCCGCCAACATCCTTGAAAATATGATGCATATCCAGGGGCTTGGCGATGTGATCCGTGGAACCAGCGTGATAATCCTGGTCAGCGGGCTGAGCAAAGTGCATGAAGCCTGGCTGACGCATCGTCTACTGTTCCGCTCGCTGGCGATTCGTTCGATCACCTCTATCGGGCTGGGCGGTATCGTAGGGGTTTATCTCGCCTGGAAAGGAATGGGCATCACCAGCCTGGTAATGCAGCAGGTGGTGACCTCGGTCGTGGCCACCATCACCCTGTGGCTGGCGACGCCGTGGAAGCCGCGCCTGCGTTTTTCCATGGCGTCATTTAAAGAGTCGATGCGCTTTTCGCGCCATGTCGCGCTGAGCGGCATGACTAACTTCGCTAACCAGAACAGTGATATTTTCTTTATCACCTATTATCTGGGCAGCGCGGCGGCAGGGGTGTACTCGGCGGGCAAACGTATCGTCAACACGCTGAATACCGTTATGGCGACGGCATTGATGCGCGTTTCGCTGCCGGCTTTCTCCCGCGTGAAAAACCAGTTGGATGAGTTCAAGTCGCACTATCTGAATGCCACCTTCTTTACCATCCTGCTGACGGCGCCCGCCTTTATCGGCCTGTGCTACCTGTCGCACGATGTCACCTGGCTGCTGCTGGGGCAGAAGTGGATGGAGTCGGTGCCGGTTATGCAGATTGTCAGCGCGACCGGGTTTATCGTCTCTATCGGCTATTACAACCATACCGTTATGTTTGCCCGCGATCGCCCGGACTGGCAGTCGCGTCTGACGCTGCTCTATGCGGTCACCAACATCACCGTGTTCTTTATTTTTGTCCGCTACGGACTGGTGGCGATGGCGCTCTCCTATTCGCTGCGTACTTTGCTGCTTTATCCGGTATCGGCCTGGTGTGCGCTGACGTTGCTTAATGTGACCTGGAAAGAGTATCTGGCGCAGATAGCCAGCCCTATTATAGGCTCGCTGGTGATGTGTCTGGGACTGTTTGCCATGGACAGCGCACTGGGACTGAAAACCGGATGGGAAAAGTTGCTGCTGGATATCGCAGCTGGCGCGGTTATCTATGGCCTCTATGTGCTTATCTTCATCCCGCGGCATAAGCTGGCGATATTTTCTAACGCCGTCGCGATGGTGAGAAACCGCAAGAAACCTGCCTGAATAAAAAAAGCCTCAGCGTAAAAGCTGAGGCTTTTTTACTATGCGGGCTTCACCTGCTTCTGCGTCGCCAGGTTGAGCCAAGGGGAGTCAGGGTTATCGCCCAACGCCACCCAGACGGAATTGTTGTTGACCGATACGTTCTTACCGGCATATTTATTACGCTGATTAAGCTGAGATTGAGCTGAGGCGAGCTGTTCGCTGCTGCAGGTAAAGTTGCTGGTAATGCCAATATTATTTTGCACGGTCCAGGCAATATCAGGCGAGGCACCGTTACTGTAAGCGACGGGCATCTGGTTGCCGGAAAGAACGGTGTTATCGCTGATGGTCAACGACTTCATGATGCCGCTCAGGTTAGCAAAGCGTCCTTCACCGCTCACCTGCGTGTTTTTAATGCTCAGGTTATCGAGATTGGGCAATTTAAACGCGGTGCTGACGTTAAGATAAGTATCGCCGTTTACCGTAATGGTGCCGCCTTTGCCGCGGGCTATCTCTAATCCGGTGCCTTTGCCATTCAGTTCGTGATAGCTGTTGCTGCTGGAAATAAATACGTTTGGATTAGATGTGATTAACGCCACTCGCGCGAAGCCGCGCGTATCGAGATTGTTGATGCGGAAGCTTTTCGGCTGGTTCAGGAACAGGGCGGTATTAGTGCGTGCGCCTTCGTTAATCATGCTGCCGGAAAGCGTAACGTCATGATCGCCGGTCTGGGTGGCGATGGCGAAACCGTAGGCTTTGGTGCCTTTTGCGATCAATACCGTGCTGTCGATATTCACGCCTTCGTTAAAGTTCACTACCGCAATCGCCGCCTTGATGGGACGCCAGGCGTTGCCGTTCAGCATGTCAGGGCTGTTGCTGTAGCGAATGGTGTTCTTAACGTTGATGTTCTTACACTGGATATAAGCTTCGCCCCACCAGGTGGCGCCGCCCATCGAGATATTGCCGATCGAAATGCCGCCGATAATGTTTTCCATCGCAAAATGACGCCGGAAGCTGCCCTTCGCCATATTGTTGGCCATGATGATATCTTTATGGTCAAAATCGCGCAGATGCTTACGCGCTCCCGGCAGCCCTTCGGCGTGGAACGCCAGGCGGGCGTCTTCGCCCGCTTTGCAGTAGGCATGGTTGCCGGTCATGATGGTGCCGGAGCCCCAGATGGTAACGGCGTCGCCGCGATCTTCGCCCAGCTTCGAATGCAGATCGCGCATGCCGGTGCCGGCGCCGAGACACTCTAAAAACCAGTTATCGATGATCTTGGTGCCATAGGCGCCGAAGCTCGCCGGCGCAATCACCGATTGCAGCATGCGATAAAAATAGCTGTTCGCCACCTGACAATAGTTGGCAGAAATCATTATTCCGCCCTGACGGCCGCCGGTCTCGCTTTTTAACAGCATCGGATTATCAAATACCATGCCGTGTATTTGCGTGGCATCCGCCTTCAGCTCCAGCAAAAACTCATTACCCATATTTCCCAGCGGGGTAATAATACCGTTGCCGCGGCCTTCGATGATTTGGTTTTTCAGCGTCAGCTTTATCGATTTATTAATGCTGACCGGGGTGTCGATAGTAAGGTATTTCTTATCTTCTACCAGCTGCTGGAACGCGGCGTAATTATCTACCGGGCCATTGCCGTTACGGCTATCGCTGCGGATCTTCGCCCAGGATGTCGAGGCGTGATCAAGAATAATGCCGGGCGCACCGTCGATTTTTCCTGGCACGCCGCCGGGCGCCGGTGAGGGCGTTGCCGGGGCGGGCGCCGCATTGGCGCGCGTCAGGCTGCCAAAGGTGCCGACCGCCGCCGCGGAGACCAGAATTTTCGTCAGCGCTTTACGTCGTGAGGTGATGCGTTCTTCACTGGCTTTTTCATTAATGCTCATTTCTGACCCTTATAGGAATGATTACGCCAAATTGCATTATTCATTAAGGCATGGTAAATGGAAGATGTAATATTTAAATTCAGATAAAAGAAAACGCTTTCTTACATTTGCGCGCGCGCCTCAATATTTATCAGATTAATCTCAGCGAATAATGCTTGCCGTAATTAATGAAATTGATTAAGCCATAAGCTTTTATTTGCTGTGACAGACGTTAACACGCGGCGGAATAATTATTGGCATCGCCTACCTTACGTGTTTTTAGTTTTTACCTCATCAGCTTTTTCCTGACAGCAAATTTTTCAGATTAAGATTATACTTGACGATCATGCATTTATTGCATAATCGCGTAATGTCTTCACATCATTATATGGAAAAAATATGACCAAGCTTAAAGCAGTTATCCCCGTTGCGGGTCTCGGTATGCATATGCTCCCTGCTACAAAAGCCATTCCTAAAGAGATGCTGCCGATCGTTGACAAGCCGATGATTCAGTACATCGTTGATGAAATCGTCAAGTCGGGCATCAAGGAAATCGTACTGGTCACTCATGCGTCGAAAAATGCCGTCGAAAACCATTTCGATACGACGTACGAGCTGGAAGCGCTGCTGGAACAGCGCGTGAAGCGTCAGCTGCTGAGCGAAGTGCAGTCTATCTGTCCGCCAGGCGTGACTATTATGAACGTGCGTCAGGCGCAGCCGCTGGGCCTGGGCCACTCCGTACTTTGCGCCCGTCCTATGATCGGCGACAATCCTTTCGTGGTTGTGCTGCCGGACGTCATCATGGATGATTCCACCGCTGACCACCTGCGTTATAATCTCGCCGCGATGGTCGCGCGCTTTGAAGAAACCGGCCACAGCCAGGTGCTGGCGAAGCATATGCCGGGTGCCGACCTGTCTGAATACTCCGCCATTTCGACGCAAGAACCGCTGGAAAACGAAGGCAGCGTCAGCGCCATCACCAGCTTTATCGAAAAACCGGAGCATCCGGAACAGCTCGACTCCGATCTGGCGGCGGTAGGGCGCTATGTGCTGTCTGCGGATATCTGGGCCGAACTGGAGAAAACGGAGCCGGGCGCATGGGGCCGTATCCAGCTGACCGACGCGATCGCCAGCCTGAGCAAAAAACAGCCGGTTGACGCCTGCCTGATGACGGGCAACAGCTTCGACTGCGGCCGTAAGCTGGGCTATATGCAGGCCTTTGTCACCTATGGCCTGCGCAATAACCAGCAGGGCGCTGCGTTCCGCGACACGATCAAGCAATTGTTGGCAAAATAATTCCTCACTATTTCACGCCGCGCGCCTGCGCGGCATCAAGGAGTTCACATGGCTATTTTGGTAACGGGCGGAGCAGGCTACATCGGCTCTCATACGGTGCTGGCGCTACTGCAGCGCGGCGACGACGTTGTGGTAATGGACAACCTCAGCAACGCTTCGCGGGAATCGATTCGCCGCGTCGAGAAGCTGGCCGGAAAGCAAGCGACCTTCGTTGAGGGCGATATTCTGGATCGCGCCTGCCTGCGCGATATCTTTACCAGCCATGCCATCAGCGCTGTTATCCATTTTGCCGGTTTGAAAGCGGTGGGCGAATCGACCCGCAAGCCGCTGGAATACTATGAAAACAATGTCTCCGGCACCGTGGTGCTGCTGGAAGAGATGCGCAATGCCGGCATCTATAACTTTATCTTTAGCTCCTCTGCGACCGTCTATGGCGCCAACGCGCCGGTGCCCTATGTTGAGACCACGCCGATCGGCGGCACGACCAGCCCTTATGGCACCTCCAAGCTGATGGTTGAGCAGATCATGCAGGATTACGCCAAAGCGGACAGCAAGCTGAAGGCCATTGCGCTGCGCTACTTTAATCCGGTAGGCGCCCATGAGTCCGGCGAAATCGGCGAAGATCCTAACGGCATTCCCAATAACCTGCTGCCTTATATTGCGCAGGTCGCCATTGGCCGCCTGGAGAAGCTCGGCATTTTCGGCGCCGATTATGACACTAAAGATGGTACCGGCGTACGCGACTATATCCATGTCGTCGATCTGGCGGAAGGACACCTGAAAGCGCTCGATCATCTTGATCACGTACAGGGTTATAAAGCCTATAACCTCGGCGCCGGCAAAGGCTTCTCCGTTATGGAGATGGTGCAGGCGTTTGAAAAAGCGTCCGGCAAACCGGTGCCTTACGAGATTAAACCGCGTCGCGACGGCGATCTGGCCGCCTTCTGGGCCGATGCGTCGCTGGCAGATAAGGAACTTGACTGGCGCGTGACGCGCGGCATCGATGCGATGATGCGCGACACCTGGAACTGGCAGTCAAAAAATCCGAACGGTTATCGTTAAAATGAAGTTACGCTAATGTATTTTGTCGCGCAGAGGCGCCTGCTGGCCCGGTTAAAAAGCAGGTTGCGCGAGTAACAAAGTGGATAACGACAATGGCTTCTGGCAACAGAAGCCTTTTCTGTTTCAGGCCCCGGTTCAACGGGAGATAAACGAAGAGATGATTAGCCGGCTACTTTTTCACTTCAAAGCGCATCGCCTGGCGGAATGAATAAGATATATCGCATTCGATATGATAACAGTGACATGAGATGATATTTTAAGCGCTTTGCTTGCTTTGCAAACAATCAGCGTGGACAAAGCGATTAACGGCATAAGTCAACGGTGAAACAGGCAATTTTATGCTTGTCTGCGCACGACGATAGTACGAGAATCGTAAACTATTAGCGCACGGTTACATCTGTTTCGGTTAGCGTCGCGAGAAAAAATTACCAGGTTGCTCTCACAGGCTATGCTTGTTTGAGTCCTGAGCCACTGAAGCGTCTGGTTGCTTAAAGCCAGGGGCGGTAGCGTGGACATTTTCAGGTATCTGTGGTCAATCTCAATACTGGTGCAAACATGCAAGAAATCGTGCTTGTTTTTTTGGGCGCGCTGGCGCTGCTTTTTATCTCGCGCAAGGTTGCCAAGAAAGTCGGCCTGGTTGATAAACCTAACGCGCGCAAACATCATCACGGGCATATACCGCTGGTGGGTGGCGTTTCGGTATATCTCTCATTGTGGATTATCTATATTCTCCAGCCGGGCTGGCTGCCGGATTTCACCATTTATATGGCGTGCGCTACGCTGCTGATTGTGGTCGGCGTGCTGGATGATAAGTTTGATCTGCCGGTGATGCCGCGCATGGCGCTACAGGCGCTGGTGGCCAGCATTATGATGTACAACGGCCTCTATCTCTATTCGCTGGGGAATATCCTGTTCGGCTACGAGCTGATTCTCGGCGTGTTGGGCTATGGCGTCACGCTGCTGGCGGTGGTAGGCGCGATCAACGCCTTTAATATGGTTGACGGCATTGACGGTCTTTTAGGCGCGCTCTCCTCGGTGACTTTCGGCGCGTTGGCGGCGGTATTCTGGATGGGCGGCAACGATGCGATGGCATTATGGTGCCTTTGCCTGATGGTCGCCTGTCTGCCCTATATTCTGCTCAACCTCGGTATTCCCTGGGGACGCAAATTTAAAGTCTTTATGGGCGACGCCGGCAGCACGCTGATTGGCTTTACCGTTATCTGGCTGTTGATTATCGCGACGCAGGGCCACAATGCGGTAATGCAACCGGTCACCGCGCTGTGGCTGATCGCTGTGCCGCTGATGGATATGCTGCGCGTCATGATCGCACGCATCAGAAGAGGGGACAGCCCGTTTAAGCCGGACCGGGAGCATTTGCATCATGTGTTAATTGATGCAGGCTTAAGCGCCCGGGGGAGCTTATTTATTATAGTTTGCACTACTCTACTGATGGCTTTTATCGGTATTGCAATGAACTATTATAAAACCTTATTTTTAGTTCAAATAGCTTTGTATTATTTTATCTTTATTTTGATGTGCCGTGTAACAAATGTCCGTTCATTAAATAAATACCTGTTAAAAGAAAAAAATATAAGCGTAAAATTCAGATGAGAGAATCAATGAAAAAGGTAATTACATTTGGTACCTTCGATGTTTTTCATGTGGGACACATTAATATCCTGGAACGTGCGGCCAGATATGGCGATTACCTTGTAGTGGGCGTATCTTCTGATCAATTAAATTTCAATAAAAAACAGAGATATCCCGTTTATTCACAGGAAGACAGAGTTAAAATTATACAAAGCCTGAAGTTTGTTGATGAAGTTTTTCTCGAGGAATCACTGGAGCTTAAGCTGGAATATATTAAGCATCATCAGGCTAACGTACTGGTCATGGGTGATGATTGGGCTGGCAAATTTGATTGGGTAAAAGATGCCTGTGAAGTCATCTACTTACCGAGAACGCCATCTATCTCGACGACGGAGATAATTGAAGTGGTCAGATCGGGAAAGAAAAATGTTTAAAAAAATGCTTGTAAGGATCAGCAAGAGAATCCTGTCGTGTTTGATTTATCTGATACCTAAAGACAAAGAAAAGATCATCTTTAAAAGCAGGCCTGATTTTTCAGGTAATGCCAAAGCTCTGAGTGATTACATCCAAAAAAATCATAAAAATTACAAAATTGTTTGGTTTGTTGAAGCTCAAAAGCCTGCCGCGACTGATGAAATAAAGATTTTCAAAGCGGGAACGGCGAGCGCCCTCTGGCAGTACGCAACCGCAAAATATATCGTCACTACGCATAACGAAATGATTGGCACGAAAAGCGGCAATCAGATCTACATCAGTCTGTGGCATGGTATGCCACTCAAAAAGATCTGTTATTTAGGCGAGTTTGATCATCAGGGAATGGAGGATTACTCATCTTACAGAATCGCCACCTCGGAAGTTATGCGCGCAATAATAGCAGCATGTTTTCGGGAAAAGGCCAATAAGGTATACATAACGGGCCAGCCGCGAAATGATTTTTTATATGATCAAACCGCCGCCAAAACAGGGCTCAAATTTTTAGCATCTGGAAAAAGAAAGATTTTTTACGTTCCCACCTTCAGGGAGAATCAGGAAGCAAATGAGTATTCTGATGGGAAATCAATTGAAAATAATAACTTTTTCCGTGTTAGAGATTTTGATTTAACTGCATTGAACATATTCTTGCAGCAAAATAATTGCCAGCTTTTCATCAAACTTCATCCTTATGAAGAAAATATCTATCTGGATTTACAGCTAAGCGAAAACATTCGTATTATCAAATCGGATGAATTACGCAACAATGGCCTGGATATCAACCACCTTTTAGCGCATATGGATATGCTCATAACAGACTATTCTTCAGTTTACTTCGACTATATGTTGCTGGACAAGCCTATGTGCTTTTTAACGCCCGATTTAGATGCGTACAGTAAATCGCGCGGTGGGTTTACTCTTGAACCTGTAGATTACTGGATGCCAGGTTACCATTGTTCCACGCAAAGCGAGCTGTTAAACGAAATAGAAACGTTGCTGGCAGGTAACGATCGCTATGCCGGGCACAGAAGTAGCGTCAACGCAATAATAAATCTGTTTAAGGATGACCGAAATAGTGAGCGAGTATTCAAGCAATTCTTCCAGTAACAAGCCAAACGTCCATGTTTTATTAGGCGATATTACGTCACGTGGAGGAATTGAACGCGTATCCATTACTTTGGCTAACACTTTGTCGGCGCTTTATCACGTAAGGCTAGTTAGCCTTTACGTTTCTCAACATGATATATCATTTAAGCCTGCTGACAACGTAGCTGTTACGGTATTGCATAATGAATATGAAGAAAGCATGTATAACCGCGCCAAATCTCTCCTGGCCGGCATGCTTTTTGATATCAATTACCTGCTAAAAAAAAGAAAGACGCTAAAAAAAGTCGCTTTGGCTGACGAAAATGCAGTAGCCATATGCTGTGATGTAAAAATGACATTACTCGCCAAAATGGCTGGCTATAAAAATATTATTGCTATTGAGCATTTTGAATATGATGTTATTAATCCGATCCTGAAAAAGATCAGGCAATTGCTTTATAAAAAAATTGATGCAGTGGTGACCTTAACACCTGAAGATAAAGCTAAATATAGCTGGATGCCAGGGGCGAGGCACTTTATCATTCCTAATATTGTTGAAATCCCCAATGATGTCGTTCCGTTTAAACAGCGAGCAAATTGCGTACTTGGCGTCGGCCGTCTTACGTACCAAAAGGGCTTCGATCTGTTGCTGCAGGCATGGAGCCGTATTGTCACTGAAGGCTGGACGCTGAGGATTGTCGGTGACGGGCCTGACCGGGAAGCGCTACAAAGCTATATTGATGCTAATCGCCTTGATAACGTTGAAATACTACCCTTTAAAAAGAACATAGCTGATGAATATAATCAGGCGAAAATATTTGTGCTTTCTTCGCGGTATGAAGGGTGGGGAATGGTATTAGTCGAGGCGTTGGCATTCGGGATGGCATGCATTAGCTTCGACTGCCCGGCCGGTCCCAAAACAATATTGCAAAGCAAGAACGGTATTTTAGTAAAAGCTGAGGATGTAGATTGCTTAGCCAGAGAAATAAAAAGGCTTCTCGAAAATGAGACGATGCAAGAGCAGTTGAGCCAAAAAGCACCGGAAAGCATTGCAGAGTATGGCGAGAAAGAAATTCTGCTGAAATGGCAGAAGGTTATTGAGCAGGTAAGTAAATGAAAAATTATGACTTAATATTTATCACTAATGTGCCTGCTTTTTATAAAGTTAATCTGTTTAACTCACTTGCGCGTCAAATTAATATCAAAGTTATCTTTATTTCTAAAAAATCCTCAATGCGCGAAAGCGACTTTTATAATTATGATTGTCAATTTGATCATGCATTTATTATTGAGGGGAATTTTGAGGAAAGAAATAAATTAACGGTATTACACGCTGTTCATCGTGAACTAAAAAAAAGTCATTATCAGCGGTTGGTTTTTCCGGGATGGGAAATAAAAGAGCTTTTTTTCCTTTCTTTACTGTCGCCAAAAAGAAAAAATGCGGTTGTCATTGAAAGCAGCATACTTGAAACGCGTATGAGCGGCATGGCTGGCCGGTTAAAGAAATTATTCCTCACACGAATGGGCGCTGCTTATCCTTCAGGAATATTACAGAAAGAAATTTTAGCGCATTGCGGCTTCTCAGGAAAAATTTATATCACTCATGGTGTTGGTGTAGCTAATCCGCCACGTGAGAGACATCAAAATAGTCATCGAACAGTTAGCCAAAGTCATGAAAGTTTAAAATATCTTTATGTAGGAAGACTGGCGCCTGAGAAAAACCTTTCCCTGCTCATTGATGTATTCAATGAGACAAGAGAAAGGCTTTTCATTGTCGGAAGTGGCCCGGATAGCGACGTCTTGCAAAAAAAAGCAAAGAAAAACATTACCTTCTTAGGATATGTTAATAATCGCGAATTAGAAACATACTATCGTCAGTGTGACGTTTTCATTTTACCTTCGCTTGCTGAACCCTGGGGATTGGTCATCGAAGAAGCTCTGTCGCTGGGATTACCGGTTATTATTAGCGATCGGGTAGGATGTAAAGAAGATTTAGTAAAAGAAAACGGAATAGTATTCGAGGCAACAAGCAAAGATTCATTAAAGAAAGCGCTGCTTAAAATGAAGCTTGAATACAATAGTTTTTATAATGCTGCACAAGATTATGATTTAGAAGGCATGTATAAAAAGCAAATTAATTCTTATATTAGCTCAGTAGCAAAAAATGAAATTTAAAACCGTTAAAGATTTTGCAAACTATGCATTAGGGGATTTATTTGTAAAAGGGTTTCTTTTTATATCCCTGCCGCTGTTATCCAGAGTGTTAGATCCTGAGCAGTATGGTAAGCTCTCCATTATTAATACAGCGATTATGATACTTTATGTATTTATTAGCCTGAATCTGCAAAACGCAGTAACTAACAGATACATGCTTACGCAAGATAATTTTGGTAGCTATTTAAAAAGTATTCTTTATTTCCTCCTTCCTTTTCAGCTTATCCTGTTAAGCCTGAGCCCTTTTTACATGAAACCTCTTTCAACCCTGTTGGGCATTGAAGAAAGTGATTTCTTTTGGGTGATGGGTATATGTAACTTGCTGTCCTATATATATATCTACACATGCTATCTTCAGGCGGCAAGGAAAAGTGGAAGCTATGTAAAAATCAATGTTATTTCTAAGGTGAGTGAAATAGCATTAATATTTATCTTTGCCATTACATTAACGCAGCAGCAATACTTGTCAAAAATTTATGCGCAAGTTATTGTTAGTTTAATTCTGATTGCTTACGTACTTAATAAATTTAGAAAGCTTGCTAAAGGTGATTTCGATGTTAGCCTATTGAAAGAGGCGGTGCTATTCTCGGTACCGTTGATAATTCATGTGTTATCTAATTCATTATTATCTCAGGCTGACAGGCTAATAATAAATCGTGAGTTGGGAAGTTATGAAGCGGGTTTATATTCTTTTGCCTACAACATCGGTACAGGCATTCTTGTTGTCATAATGGCCTGGAACTCATCATGGCAGCCCCGCCTTTACAGGCTGATCGAAGAGAAAAAACTCGAGAAAATAAAAAACAATATTTATGCCAGTACAGTAGTTGTTTTTTGTATAAGCGTCATGTCAATTCTTTTTTCCCAAGAAGCTATTTTTATTCTCGCAGATAAAAAGTACTATGCCAGCGTGAATATATTACCCCTTATCTTCGTCGGTAATGCACTGATTCATATTTATCTGATATATGTAAATTTTCTCTTTTATAAAAAACGCTCACTTATAATTTCGTGTGCAACGCTTTTTGCTGTAATTTTCAATATCTTGCTAAACTATTACTTGATACCAAAATTCGGTATTGTAGGATCTGCATGGGCCACCATCGCTTCCTATTTTCTGCTAGCGCTCATGCACTATATAACGTCAACATGGATAGTAAAGAATAATGTTATTTCGGCTGGTTATCTGATGGTGTTTACCGCCGGTCTGCTTGCTGTAAATTACTTGGCTGCATATATAAATAGTCATATGTCATTTACAGTAGGTCTTACAGTTAAATGCCTGATAACCGTAATTATTGCTGTAGGTATAATTAAGTCAGGACTGCATAAAAAGTTGAGTGAATAATACTTATGGGAATTTATTATATTTATGCAGGGATATTGCTTTTTTTTGCTAACCTCGATGTTTTGGCCGATCGCAAAAAAAAGATACTGATAGTTATCGTATCATGCATCATCGCCTTGTTTGTTGGTTTGCGATACGAGCTAGGCGTTGACTGGCTCTTCTATCGTGACTTCTATAATGGCGGCGCGATTACATTAACTATCGAACCTGGTTATCAGCTGATTTCTAAATTTTTTAGTTCTTTGGGATTATATTTTTGGCATTTCACGCTAGTAATAACTTTATTCATATTAACATCCTTGATTTTTATCTTAAAAAAATATTCACCTTATCCAGTTTTTGTTTTATGCGTGTATTTTTTAGTTTCCTTTGGTTTTAACGTGGAAGCTTTGCGACAAATAGTAGCAGTTACTTTTTTTTATTTAGCACTCAATTTTTATCTTAAAGAAAAAAATAGATTGTATTATTTAACCTGCCTTATAGGCGCGTTATTTCATATATCAGCTTTATTGCTTTTGATATTTCCGTTTTTTATTAAAAGAAAGATAATAAAAATAGGAAGGTTTAGTTTATTAGTGGGAGTGTTGTTAGCTTTAGTAGATATATATCCCTTAGGAAAACTTTTTAAGTTAGTAGCCTTAATATACAGCAATCCTTATATCTATAAACTTGTTCTTTATTCTTCTGGTGAGCTTTCAGGAAGTGTTTTATCCTTTAACCTAATGTTTAAAATACTAATTTACTGTTTGTTTATTAAAAATAAAAGAAATGTTTTACTATATTTTGCAAAGCGGGGGGTCTCGCTATTTTACATATTGGTTTTTGAGGCCGCTTTTCTGCTAATGTTAAATATCGACATTTTTTTAGGTCAATTTGGTACAATTTCATCAAGATTTGATGAGTATTTCATACCCGCTATGTTAATAATAGTCTCTTATATAATTGCCTCATATAATAAAAGGCATAACCGGACCCTATTAGCATGCTGCTTTTCGCTTTACGTGTTTTTAAGTTTTCAGCGATTCACGGATAATGACTACTTTATGGCACAATTCGTACCTTATTCGAATAGTATTGCCGAAATGTTGCATGGTAGTTCTTATGATTTGGAAAGGGAAAACGCTGTAAAATTACATTGGCAATTGAGAAAATGAAATGCTATTAGTTAATGCAAGTAATCTCTATGTGGGCGGCGGTTTACAGGTAGGGGTTTCGATAATTGAAGAGTTTGTTAAATTGGATGTGGATTTTATCGCGGCGGTATCCCCTCCTGTTTATCATCAACTTGGTGAAAAAAGCAGAAACAAAAGCATTATTATTGATAAAACGCCATCTGGGTTATTAAATTTCGCCAGTAGAAAAACGCTTGATGATATTATAGCCAAACATGGTATCCAGGATGTCTTTACTGTCTTTGGGCCCAGTTACTGGAACCCAGCTGTAAAAAACCATCTGGTTGGGTTCGCCTTGCCATGGCTAATTTATGATACTCAAACTGTTTATAACTCATTATCTGTAAAAGAGAAATTAAAGAAAATATTATTGCGCTATCTTCAGCCTTATTATTATAAAAGCAATGCGACGAAGATAGTTGTGGAAACAGCGGATGTGAAAGATAAGGTTGCTAAACTTTTTGGTTTCCCCTCTGAGCAGGTGTATTTAGTATCAAATACCATATCAGCTAATTTCTCTCAACCATCCCTCTATGATAGTAGTGTGGCTAAAAAATTACCTGAGAAAAAAGCGGATGAAATTTGGCTGCTAACTGTCTCCCATAATTACCCACACAAAAACTTGCAGGTTATCTACCCCTTGTTAGAAGCCTTGCCTGATAACTATAAGTTTGTCCTCACGCTCGATGATGACTTTTTGTCAGAACTACCTGCGCATCACCAGAAGAGAATAATGCTAACGGGTAAGATTACGAACGCGCAGTGCCCCCCGTTATATCAACGCTGTGATGGCATGTTTCTTCCCACGCTTCTGGAATGCTTTAGTGCATCCTATGTTGAAGCCGCATACATGAACAGGCCCGTTTTTACCTCCGATCGCGCTTTTGCGAAAACAGTCTGTGGTGACCATGCCTTTTATTTCGATCCGTTAAACAGTGACGATATTGCTGCGGTTATTAAAAACGCTTTCGCTAACCCAGATACAATCGAACATTATTGCATCGAGGCCAGGAAGGCCGTTGATAAATTACCTGATGCGACAGAAAGAGCTAAACTATATTTGAGTGCAATATATGCTGAATGACCTTTCGAAAAAAAGACTTGCTCTGCTGATTGATGATTATGTGCCCTTTAGCACGAAAGTAGCAGCCAAAATGATGCATGAGCTTGCATGCGAATTTTCCAGAAATGGGCATACCGTGACGGTAATTACGCCAGGTGTATTGCAGGACCAGAATGTCAAAGTGGATATTATTGATGGCATTGAAGTAATACGTTTTCGATCGGGGCCCATCAAAAATTGCTCATTCGTAAAAAGGGCTATAAACGAAACCCTTTTGCCGTTTAAAGCGAAAAAGCATCTGACCAGTATTATTAAAGATAAAAAGTTTGATTTGATTGTAAATTATTCGCCATCTATATTCTGGGGCGCTTTTGCACGCCACCTTAAAGAAAAGAATCGCTGCCCTGTTTATTTAATTTTGCGTGATTTCTTTCCGCAGTGGGTTATCGATAATGGAATGATTAAAGAGCAATCTTTAGCAGCTAAATATTTCCGTTTTTTTGAAAAAATCAATTATCAGGCAGCCGATGTTATCGGCATACAATCTGCGGCCAATGTTAAATATTTTAAGGAATGTTTTGGCGAAACATATAAAACCCGCTTGCTGTACAATTGGGCTGATCCGGAAGTCACTGCCGAGGAATACGGATTCCGTAAAAAATATAATCTGCAAGAAAAGATAATATTTTTTTATGGCGGAAATATAGGCAAAGCGCAGGATATGGATAATCTTGTGCGCCTCGCTGAAAAAATGAAGAACCGAAGCGAAGCGCATTTTGTATTTTTAGGGCAGGGCGATGAAGTTGAGCTGATTCAGAAAAAAATAAACAAAAACAATCTTAACAATGTCTTGCTGCTTCCTCCTGTCAGCCAGGAGGCCTTCAGGGCGATATTGAAAGAAATTGATATTGGCTTATTTTCCCTTAGCCGTAGCCACCTGAGTCATAATTTTCCCGGGAAAATACTCGGTTATATGGTCAATGGCATACCTATCTTAGGTAGCGTCAACCCCGGCAATGATTTAAAATCCGTTGTAGAAAATGCCGAAGCGGGTTTTGTTACTATCAATGGCGAAGATGAACGTTTTTACGAAAATGCATTGAAACTACTGAACGACTCCGCCTTGAGAGAAAAGGCCGGGAACAACGCCCTGTGCTTGTTGCATGAAAGATTTACTGTAACGGCAGCGGCTAAAGAGATTTTGTCTATTCTGATTAGTTAAGGTTTCCTATGTTTGAATCAAAAATTCTACTCATCACTGGCGGTACCGGCTCTTTTGGCAATGCTGTTTTAGATCGCTTCCTGGAGACGGATATCGCTGAAATCCGTATCTTTAGCCGCGATGAGAAAAAACAGGATGATATGCGTAAGCGTTACAAAAATCCTAAGCTGAAATTTTATTTAGGTGACGTGCGCGATTACCAAAGCATCGCTAACGCCATGCGCGGTGTAGATTTTGTGTTCCATGCTGCTGCATTGAAACAGGTGCCGTCGTGTGAGTTTTACCCGCTTGAGGCGGTTAAAACGAACGTTCTGGGCACCGAGAACGTTATCGAAGCGGCGATTAACTATGAAGTTAAGCGTGTGGTCTGCTTAAGTACCGATAAAGCGGTCTATCCCATCAATGCTATGGGCATTTCCAAAGCGATGATGGAAAAAATTATGGTGGCTAAGGCCCGAAACATTAATGGTAGCGGAACCGTTGTTTGCGGTACGCGCTATGGTAACGTGATGGCGTCACGCGGTTCAGTCATCCCTTTGTTTGTTAATCAGGTCATTAATAACGAACCAGTTACCATTACCGATCCAGAAATGACGCGCTTCATGATGAGTCTTGAAGATGCGGTAGATTTAGTTCTTCACGCGTTCGTTCATGGCAATAACGGCGATATCTTTGTCCAGAAAGCGCCTGCTTCAACGGTAGGTGTGTTAGCGCAGGCAATTACTGAGATAATGAGTAAGCCGGGTTATACGATCAAAGTGATCGGGACTCGCCATGGTGAAAAACTGTATGAAACCCTTCTTACGCGCGAAGAGATGCTACATGCGGAAGATCAGGGTGATTATTACCGCATTCCTGCTGACAACCGTGATTTGAATTATGATAAATACTTTGCCGAAGGCGAGAAAAAGATTTCTGAAATTGTAGATTATAATTCCCATAATACTACGCGTCTGGATCTTGAAGGTACTAAACAGTTATTGCTCAAGCTGAAGTTTATGCAGGAAATCGTAAAAGGTAACTTAGTACAGCCGGAGCATTGATTTATGAAAAAGGTACTTGTTACCGGTGCAGGGGGTTTTATCGGGAAAAACCTCCTGGCAGCATTGAAAGAACGTCATATTCAGGTTGTTACGCATCTTCATTCTGATGCTATCGAATTACTTGAAGATAAAGTAAAGAACGTTGATTTCATTTACCACTTAGCGGGCGTTAATCGCCCGTTAGAAAATAACGAATTCGTTACTTCAAATATCGATTTTACGCAAATGCTGATTAACTGCATCGCCAAAGTGAACAGAGGCGTTGCGGTAGTTTATTCTTCCTCGATACAGGCTCAGCAGGATAACCCCTATGGGCTGAGCAAGAGAAAAGCTGAAGAGTTATTAGCGCAAGCCGAAGATGCCGGCTTAGTTAAAAGCTATATTTATCGTCTGCCTGGCGTGTTCGGAAAATGGTGTCGCCCTAATTATAATTCTGTAGTGGCCACTTTCTGTCATAATATTATCAATCAAATTCCTCTTCGTATCGATAATCCTGCTCATCAGCTTGAATTGGTTTATATTGATGACGTTGTGTCAGAATTCATCGGGCATCTGGACGACGCTGGCTCTGAAACAGGATTTAAAAAAATAGCGGTTACCTATACCGTTACATTACAGGAATTAGCAGACAAGCTACAGCAGTTCCACGCCTCCAGAAGCACCCTTATTACTGAGTCAGTGGGTACTGGTCTGAATCGCGCGCTCTATGCAACCTATCTGAGTTATCTCGATCCGGCGCGTTTTTCCTATTCAGTACCCGTTTATAAAGATGAACGGGGAGCCTTTAGCGAAATTCTGAAGACACCTGAGCATGGACAATTTTCGTTTTTTACAGCTAAGCCTGGTGTGACGCGTGGTGGTCATTACCATCACAGTAAAAATGAAAAATTCGTTGTCCTGCAGGGAAAAGCGCTGTTCAAATTTGAAAATATTATTACCGGTGAGATTTACGAGACGGTAAAAACGTCTGCAGAGACCGAGGTGGTCGAAACGGTCCCGGGCTGGGCCCATAACATTAAAAATATCGGTGAAGATGATTTGATTGTTATGCTATGGGCAAATGAGATTTTTGATCGAGATAAACCTGATACTTTCAGTTGGAGTATGTAAATGGGAAAGAAACTTCGTGTTTTAAGTGTGGTCGGCACCCGTCCTGAAATTATCAGGCTTTCAGCCGTGCTTAATAAACTAGACCAGTATTGCGATCACTATATTGCTCATACAGGTCAGAATTATGATTATGAATTAAACGAGGTTTTTTTCAACGATCTCTCTGTTAAGAAGCCCGACTTTTTCCTGAATGCGGCCGGCGATAATGCAGCTGCAACGATAGGTAATATCATTATTAAGGTTGATGAGCTGCTTAGTGAATTAAAACCTGAGGCTCTACTTATTCTTGGTGATACCAATAGCTGCCTCGCCGCGTTAGCGGCGAAAAGGAAAAAAATCCCTGTTTTTCATATGGAAGCAGGAAACAGATGTTTCGATCAGCGCGTTCCAGAGGAAATTAACCGCAAAATCGTCGACCATATATCAGATATCAATATGACTTACTCTGATATAGCCCGTGAGTATCTTTTAGCTGAAGGGATCAGCCCGGATCGCGTAATTAAAACCGGCAGCCCTATGTTTGAAGTGATTAATCAGCATCGCGAAAAAATCGAACGGTCAGATGTGCTGAGCCGCCTTTCAATTGAAAAGAATGGCTTTTTTGTCGTTAGCGCGCACAGGGAAGAGAATGTTGACAGCAGTGTGAATATTCATAAACTTGCCGATATTCTTAATGCTGTAGCGGAAAAATATAATCTTCCGGTTATTGTTTCTACCCATCCCAGAACGCGTAAACGTTTTGAAGAAAACAACATTCAATTTGATGAACGTGTTCAGCTTCTTAAACCCTTAGGCTTTATCGACTATATTAAATTACAAATTGAAGCCAAAGCCGTTCTGTCTGATAGCGGGACGATTACCGAAGAGTCCTCTATTCTTAACTTTTCGGCCTTAAATATTCGCGAAGCGCATGAACGTCCAGAAGGTATGGAAGAAGCCTCTGTCATTATGACCGGTTTGAGCGTTGAACGTGTTATGCAGGCTTTATCTATCCTTGAAGATCAGCCCTCCGGCGATACCCGGCTGCTGCGTCCTGTCAATGATTACAGTATGCCTAATGTTTCTGATAAGGTTTTACGTATTATTCATAGTTATACGGACTATGTTAATCGCGTGGTATGGAAACACTATTAACCCTATGAGGCCTGCCAGTGATTATTCTCGATGAAGCATTCAAGGAGGCGCTCTATACCCGTGCGCAACATTCCGGTCGATTAAGGGCTCACCACTGCTTGCATCAATCGCATCAGGAGCCGGTACAGCGTTTGGCCATTGCGTTAATGAAAAACAGTTATATTCCGCCACACAAACATGAACTTTCACATCAGTGGGAATATTTTCATGTGATTGATGGACGAATTAAGCTTATAACGTTTTCCGGGGCGGGTCAGGTGGAAAGTATTCATTTACTGGGGAATGATACCGGAGCCTTCGCTGTGCAAATACCGCCAAATGTTATTCATACATTAGTTTGCCTTTCATCAAGAGCAATGGTATTTGAATTAAAAGAAGGGCCTTTCCTGGAGACGCACGCAAAAGCCTTCCCGGCATGGAGCGTAATGGAAGATGAGCCTGTGGCGCACGAAACGGTAATCAGGCTTGAAAATATACAACCAGGAGAATTCCTGGTGTGACTAAATTATGTTCAGCTTGATTAACGTAACAAAAGATATATTTCCTATCGCATCAATCGCTACCTTAGTAATGTAGTGCTGCGTTAATATCAATGGTATACATAAGTAGCTAATTAATTGCTATGTACCATCATTAAACAGGAGTAGATAATGTCCAAGCAACAGATCGGCGTTGTAGGTATGGCGGTAATGGGCCGCAACCTGGCACTTAACATCGAGAGCCGCGGCTATACCGTATCCGTTTTCAACCGTTCACGCGAAAAAACCGATGAAGTTATCGCCGAAAACCCGGGCAAAAAACTCGCGCCTTACTACAGCATTGAAGAGTTTGTCGACTCGCTGGAAAAACCGCGCCGTATCCTGCTGATGGTGCAGGCAGGTGAAGCCACTGATAAAACTATCGCCTCTTTGACGCCGCACCTGGACAAGGGCGACATCCTGATTGATGGCGGCAACACCTTCTATAAAGACACTATTCGCCGCAACAAAGAACTTTCTGAGCAAGGCTTTAACTTTATCGGCACCGGCGTCTCCGGTGGTGAAGAGGGCGCGCTGAAAGGGCCTTCTATTATGCCTGGCGGTCAGAAAGAAGCTTATGAGCTGGTTGCGCCGATCCTGGACAAAATCGCGGCGCGCGCCGAAGGCGAGCCTTGCGTTACCTACATCGGCCCGGACGGCGCCGGTCACTATGTGAAGATGGTGCATAACGGTATCGAATATGGCGATATGCAGCTGATCGCAGAAGCTTACTCCTTGCTGAAAAACGCGCTGGGCCTGAGCAACGACGAGCTGGCGAAAACCTTCAGCGAGTGGAATGAAGGCGAGCTGAGCAGCTACCTGATCGATATCACCAAAGATATCTTCACCAAGAAAGATGAAGAGGGCAACTACCTGGTTGACGTCATCCTTGATGAAGCGGCAAACAAAGGCACCGGTAAATGGACCAGCCAGAGTTCACTGGATCTGGGCGAGCCGCTGTCGCTGATCACCGAATCTGTCTTCGCGCGTTACCTCTCTTCCCTGAAGTCGCAGCGCGTTGCCGCTTCCAAAGTGCTGAGCGGCCCGACTGCGCAGGCGTTTAACGGCGATAAAGCTGAATTTATCGAGAAAGTGCGTCGCGCGCTTTACCTGGGCAAAATCGTTTCCTATGCGCAGGGCTTCTCGCAGCTGAAAGCGGCTTCCGATGAGAATAGCTGGAACCTGAACTACGGCGAAATCGCCAAGATTTTCCGCGCCGGCTGCATCATTCGCGCGCAGTTCCTGCAGAAAATCACCGACGCTTATAAAGAGACGCCGGATATCGCTAACCTGCTGCTGGCGCCTTACTTTAAAAATATCGCCGATGAATATCAGCAGGCGCTGCGTGACGTCGTGGCCTATGCCGTACAGAACGGCATCCCGACCCCGACTTTCTCCGCAGCTATCGCCTACTATGACAGCTACCGTTCCGCGGTACTGCCGGCAAACCTGATCCAGGCACAGCGTGACTATTTCGGCGCGCACACCTATAAACGCACCGATAAAGAGGGCGTCTTCCACACCGAGTGGCTGGACTGATCCCGTCCTGACTAAAAAACCTCCCCTCGGGAGGTTTTTTATTGATTTCAGATAACGCTTTACCCTTCCTTTTGCTATTGTTTTCTCCCTGGCGTTTATTATTCCGCTTTTCAATTAATCAGTTGGGCGTACCAGAACCATGAACCAAGAAAGTAAAACAACTACGGATCAGTCTTTACTTCGTCAGACCTTTTATAACAACGATGATGAGCTTGACCTGCTGGATGTGGTAGCGCAGCTGTGGAACGGTAAAAAAACGATCATTGCAGCCGCCATTGCTTTTTTGCTGCTGGCCGTGATTTATCTGTTCTTTGCCAAAGAAAAGTGGACTTCAGAAGCAATTTTGACCCAGCCCAGCGCGGGACAGGTAGCTAACTATAATGCCGCGCTAAATGTCCTTTACTCGCAGTATCCGCAGGATAAGCCGGGCGTGGCCGATCTGCAGCGCCAGCTGTTCAATCGCTTTAGCGCGTCACTCTACGCTTTATCAGGTTCGCTACAGAATCTGGAAGCACCGCTGAATTTAAAAGTCGCGCCGGTTACCGCGGGGCAGGCTGAGCCGTTAAGCGTGACATTTACCGCAGAGACGGCAAAAGAGGCGCAGGCGCAGGTTACGCACTTTATTAAAGTGGTTAACGACGACGTCGTCGACGATTACGGCGCCGATATTAAACGTAATATGGAAGTAAAGCTGCGCGAGCTGAGCGACTCGCTGACTTCACAGCTAAAGGTCGCGCAGGATAAAAAAGAGCAGCGTATTGAGCAGCTGAAGCAGGCGTTAAAAGTGGCGGAAGGCTCGGGCATCGTGACTTCCCAGCTGACTCAGGCGGAGTTTATGTCTGATGACACCCTCTACCTGCTGGGCACTAAAGCGCTGAATGCGGCCATCGCCAATGAAGCGACCCGTCCGCTGCCGCTGGATGACAGCTACTATGCGACTCAGCGCGCGCTGCGCCTGATCAAGGATCTGAAAATCCAGGTCGATAACCTGCAGTCCTTCCGCTATATCATGCAGCCGGACCTGCCTATCCGCCGTGACAGTCCGAAAAAAGGCCTGACGCTGGTCCTGGCAGTGCTGCTGGGCGGCGTGGTGGGTTCAGCGATTGTGCTGGGACGCAATATGGCCGCTTCCTGGCGGCAGCGCAAGCAGGCTTGATTCACCTGTATCCTCAGGCTTGATTCACCTGTATCCTCAGGCTTGATTAACCTGAAGAAAGAAAACCCGGCCAGCGCCGGGTTTTTTTATGGCTGCAGCAAACCGGCGGCATCCGCACACCTGAACGACGCCGGCATCGCCCCCGCCAGAGAACGGTAATCCTCCCGGTTCAGAATAACCGAACGATCCAGCCGGCCCGCGTTAAATGCGATCTCCTCGAAACGCGCAAACAGCAGGGGATCGACAATAAGTTTCAACGCAGGATGAAAGCTGAAGGGCGGAATCGCGCCGAACACACAGCCGGTCAGTCTGGCCACTTCAGCCGGGCTGGCCAGTGAGGCGCGCGTGCCGCCAACGGCGGAAGCAACCTGCGTCAGATCGGCCTGACAGTCGGCCGGCAGCACGGCCAGCACATACTGTTTGATGCCGTTGCCCTTGACATGGCAGACCAGCGCTTTCGCGCCCTGTGCCGGATGCGTGCCGCGCAGCTGCGCCACGGCCGCGCATTTTCCTTCCGGGGCATGTTCGATCAAACGGTAGCGCGCCTGGTGCTTATCCAGCAAGGTGATGAGCTGATGAAAGGTACTGTTCATATGGCTGGTTTCTCCCTGTTTCTACCCGCGCTACTGTAGCAAAAATGATGGTCCGGAGCTTAAAAGAGAGCAGGATGAGGGAAACAGGAAGCGGCCGGCGGCCTGGGTAGCGGGGAACAGCGCTTATCCGCCGGAAGGTGATAAGTCGGCCGTCTGAAGGCGGAATGCAAAGGGGGGCTGACAGAAAGCAGGGCGCCGCGGTTACCGCGCGGCGCCCTGGCCGTCACGCCTTATGGCGCGCGCGCAGATTATTAATGATCGCGCTCAGGTCGAGATCCTGGTCCTGCAGCAGCACCATCAGGTGATAGAGCAGGTCGGAAGCTTCATTGGTCAGCTCATGGCGATCGTTAACCGTCGCCGCCAGCGCGGTCTCCACGCCTTCTTCGCCAACCTTCTGCGCGATGCGCTTGGTGCCGCTGGCGTAGAGCTTCGCGGTGTAGGAGCTATCGGGATCGGCCTGCTTGCGCGCCGCCAGCAGCTGTTCCAGCTGCCAGAGGAAGGTCCACTCTGTAGCGGCGGGCGAGAAGCAGCTGGAAGTGCCGAGATGGCAGGTCGGGCCGATCGGCTGCGCCAGCACCAGCAGCGTATCGTTATCGCAGTCGGGCGTAATGCTGACCACGTTAAGGAAATGGCCGGACGTTTCGCCTTTGGTCCAGAGTCGCGCTTTGGTGCGCGACCAGAAGGTGACTTTGCCTGCGCTCAGCGTCTTCGCCAGCGCCTCCTGGTTCATATAGCCGTGCATCAGGACTTCGCCCGATACGCTGTGTTGCACGATAGCCGGCATCATGCCGTCGGTTTTCTCCCAATCCAGTTGGGAAAGCTGCTGTTCTGTTAGCACGGGCGAATCTCCACATCGTGTTCGATCAGGAACCGTTTCAGTTCACCGATATTAATGATCTGCTTATGGAATACCGACGCAGCCAGCGCGCCGTCGACGTTGGCGATGCGGAAGGCGTCCAGGAAATGCGCCATGGTGCCGGCGCCGCCGGAGGCGATAAGCGGTACTTTGCACACCTCACGCACGCGCTGCAGCTGAATCAGGTCATAACCGTTACGTACGCCATCCTGGTTCATCATATTCAGCACGATTTCGCCGGCGCCGCGTTTTTGCACTTCCTGCACCCAGTCGAGGGTTTCCCACTGGGTAATTCGGGTACGCGCCTCATCGCCGGTATACTGATTTACCTGATAGCGGCCGCTCTGTTCGTCGAACCAGGTATCGATGCCCACCACAATGCACTGAACGCCGAAGCGATCGGCCAGACGGGTGATCAGCGCCGGATCGGCCAGCGCCGGCGAGTTGATGGAAATTTTATCCGCGCCGAAAGAGAGGATCTGCGCCGCCTCGTCAGCGCTTTTGATGCCGCCGGCCACGCAGAAGGGGATATCGATCACTTCCGCTACCCGCGCCACCCAGCTTTTATCCACCACGCGCCCGTCGCTGGAAGCGGTAATATCATAAAAGACCAGCTCGTCGGCGCCCTCGGCGGCGTAGCGCTGCGCCAGCGGCACAATATCGCCGATGATCTCATGGTTGCGGAACTGCACCCCTTTCACCACCTGCCCGTCGCGCACATCGAGACAGGGAATTATCCGTTTTGCCAGCATGAAATCGCCTCCGAAACCGTAAATTTATCTTCCAGCAGGGCGCGTCCGACGATCACGCCCTGCGCGCCGCTGTGGCGCAGGGCAGCGATATCCGTCAGTGCGCCAATGCCGCCGGAGGACTGAAACGCCACCTGCGGAAAGCGCGCGGAGACTTCCTGATAGAGCGCCACGTTAGAACCGCTCAGCGTGCCGTCGCGTGAGATATCCGTGCAGAGAACATGCTTCAGGCCGTAGGGCAGATACTGCTCGATCACCTGCTCCAGCGTGACGCCTGCCGCTTCCTGCCAGCCGCTGATCGCCACCTCTTTGCGATTATCCGCGTCGATACGCACATCCAGCGCCAGCACGATCGCTTCCGGGCCAAATTCGCTGAACCAGCGCTGCACCGCTTCCGGCTGTTTAACCGCCGTCGAACCGACCACCACGCGCGCGGCGCCCGCCTCCAGCAGCGCGGCGACATCATCGCGGCTGCGAATGCCGCCGCCGACCTGTACCGGTACTTCCACACCTGCCAGCAGGGTTTTCAACAGCGTAAGCTGACGCGCCGCCGGATCCTTCGCCCCGGTCAAATCGACCAGGTGCAGCAGCTGCGCGCCCTGACGCTGATAATCCTGCAGGCGCGGTAGCGGGTCGCTGCCGTAGTCGCGCTGCTGGCCATAATCTCCCTGATGCAGACGCACCACTTTTCCATCAATTAAATCCAACGCCGGGATAATCATCCGTTACATCTCCAGGAAGTTTTTCAGCAGCTGCGCGCCCGCTTTGCCGGAGCGCTCAGGGTGGAACTGAACGCCGTAGAAGTTATCCTTCTGCACCGCGGCGGTAAAAGGCTCGCCGTAGAGGCACTGGGCGATGGTGCAGGCGTTAACCGGCATCGCGTAGCTGTGGACGAAATAGAACCAGCTCTCCTCCTCGATGCCGCGAAACAGGTGGTGCCCCGCCTGCGGCGTAACGCGGTTCCAGCCCATATGGGGCAGCGGCAGGCCGCTGTCCTTCATCTGTAAAACCGGCTGATCGATAATGCCCAGGGTTTTTACACCGCCGCTTTCATCGCTCATGCTGCCGAGCAGTTGCATGCCAAGACAAATGCCGAGCGTCGGCTGGGTGCAGGCTTTCACCAGCTCAATCAGCTCGCGTGCTTCCAGCTGGTCCATCGCCGCCTGCGCGGTGCCGACGCCGGGCAGAAAGAGTTTGTCCGCCTTCAGCACGATATCGGCGTCGCGGCTGACCTGCGGCGTATAGCCGAGGCGCTGAATAGCGGACTTGACCGACGAGAGGTTGGCGCAGCCGGTATCAAGGATCACCACGTTCATTACAGCACTCCTTTGGAACTCGGCAGGGTATTGCCTTCCACGCGAATCGCCTGGCGCAGGGTACGGCCGAAGGCTTTAAACAGGCTTTCCACACGGTGATGGTCGTTTTTGCCTTTGGTTTTCAGGTGCAGCGTGCTGGCCATCGAATAGGAGAGCGAGCGGAAGAAATGCTCCACCATCTCGGTGCTGAGATCGCCTACGCGCTGGTAGTTGAACTCCGCCTTAAACTCCAGATGCGGGCGGCCGGAGATATCGAGCGCGCAGCGCGCCAGACATTCGTCCATCGGCAGCACAAAGCCGAAGCGGCCGATACCGCGCTTATCACCCAGCGCCTTCAGCAGCGCTTCGCCCAGCGCGAGGCCGGTATCTTCCACCGTGTGGTGATCGTCGATATAAAGATCGCCTTTCACCTCGACGTTCATGCGCAGACCGCCGTGCGTGGCAATCTGATCCAGCATATGGTCAAAGAAACCGACGCCGGTGTTGATTTTGCTGCCGCCTTCACGATCCAGCCACACCTCGATTTCGATTTGCGTCTCTTTGGTGTTGCGGTTCACCTTCGCATAGCGGTCGCGCTGCGTCAGCTTCTGACTGATGGCGTTCCAGTCCAGGCCATCCTGGCTGTAGCGCAGCCCCTGAATGCCCATGTTCTGCGCCAGTTCAATATCGGTGGCGCGATCGCCGATCACATAGCTGTTAGCCTTATCCAGCGCGCCTTCCGCCAGCCAGGCTTCCACCAGTTTGGTTTTCGGTTTGCGGCAGTCGCACGCGTCCGCCGGCAGGTGCGGACAGATCAGCACCGCTTCGAAGCGTACGCCCTGCGAGGTGAGGATCTGCATCATCAGATGATGCGGGCCATCAAAATCGGCCTGCGGAAAACTGTCGGTGCCGAGGCCGTCCTGGTTGGTGATCATTACCAGCTGGAAGCCCGCCTTCTGCAGCGCCAGCAGCGCCGGGATGACGTCCGGCTCAAATGCCAGCTTCTCCATGCGGTCGACCTGGAAATCCTGCGGCGGCTCGCTAATAAGGGTGCCGTCGCGATCGATAAAAAGGGTTTTCTGGCTCATGCTTGCTCCACGGTGCCGGGCAGGGTTTGCAGTGCGGCGATCAGGCGCTCGCACTCGTTTCGGGTGCCGATGGAAATGCGCAGGCATCCGGCAAGACCCGGGTTTTTGTTCTGGTCACGCAGGATAATGCCCTGGTCCCACAGGGTTTTAAATACCCGCGGCGCATCGTTGAAGCGCGCCAGGATATAGTTGGTCTCGCTGGGGAACACCTGCCTGACGCAGGGCAGCGCCGCCAGCGCCGTCGCCAGCCAGCTGCGGTTGGCGTTCAGCTCTACCACATGGCTGCGCATCAGGGCGATGCCGTCCGCGCTCAGCGCCTGGGCGGCGATATCCGCCACCGGCGTTGACAGCGGGTAGGGTGCAATCACTTTTAGCAGCAGTTCAATCACCTTTGGGTTCGCCAGCGTAAAGCCGCAGCGCAGCCCCGCCAGCGCGAACGCTTTCGAGAGCGTGCGCAGTACCACCAGATGCGGATATTCCGCGATCCAGTTCGCCAGCGTCGCCTGCGGACAAAACTCGATATAGGCCTCATCGGCCACCACCAGCGCCTTGCCGCGCGTCATCTCCAGCAGTTGGCGGATATCGTCTGTGTCGATCAGATTGCCGGTCGGGTTGTTAGGGCTGCACATATAGACCAGCTTGACGCCCGGCAGCGCGGCGGCGATGGCGGGCATGTTCAGCTGCCAGTTATCCAGCGCCGGCACGGTGCGACAGGCGATACCCATGGTTTCGGCGCTGACGCTGTACATGCCGTAGGTCGGCGGGCAGTACAGGATGGCGTCCTGGCCCGGCTCGCAGAAGGCGCGCATCAGCAGTTCGATGCCTTCGTCCGCGCCGCGGCTAACCAGCACCTGCTCCGGCGCCAGCCCGGCGTAGGCGGCGTAGCGTTCAATCACCCGTTTCGGCTGGCACTCCGGATAGCGGTTCAGCGTCTGCTGCGACAGTTCGAACGGCACCGGCAGCGGATATTCGTTGGCGTTGAGCCAGACATCGCCGTTGCCGCCGAGGCGGCGCGCCGATTGATAAGGCGTCAGCGCCTGCACGTTGGCGCGCGCCAGTCGGGTAATGGTGTCACTCATGCTTGCTCCTTCAGCGCGGCGACGCGCAGCGTAACGGCATTTTTGTGGGCGATAAGCTGCTCTGCAGCGGCCAGCGTCTCAATGGTCGGCGCCAGATTAAGGAAGCCCTGCGGCGTCAGCTCCTGCACCGTCATGCGCTTCTGGAAATCGGCCAGTCCCAGGCTGGAGCAGGTGGCCGTGTAGCCATAGGTCGGCAGCACATGGTTGGTACCGGAGGCGTAATCGCCCGCCGATTCCGGCGACCAGTCGCCGAGAAACACCGAGCCGGCGCTGGTGATCTGCGCCACCAGCTCGCGCGGCTGGCGCGTCTGAATAATCAGATGCTCCGGCCCGTAGCGGTTGGAGATCTCCACGCACTGCTGCAAATCGCGCGCGACGATCAGGCGGCTGCTGGCGAGTGCCTGACGCGCGGTATCGGCGCGCGGCAGCTGGGCCAGCTGCGTTTCTACCGCTTCCGCGACCGCCTGCGCCAGACGACGCGACGGGGTGAGCAGGATCACCTGCGAATCGGGACCGTGTTCCGCCTGTGATAGCAGGTCGGAGGCGACAAAGGCGGGCGTAGCGCCCTCATCGGCGATCACCAGCACTTCAGACGGGCCGGCGGGCATATCGATTGCCGCGCCGTCGAGACACTGGCTGACCTGCCGCTTCGCCTCGGTTACCCAGGCGTTGCCCGGGCCGAAAATTTTATCGACTTTCGGCACCGATTCGGTACCGAAGGCCAGCGCGGCGATTGCCTGCGCGCCGCCCACCTGAAACACTTCGTCGATGCCGCAGAGCTGCGCGGCGTAAAGGATCTCATCGGCGATTGGCGGCGGCGAACAGAGCGCCACGCGTTGACAGCCGGCAATGCGCGCCGGCGTCGCCAGCATCAACACCGTCGAGAAGAGCGGGGCCGAGCCGCCGGGAATATAGAGGCCGACCGAACGGATCGGGCGGGTCACCTGCTGGCAGCGCACGCCAGGCTGGGTTTCGATATCGACAGCGGGCAGCTGCTGGGCGCGGTGAAACGTCTCGATATTGGCGACGGCGGTAGCCATCGCCTGTTTAACGTCCTCCCCCAGCCGCGCCGCGGCGGCGGCGATCTGCGCCGGGCTGACGCGCAACGCATCCACTTCGGTTTTATCGAACGCCGCGCTGTATTCGCGCAGGGCGGCATCGCCCGCGGTGCGGACGCGGGCGAGAATGGCGGCCACCGTTTGGGTAATGGTATCCGAGGCGGAGATCGCCGGGCGGGTCAGCAGCGCCTGCTGCTGCGCCTCGTCGCACTGCTGCCAGTCGGTAAGCGTGTCAAAGCGGCTCATGGCGTTACTCCATCATCTTCTCAATTGGCAGCACCAGGATCGAACTGGCGCCGAGCGCCTTCAGTTTTTCCATCGTTTCCCAGAACAGGGTTTCGCTGCTGACCATGTGCATTGCCAGGCGGCTCTGATCGCCCGCCAGCGGCAGCACCGTCGGACGCTCGGCGCCCGGCAGCAGCGCAATCACCTCTTCCAGACGCTCGCTCGGCGCGTGCAGCATGATGTATTTCGATTCGCGCGCTTTGATCACACCCTGAATACGCGTCATCAGTTTATCCACCAGCTCCTGTTTCGCCGCGGGCAGTTCGCCGTCGCGCTGAATCAATACCGCTTTCGAGCGGTAGATCACTTCCACTTCGCGCAGGCCGTTGGCCTCGAGGGTGGCGCCGGTAGAGACCAGATCACAGATGGCGTCGGCCAGGCCGGCGCGCGGCGCGACTTCCACCGAGCCGTTCAGCAGACAGGATTTGAAAGGGACGCCTTGCTTATCAAGATACTGCTTCAGCAGATGAGGATAGGAGGTCGCGATGCGCGCGCCCTGCAGGCACTGGACGCCGCTATATTCTTCGTCCACTGGCATCGCCAGCGACAGGCGGCAGCCGCCGAAATCGAGGCGGCGCAGAGTAAAGTAGCGCGGATCTTCGCCCTGCGCGCGGCGGGTCAGCAGCTCCTCTTCCAGCACGTTTTCGCCGACGATGCCGAGATCCACCACGCCGTCCATCACCAGGCCCGGAATATCGTCGTCACGCACGCGCAAAATATCGATGGGCATATTCTCAGCGAAGGCGATCAGGCGCTGCTGTTGCAGGTTGATTTTGATGCCGCAGCGCGCCAGAAGCTCGCGCGATTCATCGCTTAAACGGCCAGATTTTTGCATAGCTATGCGTAAACGGGTGTTATCTAACATCTCTCCAGTCCTCTTGTCATTTATCCTGTCGGTCGCAGTCAGCCAAAAAAAAGCCCCCGGAAGAAGATCTTCCGGGGGCTCTTAACGCGCTCTGCACCACTGGAAGATCCTGAATGTCTTCCAGCACACATCGCCTGAAAGACTAGTCAGGGTGATGGTGGTGATGATGGTTGAACTGAACGCGTGTCATAAAATTCTCTGCATGTATATTCATTTGCCTGTCAATTAACCTAGCGGAGATAACGGCGGTTGGCAACCGTTTTTTCGTCTGCGGCGCGAATCTCTTTTTCGGCGAAGATTGTCACGCTGCGGGCCGTGGCGTAGCCTTAAAGGCAAACAGACTGAAGCGTCAGGAGCAAAGATGAAAAAAGTCGCGATTGTAGGACTGGGATGGCTGGGAATGCCGTTGGCGATGGCGCTGACGGCGCGCGGCTGGCAGGTTACCGGCAGTAAGACGACGCCGGATGGCGTCGAAGCGGCACGCATGTGCGGCATTGAAGGCTGTCAGCTCAACCTGACGCCAGAGCTGGAGTGCGATGCGGATGAGCTGGAGGCGCTGCTGGCGGTCGACGCGCTGGTGGTGACGCTGCCCGCCAGCCGTACCGTTGCGGGCGGCGAGAACTACGTGCGCGCAGTGCAAAACCTGGTCGACAGCGCGCTGGCGTTTAACGTGCCGCGTATCATCTTCACCAGCTCCACGTCGGTGTACGGCGACGGCAACGGCGTGGTGAAAGAGCAAAGTCCGCTGCAGCCGGTTACCGTGGCGGGCAAAACGCTGGTGGAGCTGGAGAACTGGCTGCACGATCTGCCGGGCACCTCCGTGGATATTGTACGGCTGGCCGGGCTGGTCGGGCCGAAACGGCATCCGGGCCGCTTTCTGGCGGGCAAAACGGAAGTCCGTGACGGCGAACATGGCGTCAACCTGGTGCATCTGGATGATGTGGTCGAGGCGATGATGCTGCTGCTGCAAACGCCAAAAGGCGGACGCACTTATAACCTCTGCGCGCCAGCGCATCCGGCACGTCAGGATTTCTATCCGGCAGTGGCGCGCCAGCTGGGGCTGACGCCGCCGACCTTCGCACCCGCCGCGCGCGAAAAAGGCAAGCTGGTGGACGGCAGCAAAATCTGCGATGAGCTGGGCTTCGAATACCGCTATCCCGACCCGGCGACCATGCCGCTGGGCTGAGCCGTTATAGCCAGCGAACGGTTGCTCTGTCAGCCGGCGCATGCCGACGGCGCTGCTTTTTACGCCTCGCCGTCGGCGGATTGTCAGAACCCGCGGCGCAGTTATCTGCGCCTCTGCCGCGCTTTATCTCTCCCCGGTCGATTGCCCTCATCAGCGCCTCTGCCGGTGCGCTGGCCGCGCGCAGGGGATGCATAGCCCTGCCTGCTACAGAGCTACACGCCCAGCCGATCGCGTAGCGCGTACCAGGCGGCGCCGACGGCGGTCAGCGGTACCTTAAAGCGTCGGCCGCCGGGGAAAGGCATATGCGGCAGATTGGCGAAGGCGTCAAAACGTTCGGCATCGCCGCGCAGCGCTTCCGCCACCAGCTTGCCCGCCAGATGGGTGAAGGTGACACCGTGTCCGCTGTCTCCCTGAATGTAATAGGCCTGCTTCTCCAGCCGTCCCAGCTGCGGCATACGCGAAAGGGTAAGCAAAAAGTTGCCGCTCCAGCAGTGACTCAGCTTCACGTTGCGCAGCTGCGGAAAGGTTTTTAACAGCTTGGGTCGGATCAGTGCCGCGATATCCTGCGGCTCGCGCGCGCCGTAGATCACCCCGCCGCCGTAGAGCAGGCGGTTGTCGGCAGTCAGCCGGAAATAGTCCAGCAGATAGTTGCAATCCTCCACGCAGTAGTTGTCCGGCAGGAGTGCCAGCGCCTGATCCTGGCTGAGCGGCTCGGTGGTGACGATTTGCGATCCGCAGGGCATGCTCTTTCTGCTCAGACGCGGCTCCAGCTCCGGCGCCAGATAGGCGTTGCCGGCAAAAATCACATAGCTGGCGCTGACGTCGCCGCGCGCGGTTTTAATCCGGTGCGGCGTGCCGTAGATCACCTGTTCTACCGCCGACTGTTCATAGAGGCGTCCACCGTGCCGCCGTATCGCCTCCGCCTCACCCAGCGCCAGATTCAGCGGGTGGAGATGGCCGCCGCGACGATCCAGCAGGCCGCCGACGTAGCGCTCGGTGGCGATTTCGCGGCGGATGCCGCGCTCGTCCAGCAACTCCAGATGCTGGTTGCCGTAGCGCTCCCATAGCCGCTGCTGGCTGCGCAAATGCTGCATCTGGCGTGCGTTTAGCGCGGCGAAGATGCCGCCGGGACGATAATCGCAGGCGATGGCGTAACGATCGATGCGATCGCGAATAACGTCCGCGCCTTCAAACATCATGCTGCCGAGCATGCGCGCCGCGTCAACGCCGTAGCGCTGTTCGATAACGTCGATATCGCGGCTGTAAGAGTTAACCACCTGGCCGCCGTTGCGCCCGCTGGCGCCGTAACCGACGCGCGCTGCCTCCAGTACTACGACGTCATAGCCCGCTTCGGTCAGAAACAGCGCCGAGGAGAGACCGGTAAAGCCCGCGCCGATAATGCAGACGTCGCACTGCACCGAGCCATCCAGCTGCGGCCAGGGTTGATGCGGGTTAGCCGTTGCGGCGTAATAGCTATCGACATAATTCACGGCGGGTCTCCTTGGCGGCTCAGAAGCTGGCGGGCGTATGGGCGCTGACGATGCGACAGGGTCGCGTCGAGGTATTGCTGAAGCTGTGCGGCAGGCCGGTATCGATAACGTAGCTCTGTCCCGCCTGCAGCCGATAACTCTGGCCGCCGATGGTCAGGGTGATTTCGCCCTCCAGCAGCGTGCCGGTCTCTTCGCCAGGGTGGCGGATTTTCTCGCCGGTAGTGGCGCCCGGCTCATAGGTTTCCAGCAGCATCGCCAGATTATGGCTCGCATTGCCGTTATGGATCAGCTTCAGCGAGACCCCCTGGCTGCCGATATCAATCAGCTCCTGCGGCTCAATTACAATTTTCGGTGGGCTGTTTTTCAACGTCTCCGAAAAGAATTCCGACAGCGATAGCCCGTAGACCTTCAGCAGCTTCTGCAGCGTACTGACGGCAGGGCTGACCTTATCCTGTTCAATGGTGCTGATGGCGCTGTGCGTGAGTCCGGCGAGTTCGGCGACGCGTCGCTGCGATAAACCTAACTCCTGGCGGATCTGTGACAGCCGACGTCCCGGGGCCAGCGTGGCTTCGTTCATAGCCGTTTTTCCTTGGGGTATTGATGACAGGCGTGAATAAAAGCCCCGAACAGCTGCGTCGAGGCTTCAGCATGTTGATAACGCCATTCAGGGTGCCACTGCACGCCGATGGCGAACGGATGATCCGGTACCGCGACCGCTTCGATCACCCCGTCCGGTGCGGTCGCCTCGACCTGCAGTAGCGGGCCGGGATGCCGCACCCCCTGTTTATGCAGCGAGTTCACTTCAATGGCGGTGGCGCCGCGCAGCAGCTGCGACAGACGTCCGCCGGCGGTCAGCCGGATCGCGTGGGTCGGCGCATACTGATCCGCTAACGGTCGGGCGTCGTCGGCGTAATGGCGAATCGCTCCGGCGGGCAATGCGCGGTGCAGCGTGCCGCCGGTGGCGACCACCAGCTCCTGCATGCCGCGGCAGATCGCCAGCAGCGGCATATGAAGCGGTAGCGCCTGACGGATCAGCGCCAGCGCCAGCGCGTCGCGGCCCGGATCGGCTAGCGCCTCTTCGCCGCTTTCTGCATAGCGCCAGGGCTCGATATTGCTCGGGCTGCCGGGCAGCAGCAGCCCGTCAAGCAGCGGCAGGGTGCGTCGGGCGATGGCGTCGCCCAGATCGGGGCGGTGCGGCAGTGCGACGGGAACGCCGCCCGCATCCATAATGGCGTCAAGGTATTTCTGGTGCAGCACAAAAGCAGAATGGCCGTCTTTCTCGGTGCGGCATGTCAAGACGCCAATCAATGGCCTGTCCATTATTCTTTCCATCCTGCCCCTTAGCTTAACTGGCAAATATTTCTGACAAAAACGCAGCGGGCGCGCCGATTTGTACAATATATTTTCAATCTAGTCAGGCTTTGTTCAATATTCAAACTGCTTTGTAACATTTGCACACTTTTTGTCTTGTGACTATGTTCTAGATGTGGCCGTTATTTTGAGCAATACGCACAACCTTTATAAACGGTAAATGGCGGGTGGGATCATGACAAACCTGGTGGAAGTGGAAGACTTCACGCGACACAGTGAAGAGATGCGAACCAGCGCGTTCCAGAATGAGGTAAAAACCTATCTGGAACGCCATCCTGAAACAGAGTACGTCGATATTCTTCTTAACGATCTGAACGGTGTTTTTCGCGGCAAACGTATTCCGGTAAGTAGCCTCGCCCGGCTGGAAAAAGGGTGTTACTTCCCGGCATCGGTTTTTGCCATGGATATTCTTGGTAATACCGTCGAACAGGCCGGCTTAGGCCAGGCGTTAGGCGAACCGGATAATATTTGCACGCCCGTCGAGGGCACGCTGGTTCCCGCCGCTTCCGATCCCGACCATATCGCGCAGCTGCTGTTAACCATGCGCAATCAAGATGGCACTCCCTTTGACGTTGAACCCCGAAATGTACTGAACAATCTCTGGCAGCGCTTGCGCAACCGGGGACTGTTTCCGGTGGTAGCGGTAGAGCTGGAGTTCTATCTGGTCGATAAACAACGCGATCCCGAAGGCTATATTCAGCCGCCCTGTACGCCCGGCAGCGATGAGCGCAGCATGCAGAGCCAGGTCTATTCCGTCGATAACCTCGATCACTTCGCCGAGGTGCTGGGCGATATTGACCGGCTGGCGAAGCTGCAGGGCATTCCCACCGATGGCGCGCTGGCGGAAGCCTCGCCCGGCCAGTTTGAAATCAATCTGCATCACACGCGCAATGTGCTGAGCGCCTGCGATCACGCGCTGCAGCTGAAAAGGCTGGTGCGTCAGGTGGCGGAAAACCACGGCATGACCGCCACCTTTATGGCCAAACCCTATGAGGAGTACGCCGGCAGCGGTATGCATGTGCATGTCAGCATGCTGGATGCCGCCGATCACAACGCCTTCGCCTGCGACGACGGCAGCGATTCGCCGCTGCTGAAGCGCGCGCTGGCGGGCATGATCGATCTGATGCCCGCCTCGATGGCGCTGCTGGCGCCGAACGTCAACGCCTACCGCCGCTTTGTGCCCGAATCCTACGTGCCGCTGCAGGCCTCCTGGGGCCACAACAACCGTACCGTGGCGCTGCGCATTCCCTGCGGCGATATCGATAACCGCCGCATCGAATATCGCGTCGCCGGCGCGGACGCCAACCCCTGGCTGGTGATGGCGGCAATTTTCGCCGGGATCCTGCACGGGCTGGACAATGGGCTGACGCTGCCGGCGCCGGTCACCGGCAACGGCCACACCTCGGAGGGCACGCCGCTGCCGGTACGCCAGAGCGAAGCGTTAGGCCAGTTCGCGCAAAGCCGCGCTCTGCGCGATTTGCTGGGTGAGCGCTTCAGTTTTGTCTGGCATAGCTGCAAACATCATGAGCTGATGCAGTTTGAACGGCTGATTACCGCCACGGAAATTGACTGGATGTTGAAAAACGCCTGAGGTGATGCGGATGCAAACGAATCAACAGTGGCAGGCCCGGCGCGAGGCAGCAGTGACGCCGGGCGTCGGCAACGCGCTGCAGATCTATATTGCCAAAGCGCGCAA
The DNA here is from genome assembly GCF_002953195.1 of Mixta gaviniae. Taxonomy (GTDB): domain Bacteria; phylum Pseudomonadota; class Gammaproteobacteria; order Enterobacterales; family Enterobacteriaceae; genus Mixta; species Mixta gaviniae. Next base: position 2,851,300 of record NZ_CP026377.1, on the reverse strand, counting down.
TGCGGAAATCTGGGATGTGGAAGGACGGCGCTATATCGATTTCGCCTCTGGCATCGCGGTACTGAATACCGGCCACAACCACCCGGAGGTGATGCGCGCGGTGCAGGGGCAGCTGGAGTGCTTTACGCACCCCTGTTTTCAGGTAACGCCCTACGGCAGCTATGTCGCGCTGGCGGAGAAGCTGAACGCGCTGGCGCCGATTGCCGGCCCGGCGCAGACGCTGCTGATGACCACCGGCGCCGAGGCGGTGGAAAACGCGATTAAAGTGGCGCGCATCGCCACCGGGCGCTCCGGCGTTATCGCCTTCCGCGGCGGCTTTCACGGCCGCACGCTGCTGGGAATGGCGCTGACCGGCAAGGTGCAGCCCTATAAAAAAGGGTACGGGCCGTTTCCTGGCGGCATCTTCCATGCGCCTTATCCGGTCAGCTATCCCGGCATCAGCGAAAGTCAGGCGTTAGGCGCGCTGCAGGGTATCTTCGCGGCGGATGTCTCGCCGGATGACGTGGCGGCGATCATTATCGAGCCGGTGCAGGGCGAGGGCGGCTTTTACGCTGCGCCGCCGACCTTTTTGCGCCAGCTGCGCCAGATCTGCGATGAACACGGCATCGTACTGATCGCCGATGAGATCCAGAGCGGCTTCTGCCGCACCGGCAAAACCTTCGCCATCGAGCATAGCGGCGTCGAACCCGATATTATTACCATGGCGAAAAGCCTGGCCGGCGGTTTTCCGCTCTCGGCCGTGGTCGGACGCGCCGCGCTGATGCAGAAGGCGCAGGCGGGCGGGCTTGGCGGTACCTATGCCGGTTCGCCGGTCAGTATCGCCGCCGCGCTGGCGGTGCTGGAGATTATCGAACGCGAGCAGCTTAACCGGCGCGCGCAGGAACAGGGCGAGCAGGTGGCGACCTTTCTGCAACAGCTGGCGGAGCAGTTCGACTGCATTGGCGACGTGCGGCACGTTGGCGCGATGATCGCCATGGAGCTGGTGGAAGAGGGGGATGCGCAGCGTCCGGCGAAGGCGCTGACCCAGGCGCTGGTGCAGGAAGCGGGGCGTCAGGGGCTGGTATTGCTCGCCTGCGGCGTGCGGGCCAACGTGATTCGTTTTTTGATCCCACTCACCGCAGAAAAAGAAATTGTTACCGAAGGTCTCAACATCTTGTCATCCTCCCTCCAGGTAGTGCAGAATATGCGCCCTGCAAAATAGGAAATAACCGGCGCCTTACGCGTCGGTTATTTTTTTGCATTTAATCAGGCTAATTTTAAAGAGGCCGGCCTGCGTGCCGGATAGATACACACACAGAACACGTTTACCGTGTGGTTTTGAGGAAAAAAAGATGGGGCAACTCGTTAACTTCTCACCAGCGTTCGCTGGTATTCGACTCCGCGATGATTATGGCGCAACCGGCTTCGGTCCTGCATCCTCCGTCACGCCTCTGAAGAACCTCTCTCGCTTAACGCGAAGTTTCCCTGTGGTCCGCCCGCATCAGGCCGCCGCTATGGGGGGACTTAACCATGACGCATAATGTCAACAACGCCGCACAGCCGCGTCGTACCCACCTGAAAAAAACACTGACTTTAATGCCGGTGGTGATGATTGGTCTCGCCTATATGCAGCCGATGACGCTGTTCGATACCTTTGGTATCGTTTCAGGCCTGACCGACGGTCACGTCGCCACCGCCTATGCTTTCGCGCTGATCGCCATCCTGTTTACTGCGCTGAGCTACGGTAAGCTGGTACACCGCTTCCCATCTGCGGGATCCGCTTACACCTACGCGCAGAAAACCATTAGCCCGCATGTCGGCTTTATGGTTGGCTGGTCGTCGCTGCTTGATTATCTGTTTATGCCGATGATCAATATCCTGCTGGCGAAAATCTATTTTGAAGCGCTGATCCCCGATATCCCTTCATGGATTTTCGTGGTGATGCTGGTCGGCTTTATGACGCTTTCCAACCTGCGCGGCATCAAAACCGTCGCCAACTTCAACAGCCTGATTGTGGTGTTGCAGGTGGCGGTGATGATCGTGCTGATGGGCATGGTGATTTACGGCGTGGCGCACGGCGAAGGCGCCGGCACGCTGGTCAGCAGCCGCCCGTTCTGGTCGGATAACGCCCACGTGGTGCCGATGATCACCGGCGCGACCATTCTCTGCTTCTCGTTCCTTGGCTTCGACGGCATCAGTTCGCTCTCGGAAGAGACCAAGGACGCGGAGCGTGTGATCCCGAAAGCGATCTTCCTGACGGCGCTGATTGGCGGCATCATCTTTATCGTGGTGTCCTACTTCCTGCAGCTCTATTTCCCGGATATCTCGCGCTTTAAGGATCCGGACGCCTCGCAGCCGGAAATCATGCTCTACGTGGCGGGTAAGACCTTCCAGTTCGGCATCCTGATTTTCTCCTGCGTGACGGTGCTGGCCTCCGGAATGGCTGCTCATGCAGGCGTGAGCCGTTTGATGTATGTGATGGGCCGCGACGGGGTGTTCCCGGAGCGCTTCTTCGGCTACGTGCATCCGAAATGGCGTACCCCGGCGCTGAACGTGCTGCTGGTGGGCGCTATCGCGCTGCTGGCAATCCGCTTCGACCTGGTGACGGCGACGGCGCTGATCAACTTCGGCGCGCTGGTGGCCTTTACCTTCGTGAACCTGTCGGTCATTTCGCAGTTCTGGATCCGCGAGAAGCGTCGCCATACGCTGAAGGACAACTTCAACTACCTGGTACTGCCGCTGTGTGGCGCGCTGACGGTGGGTGCGCTGTGGGTTAACCTTGAAGAGAGTTCAATGGTGCTGGGCCTGATCTGGGCCGCGGTCGGTATCATCTACCTGGCTTTCGTCACCCGCAGCTTCCGTAATCCGGTGCCGCAGTACAGCGAAGAATCGCTCTGATTTAACGCGTTAAACGGCAATCAAGGCCAGACAGCTGTCTGGCCTTTTTTTCGCCTGTTATTCAGCCGGAGGGATCGCCTGCATCCTGTGCGGTAGCGAAGGACGCGCCGGCGGCTGTTTCGCGCTTATCGGCCCGCTGCTCTTGTATCTCACGGTCAGCTCCGTTACCCTTCGGCCAGCAATTACTGCCTGAATGAATGGAGTTGGCAATGTTTAAAAAAGTAGTGGTAAGTGGCGGTCTGGCGCTGGCGTTGGCTGCAGGTTCGGCGCAGGCTATCGAGGGCAGCGTTGATGTGGGTGAACATTACACCAACCTGAACGTTGGACTGGGCACCACCTCCCCTGGCCTGAGCCTGTCCGGCAACTGGATGCGCAGCGATCACGATGGCGATGTCTCTGGTCTGCGTCTGGGTTATAACGTCGAAGTGGGTTCCGTTTTCCTGACCCCGGGCATCAAAGCGATGTGGATCGATCCGGAAGATGGTAAAGATGGCTTCGCCGCAGCGGTTGGCGCGGGCATCAGCTTCCCGGTGACGAAAATGCTGGGCCTGTACGGCGAATATTACTACTCGCCGGAAGCCTTTACCGATCACCTCGACAGCTATCAGGAAGCGTCGGCTGGCCTGAGCTTTACGCCGATCTCCCTGTTGAACGTACGCGTTGGCTATAAATACGCCGAGCTGAACAACAAAGGCGATCGTAAAGACAACGTGCTGGCTGACGGTCCTTACATCGGCGCTTCGCTGCGCTTCTGACGGCTCTGCTCGTTCAGCATAAAAAAGCCGCCCATCGGGCGGCTTTTTTACGGGCGGCGATCGCCGGATCAGGAGACCAGCTGACGCGCGTAATCATACAGCGCTTTCAGCTGCGTCATCTTCTCTTTATCGCCATCGTGCAGGTTGGCCAGCGACTCCAGCTCCAGCAGAAACGCCTCGATGCGTTCGCCGTTCAACACCTCGCGGCGATGCTGCAGCCAGCGCTGCTGCTCGCTGTCGTCCAGCGTGCCGGGGTAGTTGCGCGCGCGATAGCGGAACAGCAGCTTCTCAATGCGCGCATCGTTAAAAGTGAGATCGAGCGCGGGCAGATTGGCGGGCGCGGTTTTCTGAATAATGGTCATCGCTGATTTATCGGCATCGCTGAAGAAGCCGTTATAGATCTGGGCATCGACATCGTCTGCAGGGGTAAACGGCTCCGCTTCAGCATAGATCGCCACCACTTTTTCGCGCACCTCAGCGTGCTGACGCAGCAGCGCCAGATTATCGAGGCAGCGCTGACGATCGATGCCCAGCCGTTCGGCATCTTCCGGACGCAGCGTATTGGCGGGCGCCAGCACCGGACATTTATTGCTGTGAACCAACTTAATTGGCACGGGCGCGCTATCGCCCAGCGCCTGACGCGGCGTATAGAGCCTTTCGCGCAGCGCATCGGCATCCAGCTCCAGCAGCGGGCTGATATCTTCCGCCAGGTCGCAGACAATCAGCGCGTTGCGGTTTTCCGGATGCCAGGCGAGCGGGGCGATCCAGCTGGTGTTGCCTTTTAGCGCGCCGAACATGCCGGAGATATGCACCAGCGGCTTCATCTGCGGGATATCGATCAGCGTATTGATCTTCTGTTTGGTGCGGTGCCGGAACAGGAACTCGAACAGCTTCGGCTGTTTTTCTTTCACCAGCTTCGCCATGGCGATAGTGGCGTAAACGTCCGACATCGCGTCGTGCGCATTGCTATGCTCCACGCCGTTGGCCTGCGTCAGCAGCTCCAGCTTAAAGCTCGGCAGCCCGTCTTCGTTTTCCGGCCAGTTGATACCGTCCGGACGCAGCGCGTAGCAGGCACGCATCACATCCAGCAGATCCCAGCGCGAGTTGCCGTTCTGCCAGCTCCAGGCGTAGGGATCGTAGAAATTGCGGTAAAAAATATTGCGCGTCACCTCATCGTCGAAGCGCACGTTGTTATAGCCGACCACGCAGGTGTTTTCGACGGTGAACAGGGCATGAATGCGCCGGGCGAACTCCGCTTCAGTGACGCCGCGCGCCTGCGCCAGCTGCGGCGTGATGCCGGTGATCATCACCGCCTCCGGCTGCGGCAGATAGTCATCCGCAGGCTGGCAGTAAAAAACCTCCGGTTCACCGATGATATTGAAATCCATATCGGTGCGGATGCCGGCGAACTGCGCCGGGCGATCCAGCGCCGGGCTTTTGCCGAAGGTTTCGTAATCGTGGAAGAGGAAGGTTGGCTGGTTCGCGTTATCGCTCACTGTTTTTAAATGCCCTTATCTGTTACTGAGATGTTTGTCTTTGCGTTCTTTCGGCGGTCTGCGTTTAGCTATCCGCTGCCCTGCATCGCGCTTTAGTGATGACGGTAAAATGACTATAGCTACCTGTGCCGCAAAAAGCTGCGCCTCTATGGTAAACCATATGCTGGCTGCGCCAAAACACTGGTTTGGCATGGCGTGAAGGGAAGGTTTACGCCACCACGGCGGCAGGTTGGTGGTGCCTGAGATGGCGATAAGATGAACGACCATTGAAATGGATTACGCTATTTCCGGATGATAAAAAGCCATTGACAGGAAGCGTTGTGATGGAAAAGGAATTCGAATTTGCCGTATCGCCGGTCCAGCTGGCGAGCGTGCTGGCTGACTGCACGGTAACGGAGGCAGAAGCGCTCAGCAACAGGCTGCCGGGCGCTCTTGAGCTGATGTTGGGTGCGGTAGAGTTGGCAGGCGCCGCTGCGCTTTGCATCGTGCCTGAACCCACGAGGCTGACGAAAGCGGCGTGCGGGGTTGCCGGCGCGCACAGCCTGGATAGCATTCATGCTGCTGCAGACCGCATACTGACCGGCCAGAAAACGCGCACAGCGTCGTTCCGAACTATGGAGGCGGCTAAACAGCCCGGCGCCGGCGACAGCGCGGCCGGAGTTATTGAGCTGACCGTCAATATTGGCGTTCCCTCTGCGGCGGGGGGGCGTGGGGCGTATCCCGGATAAATTATGCGCGCGCAGGCACGCTGAAACTGGTAAAGCAGGAAGGCATCAAAAAATTGGCGGGCACCCCCTCAAAAAGCACGTTGCAAAAACGGATAAAGAACTGCTGGCGCGTCTGGCGCAACGTCATGACGCACGTACGGCCACATCTTTTTACAGCGTAGAACAAGCCGGGCACGTTATCAGCGCCGCATTACGGGCTCACCGGTTTAACATCCCTCGTTGGGCGAATACGCGCAGCATTGAAAAACCGTTAGAAATCACCTGGGACGCAGACACAGAAGTGGGCTATGGATTCCGCAGAGGAAACCAGATAAAGAAAAACTCATCTCTGGTAAATCTGACGCAAACGTATTTTGGTCAGGCTCGCGAGTCGTTTGGTGAAACTATCGAGGAGGTCGTTAAGCGTTATTGCGATAATGGAGAGAACGCAACGCGGTGGTGAAAAAACGAAATTACAGAGAGACTGAAAACGGAAGATGAGAGCGAGTTGGTCGCCCGAATGGAACTGCTGGCAGAAAATCAGTTTTCCCCCGAGCCCTGGAACGAAACCTGGCGGAGCTTCCTGTAGCGTGTGCTGGTCGCGCCAGGCTAATGGCGCTTTCCATTGGAACGCGCGCCTTGCTAATGCAGCTTAGGCATTCCAGACCCACCCCATCAAACACTAAAAAACGGCCATCATTGATGGCCGTTTCACTATGCTGACTGCTCTCAGCGCCGCAACGCCGGCACCGTCAGCGGCGCGCGCCGGAGGTTTCTACCGGCTCCAGGCACGGCTCCATCTCAATCGGGATGCTTTTATACGCGGGGATGCCGCTCTGCGTATCGTGGCTGTCCAGCGGCACCATTACGTTCGCTTCCGGATAGTAGGCCGCGACCGAACCCTGCGCCATATCCAGCACCACAATCGTCAGGTTATCCATACGGCGCGAGGTGCGCTTGCCTTCCGGATCGAGGGCGATGATATTCACCTTATCGCCGACCCGCAGCTGACGTTTTTCCGCTTCGTCCGCATTGATAAACAGTACGTCGCGTCGGCCGGTCACACCGCGATAACGGTCGTTCAGGCCATATAGCGTGGTGTTGTACTGGTCATGGCTGCGTAGCGTGGTCAGCACCAGATCGTGGCACTTCAGCGAGCGCGGATCTTCGTTTACCCCTTCCATAACGATAAACTGCGCCCGACCGGAAGGGGTGTTCCACTCACGCGCCGCTGCCGCATTGCGCAGCTTAAAGCCGCCCGGCTGCTGTACGCGTTTATTGAAATCTTCAAATGCCGGGAAAACCGCCTCAATCGCTTCGCGGATAAAGCTGTAATCGCCGATCATCCTGTCCCAGTTCACTTTGGTGTGAGGCAACGTCGCCTTCGCCAGCCCGGCGACAATTGCCGGCTCCGATTTCAGATGCGGCGAGGCGGGCTTCAGCATCCCGCGCGAGGCATGCACCATCGACATCGAATCTTCCACCGTAATGCTCTGCTCGCCGGAAGCCTGCACATCCTGTTCGGTGCGGCCCAGCACCGGCAGAATATAGTTATGCTTGCCCAGCAGCAGGTGCGAGCGATTCAGCTTGGTCGCCATATGCACCACTAAATCGAGTTTGCGCATCGCTTCGAAGGTCACCTGCGGATCGGAAATCGCTTCCGCGAGGTTGCCACCGAGGCAGAGCAGCGCCTTCGCCTTGCCGTCGCGCATCGCCTGGATCGCCGCAACCGCGCCGTGACCATGCTCCTGCGGCGGGGTAAAGCCGAACACTTTTTCGATGCTGTCGAGCAGCTCCTGCGACGGGATTTCGGTGATGCCGACGGTACGGTCGCCCTGTACGTTGGAGTGACCGCGCAGCGGACAGATGCCTGCGCCTTGCTTGCCGATATTGCCGCGCATCAGCAGCAGGTTCGCAATCTGCTGCACGTTTTGCGTGCCGTACTGATGCTGGGTGATGCCCATGCCGTAGCAGATGATGGTTTTTTCCGATTTGGCGTAGAGACGGGCGATGTTCAGGATCTCCTCATAATCCATGCCGGAGACTTTGAGGATATGCTGCCAGTCGGTGCCGTCCAGATCCTGCTTCAGCGCGTCAAAACCTTCGGTATGTTCGGTGATAAAGGCTTCGTCAATCACACCCGGCTCGCCCGCTTTCAGAGCGCGCTCGTGCATCGCCAGCAGCGCTTTCATCACCCCTTTCAGCATCGCGGCATCGCCGCCGACGCGCACTTTGTAATAGGTAGAGGCGAGAGCGGTAGAGCCGAGCGACAGCATCTCAATCGGGCTTTGCGGCGAGGTAAAACGTTCCAGGCCGCGCTCGCGCAGCGGGTTGATCGCCACGATGGTGGCGCCGCGTTTAGAGACTTCGCGCAGCGTACCGAGCATGCGCGGGTGGTTGGTGCCGGGGTTGTGGCCGATGCACAGCACCAGATCGCAATGGTCGAAATCCTCTAAATCGACGGTGCCTTTACCGACGCCGATCGATTGCGGCAGCCCGACGCTGGTCGGTTCATGACACATGTTCGAGCAATCGGGGAAGTTATTGGTGCCATATTCACGGGCAAACAGCTGGTAAAGAAAGGCTGCTTCATTGGAGGCGCGGCCGGAGGTATAGAACTCCACGCTGTTCGGATCTTCATAGCTTTGCAGCTTTTCGCCGATCTCGCGGAACGCCGTTTCCCACTCGATAGGCTGGTAGGTGTCGCTGGTGGGATCATATTTCATCGGGTGCGTCAGCCGGCCTTCGCCTTCCAGCTCAAAGGCGTTGCGATGCCACAGCTCGCTAACCGGGTGTGCGGCGAAAAATTCTGGCGTGGTGCGTTTGCTGGTGGCTTCCCAGGAGACCGCTTTAGCGCCATTTTCGCAAAATTCAAAAGAGGAGGCGTGGCGCGGATCGGGCCATGCACAGCCGGGGCAGTCAAAGCCCTGCGGCTGGTTAACTTTGAACAGTGCAATAACATCCTGCTTCACTGACATCTGACCGCGCAACGCATCGGCAACCGCCTTTAACGCGCCCCAGCCGCCAGCCGATCCACCATAAGGAGCAATACCAATTGTACGATTCTGATGTTTCATAACTCTCTGCATTCTGTTGATGACCTGTTACTAAAGCGTAGGACACACAGAGCGCTTCGTGGCTAGACTGGGAGGAAAAACGGATCTAATTGCTTTCGAAATATTACAGGCGCAGCGAGCGAAACGACAGGAAGATAAATTGCGTAATGATTAAACTGTGCTAAACATTAAAGAGTCTATCTGAACAGGAGGTTATGATGAAAAAGAGCGCATTATTAGCATTTGTGTTTGCCGCAGCCCTGCCGCTGGCGGGATGTTCCAGCAGTAACTACACCATCCATACTAACGATGGACGCACTATCGTCAGCGATGGCAAACCGAAAGAAGACAACGCTACCGGTTTGATTAAGTACAAAGATGCCAACGGCAACGAGCAACAGATCAACCGTGCTGACGTAAAATCAATGACGGAAATTCCGCACTGATTTTTCTCACAACGCTATCCGCGAAAGCCGCCCCTCCGGGCGGCTTTTTTATGGCGCTCACACTTCATCGGGCAGCGTGGCGCCGTGGCGGCGCGCCAGCCGCTTGACGTCCGGTAATCATTATGGCGGCCAAATCGCCGGCACGGCGGCGTAACGGCGATAAAATCAGCAGATTATTCGGTGTTAAATTCATAATTTCTTGCAATTTATTAAGCAAAAACGCGGCTCATTCCCGTAAAACAACGGCCTCATTGAATTTATGTTTACGACCGAGGGTGTTCCGTTGAAAAGGCGTCAGCTTGCAAGTTTTACTGGTTTACTATTTTTAGCTCTACAGGCCCATGCTGATGAAGCAGCCGTCTCTTTTCCGCTGACGCCGCCGCCGGTCGACGCTGCCTCCTGGGTCTTAATGGACGCCACCACCGGTCAGGTGCTGACTGAAGGCAACGCGGACGAAGAACGTAACCCTGCCAGCCTCACCAAGCTGATGACCGGCTACGTGGTCGACCGCGCTATCGATCGTCATCGCATCAGCCGTGACGATATGGTCACTATCGGCCAGGATGCCTGGGGCGCCGGCAATCCGGTATTCAAAGGCTCCTCACTGATGTTCCTGAAGCCGGGCGAAAAGGTGTCAGTACGCGATCTCAGTCGCGGCGTGATTATCGATTCCGGCAACGACGCCTGCGTGGCCCTGGCCGATTATGTCGCGGGCAGCCAGGACGCTTTCGTGAAAATGATGAACGAGTACGCGTCCAGGCTGGGTCTGGAGCATACTCACTTTGAAACCGTTCATGGTCTGGATGCGCCGGGCCAGCACACCACCGCGCGCGATTTGGCGGTGCTTTCCCGCGCCATTATCAGCGGCGAGCCCGATTTCTATCAGATGTATAGCGAAAAATCGCTGACCTGGAACGGTATCACCCAGCAAAACCGCAACGGCCTGTTGTGGGATAAAAACCTGCATGTCGACGGCCTGAAAACCGGCCATACCGAAAGCGCCGGCTTTAACCTGATCGCCTCCAGCCTCGATGGACGTCACCGCCTGATTGCGGTGATCATGGGCGGCAAAAGTCCGAAAGGACGTGAGGAGCAGGCACGCAAGCTGCTGATCTGGGGCAATAACAATTTCGATACCGTCCAGCTGTTCCACGCCGGCAAGGCGCTGGGCAAAGAGACCGTTTGGTACGGTAATCCGCATCAGGTCGAGGTCGGCACGACCGAAGATATTTACCTCTCGCTGCCGCGCAGCGCGATGCAGAGCATCAAGGCGAAATATGTGATCGACCGTAAGGATCTCGAAGCGCCGCTGAAGCAGGGCGAGAAGGTGGGTTCTATTCAGGTGATCGATAAAGATAAGGTGCTGGCCAGCTATCCGCTGATGACATTAAACAAGGTGGAAGAGGGCGGCATCGTCACTAAAGTGGGCGATTATCTGAAACAGAAATTCTAAGCTAATGGCGGAGGCGCACCGTGCGCCTCCGCGGTTAATATCATCGCTTTTTTTACCGGCCACTGGGTAAGTGCCGCTTTTGCCTTGCCGCGCGCCGCGCGTTTGACGTTGCCTTTGTTACCTTTTGCCTTCATTGCCTTCATTGCCTTCATTGCCTTCATTGCCTTCGTTCCGCTCTTTTGCCATGCGCCGCGCTCTGCTTTCCGCGTTTTGGCTCACGTCACGCTTTGTCACCGCCTCACGTCGCGCTTCACCCATTTCCCTTCGCGCATGCTCTTTTTTTCATACAAGACTTGACCCTCACGCCGCGTTAGCCTTTAGCCTTAGTCATCGTTGAGCAAGGAGAGAGTGATGTTATTGAAAGCCGGAGAACTGGCGCGCAGAACCGGCGTAACGGTACGCGCGCTGCACTATTACCACAGCATCGGGCTGCTGGTGCCCACCACGCGCAGCGAAGCGGGCTACCGGCTCTACAACCGTGACGATATCCGGCGCCTGCATCAGATCCAGGCGCTGAAGCGGCTCGGCGTGCCGCTGGCGGAGATCGGCGCGCTGCTGAACGATGACGCGCTCTCCTTACCGCAGATCCTGACTCAGCAAATCACCGCTCTCGATCGCCAGCTGGCGCAAATGCAGCAGCTGCGTCAGCGGCTTGGGCAGCTGCATCAGCAGTTAAGCCAGGGCGGCGAACCGGAGCTGACGGACTGGCTAACCACCTTAGAGATGATGACGATGTACGATAACTATTTCAGCGCAGAAGAACTGAAACAGCTGCCGTTTTATCAGGCGGATGCCGAACGCGAAGCGGAGTGGCAGCAGATGGTGCAGGAACTGCTGACGCTACAGGATGACGGCGTCGCGCCGGCATCGCCCCAGGCGCAGCAGCTGGCGCGGCGCTGGATGCGCACGCTGGAGCGCGATACGGCGCACAATCCGGCCTTTTTACAGCGGCTGACCACCATGCATCTGGCGGAGCCGGCGATGCAGCAGCAGACCGGCATTACGCCCTCGATGCTGGAGTACATTACGCGCGCCTTTGCGGAGAGCAAGCTGAGCATCTTCCAGCGCTATCTGGCGCCGCAGGAGTTCGCCTTTGTGCGCGCGCACTACTTTGACCGCATGCAGGAGTGGCCGGCGCTGGTGGCACAGCTCAACGACGCGATGCAGCGCGGCGTGGCGCCGGATGCGGCGGAGGCGCGGGCGCTGGGCGCACACTGGCTGGCGTTGTTTCGCTCCTACGCCAGCGATGATCCGGCGATGCAGGCAAAAATCCGCCAGGCGATGCAGCAGGAGCCGCAGCTGACAGAGGGCACCTGGCTGACGCCGCCGCTGTTAGGCTACCTGCATGCAGCCGTAGCGGCCAGCCTGCACGCCGGCTGATGCCTCAGCGCCCGCCTGCCTGTCGGCCGGCGCGCGTGGGTATCGCTGCGCGGTGGCGGAGGCAGGCATTCAGAAGATAATGTTTTCAGCACGTTAACTGACGTTTGCATAATGGTTAAATAGAGCCAAAGTGCGGCAAAATATAGACGAAAGTCTCATCTGCGCCGCTGCTTCAGGTTATGATATCGGCCCTATTTTCAGGCAAACCGGAGAAGATCGTTGCGTCCTGATAAGCCGCTTTCAGCCATCGAGTTCAGCATTTACCGTCACTACCGCATCGTCCACGGCGTGCGTATCGCGCTGGGCTTTGTTCTGACCTTTCTGCTGGTGCGCCTGTGCAATATTCCCGAAGGCAGCTGGCCGCTGATCACCCTGGTGGTAGTGATGGGGCCGGTCTCCTCCTGGGGCAACGTCTTTCCGCGCGCGCTGCAGCGCATTGGCGGCACAGTGTTCGGCTCAATCTCCGGGCTTATCGCGCTGAAGCTGGAGCTGATCTCGCTGCCGATCATGCTGGGCTGGTGTACGCTGGTGATGTTTATCTGCGGCTATCTGACGCTGGGCAAGCGGCCCTACATGGCGCTGCTGATCGGCATTACGCTGGCAGTGGTGTGCGGCGCGCCGGCGGGGGATATGACCACTGCTCTGTGGCGCGGCGGCGATGTGATCCTCGGATCGCTGCTGGCGCTGCTGTTTACCAGCGTCTGGCCGCAAAAGGCCTATATCCACTGGCGCATCAAACTCTCTGACTCCCTCTCATCGCTGGCGAAAATCTACCACGCCGGCTTTTCGCCGAACCTGGTGGAAAAGCCACGTCTCGATAAGCCGCTACGTCGGGTGCTGACCGACGTGGTGCGTATGCGCGCGCTGCTGGAACCTGCCAGCAAAGAAACACGCATTCCCAAATCGGTGCTGGAAGGCATCCAGACCACGAATCGCAATATCCTCTGCACGCTGGAGCTGCAGATCAACGCCTGGTGGTCATCGCGCGCCAGCCACCTGATCCTGCTGAATGCATCCGCGCTGCGCCGCACGCAGCAGATGACGGAAAACACCTTCAAGGCGCTCGCCGAAATGTTGATCAGCGGCAACACCGATCGGATGGCGGCCAATCATCATGAGCTGGCGGAGATCACACGCGAACTGCGTCAGCTGATTGCCGAAAACAACAGTGACCAGCTGGTAGAGACGCCGATTCACGGCTATGTCTGGCTTAGCCTGGAGCTGGCGAAGCAGCTGGAGCGTCTCTCCGATCTGATCCGGCTGGCGATGCGCAAATAGGCGTTCGGCAATAAGCTGCTGTGGCTACGCGTGATTTCGCGCTAAAATGTGTCTCAGTCCGAATTTGAATGTGAAAATTGCCATCGGCCGCGGCGAAACGCTAAGCTGAGGGCTACGACAATACCGCCTGTTCAGGCAGGCCTAATGAAAGGTGTCAACATGGAAAATGCAAAGCAATCATTTCAGGACGTGCTGGAGTTCGTGCGGATGTACCGTCGCAAAAACAAGCTGCAGCGCGAAATTCACGATGTAGAGAAGAAAATTCGTGACAACCAGAAACGTGTGCTGCTGCTGGATAACCTGAGTGAGTACATCAAGCCGGGCATGAGCGTTGAAGCGATTCAGGAAATTATCGCCAGCATGCGCAGCGACTATGAAGATCGCGTGGATGAGTACATCATCAAAAATGCCGACCTCTCAAAAGAGCGTCGCGAGCTGTCGAAAAAACTGAAAGCCATGGGCGAACATAAAGTGCCGGGCCAGAATCAGTAATCGGCCGTTCTGCCAACTGGACATTGCCGGGCCGCCTTTGCGGCCCGGTTTCGTTTCCGTCGCAGAGTCTTTTGCTGAGCGCCGCCCCGTTTTTCGACGTCCGATAAAACCGGATGCGCGCCAAAAATGGAAATGCAGACAGTTTTGACGCCCGATAAAACAGGGGCGCCGCGGCAAAGAGGGCAACGCGGAAAAGCAAAAAGGCAGATGCGTGAGCATCTGCCTTTTCTGAATTTGGCTCCTCTGACTGGACTCGAACCAGTGACATACGGATTAACAGTCCGCCGTTCTACCGACTGAACTACAGAGGAATCGTGTGAACGGGGCGCATAATATCGAGGGCGCTGAAGGTTGTCAAAGCCTGTTTCGCAAAAAAGCGCTGACTGCTGAAGATTTCAGCAACCCACGGCGCAGCCGTTGAAAGAACCACCGTGTCGGCAGGCGCAAAGCTGACTATGGTTATGGGAGGCGGTTCAACAGCGAGGCGAAAGGGAAGAGAATGACACAGGTGGAAAATCTGGTGCGGCAGCGGCTGACGCTGACCGCCGCGCAGCGTAAACAGAGCGTACAGGCGATCGCCGCAGGGAGGCCGGATGAGGCGGAGCCGGACAGCCGGCGCGCGCAGCGCTACGCGTTTCAACGTCTGACGCAGCAGACGGCGATTATCGGCCCGCAGGCCGATTTTCTGCCGACGCACTTTCTGCAGCTGGGCATGCAGCGCGCCCGGGCGGTTGGACTGGTGCGCGAAGATGGCGTGCCGAAGGGCACCGGCTTTTTAATCGGCGGCGGGCTGCTGCTGACCTGCTTCCACGTGCTGCCAGATCGACAGCGCGCCGCCAGTTACAGCGTAGAGTTTAACTACTGGCAGAATGCGCAGGGCGAGGCACCCGACGCCACGCTTTATCGCCTGGACGCCGACAGCTTCTGGCTGAGCAGCCCGCTGGAGGCGCTGGATTGCACTCTGGTGGCGTTGGGCGAACAACGCGCGGGCGGGGCGGATCTGGCCGAACTGGGGGTGATTGCTTTAAGCGATCGTGGCGACAAACACCGGCTGGGCATGGCGGTCAACATTATTCAGCATCCCGGCGGCGCGCCGCAGCAGGTAGCGCTGCGCGATAATTTCCTGCTGGCGCGCGGCGCGGCGGAGAGCGAGGCGGCCAACGTGCTGCATTACACCGCAGACACCGATGAAGGCTCCTCCGGCGCGCCGGTGTTCAATGATCAGTGGCAGCTGGTGGCGCTGCATCACGGCGCAGCACAGGATGAGAGCGGCACGCCGGTGAATGAGGGCATTCGCGTCAGCGCGCTGGTCGACTGGCTAAAAGGCGAAGCGATACACCTTGATGCGACGGCGCAGCAGCGGCTGATCGCCGCGCTGCGCGGCGAAAGCATTGCCACGCTGACCGCGTCGCGCGCGGCGCCGGATGCCAATTACGCTAACCGCAACGGCTATCAGGCCGATTTTATCGGCGGGCAGGCGGTTTCGCTGGCGCAGATTATCGCGCCCCGGGCGGCGGAGATCGCGCCGCTGCGCTCGGGCGCTACCGGCACCGAAGCGATACTCGATTACCAGAATTTTTCGCTGGCGGTTTGCGCCGAGCGGCGTATCGCCTTTCTTACCGCCACCAATATCGATGGCGCACGCTATATCAATATCAATCGCGACAGCGGCCAGCCGTCGCTGCTGCCGGAAGGCGACAGCTGGTACGAAGATAGCCGTATGGATAGCCGTTACTATCTGGTGCAGGCGTTTTATCGCGAATTCAGCCGCTGGTTCGATCGCGGTCATCTCACCCGCCGCAGCGATCCCACCTGGGGCACGCCGCAGGAGGCGGTCCGCGCCAACAAAGACACCTTTCATTTCACCAACTGCTCGCCGCAGCATTTCCGCTTCAACCAGAGCCTGCAGTACTGGCAGGGCGTGGAACGCTATATTCTGGAATATGGCGTGCTGCAGAGCAAAAAGCAGATTACGGTGCTGACCGGACCGGTGCTGAACGATCAGTGGCGGCAGTATGGCGAAGTAAAAGTGCCGCTGATGTACTGGAAGGTGGTGCTGCGCCTCGGGCCGGATGGCTCGCCGCAGGCGACGGCGCTGCTGGTCAGCCAGGCTAACCTGCTGGATGAGACGCGGCGGGTGATTGCGCGGGCGCAGTCGGACGCGGCGCCGCAGGTGGATGAGTATCGCGTGACGGTCAGCGGGCTGGAGAGCCTGACCGGGCTTGATTTTTCCGCCTTCCGCGCCTGGGACAGCTGGCAGCCGGCGCCGTCGCTGCGCGCCGATCCGCTGCCGGCGGAGCTGATCCTCTCCTGGCGCGATCTGCTCTGATCGCCGCCCGACGGGCCGGTGGCTACCGCGCCCGTCAGCTTTACTTCAACGTTCAGTACGACGCAGATAGCGCAGCGTCGCGGTAACCGCCAGCTGACGGTTACGTTTGATGCTCTCCGCCTCGCTGTTGTCGGGGCTGAACAGGGCGTTAAAGGTATAGCGGTTTGAGACGTGGTGAACGCAGATACTGCTGATCAAACGGTGGACGTCGATCGTCTTCACATCGGCCCAGAACAGGCCCGCCTGCTGCCCGCGCGACAGAATGTCCTGTAGCACGTCCAGCGCGCTGCGGTTCAGTTCCTTAATACGCGGCGACTGGCTGATATAGCGCCCGCGCAGCAGGTTTTCACTGCACACCAGTCGCATAAAATCGGCGTGCGTGGCGTGATAATCGAAACTCTCCTCCACCAGCCGCGTCATCGCCTCTTCCGGCGGCATCGCTTTCAGATTCAGCCCGGTCTCATGCTGGCGGATCTGCTGATAAACCTGCTCCAGCACCGCAATGTAGAGGTTCTCTTTATTGCCGAAGTGGTAAACCACCATGCGTTTAGTGGTCTGTGCGTTCAGCGCGATCTGCTCCAGCCGCGCGCCCTGCATGCCATATTCGGCAAAGGCCTGTAGCGCGCCGTCGAGGATGCGTCTCTTTAACCCTTCGGGATCGTTTTTACGTTTTGTCTGCTCTGCCATCGGTGGCGGAATTCCTGTTGACTAAACCGCTGGCAGGGTAGCGTGTTGCCCGGGCAAAGACAACGCAAGCCGCCGGAAAACGGGACGGTTTGCTTGGTTAAATTATAAAATTTACTTATGTTTTTTTTGGGTTAGTCAGCCGGTCCTGTTATGCGCGCAAAAAAAGCGCCGCGCCCTTTTTTGCCGCCGCGATATTCTGCCGCGCAGCACGCCTCAGTTATGTCTGGCCTTAAAAATTGCCTTTTTGTTTGCTTATCATCACGCGTTGAGAGAGCCGGTTTCCTGTAACAGGGGGCAGAGAAGCGCAGCGGCAAAAAGGGGTTAAGACCAGTCAAAAAAAGATGAAAAATGTTAATAATTCTTATTTTTCTTCGGTTTGTTTCTTTCTGCAGCAGACCTTTTATCATTCAGAAAGCCACCACGGAATAATCAGAAATTTACCGGACGACGCTGAGACGTCGACGCCAGAAATAATTAACGGACAGAATATTATGTCTCTTATTGCCGCTATCGATCCGCACTGCGTGCCTCAGTTATTAGAGGATATGCAAACCCAGGGCTACGCCGTACTGGAGAAAGCTGTCACCGAGGAAGGATTAACGCGTTTTCGTCACTGGGTAGAGCAGGTTAGCGCCGGCTCCGGCCAACGTTACCATGCCATCTTTGGTGATGTGGAAGCCATCGATCGCACGCCGCTGGCGGAGTTGAGTGATAGCGCTGAATTTCGACAGCTGATGCGGCAGCTGGCGGAAACGTCGCTGGGCCGATCGCTGGGCGATCAGCAGATACTGGCAGTGCTGCGCTGCGTGCAGGGGCAGAGCGGCAAAAAGAAATCCAACGCCTTTCACTACGACGCCAGCGTTATCACCGCGCTGCTGCCGGTGGAGATCCCGCAGCAGGGCGAGGCGCGCGGCGATCTGATCCTGTTTCCCAATCTACGGCGCTTTCGCGGCAGCGTGCTGTTTAACGTGCTGGAAAAGAGTCTCCTGCAGAACCCGCTATCGCGCCGCTTGCTGGCCTGGGCTATCCAGCGCGGGCTGATCAAACCGATGACGCTGCATCTGCAGCCGGGCAACATCTACTTTTTCCACGGCTACCGATCTTTTCACGCCAATGGCGCCTGCGATCCCGCTTTCCGCCGCGCGACGGCGCTGTTTCACTTTGGCGATCCGCATCATGGCAGCGTGTTGACCCGTTCTATCGTTAAGGTAAACCGGCTGCTGGCGAAATAGCGCCGCCGCTAAGCCGGTTGCGAACCGCAGAAAGCAAAAAAGCAGACGCCAGGCGTCTGCTTTTTTTAAATCTGGCTCCTCTGACTGGACTCGAACCAGTGACATACGGATTAACAGTCCGCCGTTCTACCGACTGAACTACAGAGGAATTGTCTGAACGGGGCGAATAGTACCTGGCCCTGAAGATGATGTCAAAGCCTGCACCCCGTTTTCGCGCGCGTTTGCTGGCAAAACCAGCAACTGACGCGCAGCTGCTGCTTTTCTAATCTGCCGCGTGGATCCCACTTTAAACGCTTTTCTCCATCGATGTTAGATGCGTGTCAAATTTTTGTTATTTGATAATTTTAAAACGGGCGTTTCAATGCTTTTATGATGAAAATTTCAATTAGGTAAATTATGAAACAAAGAAACCGTTTCGCCACTGCATCATCGCATTCTGCGATAATCGAAACGGGATTTATCAATTAAAACAACCATAAGCGGGCAGTCAGAACAGGAGGAAGCTAAACGCTGGCGCAGCAAGCCGGCATTGTTTTATCGCAGCGAGTGCATTAAAACCCTGGTGATGTTGTGTGAATGTAAAAAATAATTTTCATTCGAGGTACCGGCCCGCCAGCGCAACTTAACGACTACAAGGGTGAGTTATGAAGATGAAAAAAGCGATCGTCGCGTCCATTATCGCCTGTCTGTTGCCCGCCGCCGCGCTGGCGAAAGAGCTTCAGCTTGGCGTTTCGATGGCGCTGTTCGATGACAACTTTCTGACCATCGTGCGCACCGCGATGCAAAAAGAGATGGATAAATCGCAGGTCAACGGCCAGCTGGAAGACGCTAAAGGCGATGTGGCGCAGCAGCTGCAGCAGGTCCAGAACTTTATTGGTCAGGGGGTGGACGCCATTATCGTCAACCCGGTCGATACCAACGCGGTGAAGCCGATTATGGATCAGGCGAGCAAAGCGGGCATCCCGCTGGTGTTTGTTAACCGCCGTCCGCAGGCGGAGCTAAGCGACAAAATGGCCTACGTCGGTTCCGATTCTGAACTGGCGGGCCGCCTGCAGATGGAAGCGCTGGCGAAAGCGATGAATCAAAAGGGTAACGTCGCCATTCTGCTGGGCGATCTGGCGAATGAGGCGACGCGCGACCGCACCCGCGGCGTCGAGGCAGTGGCGGCGAAATATCCGCAGATCAAAATTGTGCAGAAGCAGACCGCGAAATTCATGCGTAATGAGGCGGTGGATGTGGTGAGCAACTGGATGACCGCCGGCGACCCGATCGATGCCATTGCCGCCAACAACGATGAGATGGCAATCGGCGCGCTGATGGCGCTGGGCAAAAACAGCAAGGTCTTGATCGCCGGTGTCGATGGCACTCCCGATGCCTTACAGCAAATCAAAAGCGGCCGGATGATCGCCACCGTCTTCCAGGATGCCAAAGGGCAGGGCGAAGGCGCGGTGCAGACCGCCATCCAACTGGTAAAAGGCGAGAAGGTGCAAAAAAACGTCATGATCCCCTATCAGCTGATCACCAAAGAAAACTATCAGACATTCGTCAGCCGCAACCAAAAATAATCCTTAGCGCTCGCCTGCCGCCGCTCCCGCCGGTGGGCGACGCGCGATACGGAGGTAATGCATGACTGCTTATGCGCTGGAAGCCGAAGGCATCAGTAAATTTTTTCCGGGCGTGAAGGCGCTGGATAACGTCTCGCTGCGCGTCAGGCCCGGCACGGTGCATGCCCTGATGGGCGAAAACGGCGCCGGCAAATCGACGCTGATGAAATGTCTGATCGGCATCTACCGGCCCGATAACGGCACCATTCGCATCAAAGGCGAACCGGTCGCTTTCCAGGATACGCTCGATGCGCTGCGTGCCGGCATTTCGATGATTCACCAGGAGCTGAACCTGGTGCCGTGGATGACGGTGGCGGAAAACATCTGGCTGGGACGCGAACCGGTGAAGTATGGCCTGGTCGATCAGCGTCAGCTTAACCGGCAGACCCAGGCGCTGTTGAACCGGCTCAATATCCGCTTGCAGGCGGAGCAGATGGTGGGCGATCTGAGTATCGCCAGCCAGCAGATGGTAGAAATCGCCAAGGCGGTCTCCTGGGATGCCGACGTGGTGATCATGGACGAGCCAACCTCCGCGCTCACCGAGGGGGAAGTCGGCCACCTGTTTACCATTATCCGCGACCTGCGCGCCCAGGGAAAAGCGATCATTTACATCAGTCATAAGATGGATGAAATCTTCGCCATCACTGATGAGGTCAGTATCTTTCGCGATGGCGGCTGGGTTGGCAGCGACAGCACCAGCCGCTATACGCGTCAGTCGCTGATCGCCCAGATGGTGGGGCGCGAACTGACGCAGCTGTTCCCGAAATTCAACAACGCCATCGGCGAAGAGGTGCTGACGGTACGTCGCCTGTCGCGGCGGGGCGCCTTCGATGAGGTCAGCTTCAGCGTGCGGCGCGGCGAAATTTTAGGCGTCGCCGGGCTGGTGGGCGCCGGACGCAGCGAAGTGATGGAAAGCCTGTTCGGTATGGCGCCCGCCGACAGCGGTGAGGTGTTGATCGACGGGGTGCCGGTTGCGATCGATTCGCCCTCAACAGCGATTGAAAAGGGCATGGCCTTTCTGACGGAAGATCGCAAAAAGTCCGGGCTGTTTCTGGTGCTGTCGGTGCTGGAGAACATGAGCATCGTCAATATGCCGGAGTACAGCAGCCGCGGCGGCTTCGTCAGCCATGTGCAGATGGCGCAGGACTGCATGGAGCAGATCCGGCGGCTCAATATCAAGACGCCGACCATGGATCAGATTATCAATAACCTCAGCGGCGGCAACCAGCAGAAGGTGCTGATTGCGCGCTGGCTGCTGGCGCAGCCCAAAATCCTGATCCTGGATGAGCCGACGCGCGGCATTGATGTCGGCGCGAAGGCGGAAATTTATCGGCTGATCAGCGAGCTGGCCAACCGTGGCGTGGCGGTCATTATGGTCTCTTCGGAGCTGCCGGAAATTCTCGGCATGAGCGACCGGGTGATGGTCATGCATGAAGGGCGCATTACCGGCATCCTCAGTAAAGAAGAGGCCGATCAGGAAACCATTATGTCGCTGGCTTCTGAGTGAAGCGGGAGGATCTATGAGCAACGTTAAGATAAGCACGCAACAGCCGCAGCAGGCGCGACCGTCATCGTTGGGCCAGCTGCGCGGTCGGCTGCCGAAAGATACCGGCATCTTTATCGTGATGCTGGGCATTGCGTTGATTTTCGAACTGGCGGGCTGGTACGTGCGCGATCAATCCTTCCTGCTGAATACCAACCGGCTGGTATTGATTGTGCTGCAAGTGGCCATTATCGGCATTATCGCGGTTGGGGTGACGCAGGTGATCATTACCACCGGTATCGATCTCTCCTCCGGCTCGCTGATCGCGCTGACGGCCGTGGTGGCCGCCAGCCTGGCGCAAACGTCCGACAGCCTGTCGCCGATGTACCCGGCGCTGGTGGATCTGCCCGCCGCAGTGCCGATTATCGCCGGCATTGGCGTCGGCACGCTGTGCGGCCTGATTAACGGCGTGCTGATCACCAAAACCGGCATCCCGCCTTTTATCGCCACGCTCGGCATGATGGTGTCGGCGCGCGGCCTGGCGCAGTATTACACCCAGGGCAACCCGATTAGCTTTCTCTCCGACGGCTTTACCGCCATCGGGCAGGGGGCGATGCCGGTGGTGATCTTCCTGGTGGTGGCGGTGATCTTCCATATTGCGCTGAAACATACCCGCTACGGCAAATATGTCTACGCCATCGGCGGCAATATGACTTCGGCACGCGTTTCCGGCATCAATGTTAATAAGTATCTGGTGATCGTTTATACCATCGCCGGCGGGCTGGCCGGGCTGGCCGGCGTGGTGCTGGCGGCGCGCGTCAGCACCGGCCAGTCGAGCATGGGTCTTTCCTATGAGCTGGACGCCATCGCCGCGGCGGTGATCGGCGGCAGCAGCCTGATGGGCGGCGTGGGACGCATTACCGGCACGCTGATCGGTGCGGTGATTCTGGGGCTGATTAAAAGCGGCTTTACCTTTGTCGGCGTTGACGCCTACGTGCAGGATATTATCAAAGGGGCGATTATCGTTGCGGCGGTGTCGATTGATATGCACCGCAACCGGAAAAAACGCTAGCGGCAGCGCCGCGCGCCGCCAGCAGGGCCGGGGCGGGACAAGCTTTGCGATGGGGTGTCGCTGTTCTGCCCCTGTCTGACCAGGCAACCCCCTCATATAAACCACCCTCCTGCGCTTCAGGCTCGGGAGGGATAAGCGCTGACAGGCGGCCGCCAGACCGCCTGCGCCTTAAGCGTGATAGAACGGGAAGGCGCCAAACAGAATGCCGCCCACCAGCAGCGCCATACTCACCAGAATCCCCCATTTGATCGCGAAGCGCTGATGATCGCCGATATCGACCTTGGCCAGGCCGACCAGCAGATAGACCGACGGCACCAACGGGCTAAGCAGATGGAACGGCTGGCCGATAATCGAGGCGCGCGCAATCTCCTCGGCGCTGATGCCGTAGCCGGCGGCGGTCTGTGCAATCACCGGCAGAATGCCGAAATAGAAGGCATCGTTAGACATAAAGAAGGTAAACGGCAGGCTGACCACTGCGGTAAATACCGCGAGATAAGGCCCGAAGCTATGCGGGATCACCGCCAGCAGGCTTTTCGCCATCGCATCCACCATACCGGTGCCGGACAGAATGCCGGTAAACACCCCGGCGGCGAAAATCAGTGAAGTCACCGCCAGCACGTTTGCCGCATGAGCGCCGATACGCGCCTTCTGCTGCTCCAGCGACGGGTAGTTCAGCATTACCGCAATCGCGAACGCCAGCATAAACAGAATATGGATTGGCATCAGGCCCACCACCAGCAGCACCAGCAGCGCGGTGGTAAGAATGAAGTTGGGCCAGAACATTTTCGGCCGACGATTGGCGGCGCACTCATCTTCGTCGCCCTGTCCAAGGCTGATCGATTCAAGATGATGGCTTTCCATGGTCATAATGCCAAGACGACGGCGTTCGCGGATGCCGAACAGCACCGCCATGCCTACCAGAGTAAAGCAGGCGAGCAGCATCGCC
The DNA here is from genome assembly GCF_002953195.1 of Mixta gaviniae. Lineage (GTDB taxonomy): Bacteria > Pseudomonadota > Gammaproteobacteria > Enterobacterales > Enterobacteriaceae > Mixta > Mixta gaviniae. The sequence goes on along the minus strand of NZ_CP026377.1, from coordinate 2,828,007 downwards.
GGGATCATCGGAATAAAGATATCGAGCGCGTCGATGCGCAGCGCCGCCGCCGCGCGCGCGGTAGGGCCGCCCCACGGTGAGAGGTTCATAATGCCGCTGGCAAGGTTAACCAGACAGGTCATCGCCAGCACATTCATCCCCAGACGCTGGTAGAGCGGTAAAAAGGCCGCGACCGCAATCATATAGGTGGTAGAGCTGTCGCCATCGAGCGAGACCAACAGCGTCAGGATGGCGGTGCCGACCAGCACCTTCAACGGATCGCCGCGCACGATTTTTAAAATCAGGCGCACCAGCGGATCGAACAGGCCGGCGTCGATCATCAGTCCGAAGTAGAGGATTGAGAACGTCAGCATCACGCCGGTCGGCGCCAGCGTTTTCACGCCGTTTAGCATCATCTCGCCCAGGCCATGCCAGTAGCCGCCAATCAGCGCAAACAGCGTCGGCACAATAATCAGCGCAATCAGCGCCGACATCCGCTTGGTCATGATCAGATACATGAAGCAGATCACCATCGAAAAACCCAGCACAGTCAGCAAAATTCTTTCCTTTTGAAGTAGAGGGAACAGAAAGCGCAATACCGCTTGTATAGCGTGGCGAGGGTGCGCCCGGTATGACGTAGAGTTATCAATCCATCGCCGGGAGGCGAAAAAGGTTAACTAAGTAATAGTTTCATTTGAAATAACCCGCTGTTTTTCAAATTATTTTGTGAAATAAGGTAATAACATAAATTTTACATTTACCACGCGGTAAACCGGAGAAAGTGACAGGGCTCATGTTTTGATCGGTACGGCATAATGGTTTTGTGACTCCGATCCGCAGAAACGTGGCGGCAGCCGCTGCACGGCGCGCACGCAGCGGCTGCACGCTATTGGTGCAACGCGACTGACCACGCCCGGAACGGTAAAGATGTCGGCGGGCTTTACCCCGGATGAGGTAATCAGTTTCTCTTATTTTATCGGCAGTTAAAGGGGGGAGCGGCGTTCAGGTGCGCCGTGGAAAAAAAGTGGCCTGCATATTGCAACTTCTCATCCCAGCGGCGCTAAGCGCGCACTCTATCTACAGCATGCGGGGATCCGTGACGGAGGCAATATGAACTTAAGACGGCTGAAATACTTTGTGAAAATCGTCGATATCGGCAGCCTGACCCAGGCGGCGGAAGTCCTGCACATTGCGCAGCCGGCGCTGAGTCAGCAGGTCGCCACGCTGGAAAACGAGCTGGATCAGCAGCTGCTGATCCGTACCAAACGCGGCGTCACGCCCACCGAGGCGGGCAAAATCCTCTATGCCCACGCGCGGACTATTTTGCGTCAGTGCGAACAGGCGCAGGCGGCGGTAAGCAACGTCGGGCTGACGCTTAACGGCCAGGTCTCTATCGGTCTGGCGCCGGGCACTGCCGCCTCGTCGCTGACCATGCCGCTGCTGCAGACAGTGCGCGAGCAGCATCCCGATATTCTGGTCTATCTGCATGAAAACAGCGGCAGCTCGTTAAATGAAAAAGTGATGAATGGTCAGCTTGATATGGCGGTGCTGTACGACCGTACGCCGACAGCAGGCATCACCAGCACGCCGCTGATGAAAGAGGAACTTTATCTGGTGGGCGCCAGCGATGCGCCCGGCGCGGCGGTGGATCTGGCCGACGTGGCGCAGATGAACCTCTTTCTGCCGCGCGACTACAGCGCGGTACGCAAGCGGGTAGATGAAGCCTTTTCCCTGCGCCGCCTGAGCGCGCGCATTATCGGCGAAATCGAATCGCTCTCCACGCTGACCGCCGCCGTATCCAGCGGCATGGGAGTTACCGTGCTGCCAGAATCGGCGGCGCGCGCGCTGGTCAACGCCACCAACGGCTGGATGGCGCGCATCAACTCGCCCTCGCTTAATCTGCCGCTATCGCTGAATATCTCTTCACGTCTGCCGCTATCGCCGTCGGCGCAGGCGGTGAAAACTATCCTGTTGTCGCTGCTGAACCGGCCGATGCCGGAAGCGCGTGAACTGATGCTGGTTAGCTGACTGCCGTTTCCTTTCCTTTCAGGCGCACCCGGTGCGCCTTTTTCATGCCTGCCGCCGCCCCTCTTTATCACTTAATCGCATAACAAACCGTTTTTTATTATTTGTTGCTATCAATCCACCTGCATAACATAAAGGCAACATTGACCGGAAGAGAAGGAGAGGCGCTATGAACTTTCAACAGCTTAAAATTATTCGTGAAGCTGCACGCTGTGAATTTAACCTGACGGAAGTGGCGAATACGCTCTTTACCTCTCAGTCCGGCGTCAGCCGCCATATACGCGATCTGGAAGATGAGCTGGGCGTGGATATCTTTGTGCGGCGCGGCAAGCGGCTGCTGGGGATGACGGAGCCGGGCAAAGCGCTGCTGACCATTGCCGAGCGCATTCTCGACGAAGCGAGCCGGGTGCGACGGCTGGCGGATGTCTTCACCAACGAAACCAGCGGCGTACTGACCATTGCCACCACCCATACCCAGGCGCGCTACAGCCTGCCGAAAGTGATTAAAGCCTTCCGCGCCCTCTGGCCGCAGGTGCGACTGGAGCTGAATCAGGGCTCGCCGCAGGAGATCGTCGCCATGGTCAGCGCCGGCGAGGCGGATATCGGCATCGCCAGCGAGCAGCTGGTCAATCAGCCGTCGCTGGCCGCCTTTCCGTGGTTTAACTGGCATCATGCGCTGCTGGTGCCGAAAGGACACGCGCTGGAGCAGGAGAGCCACATTTCGCTCGCCTCGCTCAGCCGTTATCCGCTGATCACTTACCGTCAGGGCATCACCGGCCGTTCGCGCGTTGACCGCGCCTTTCACGCCGCCGGCCTGAAGCCCGATATCGTTCTCAGCGCGCAGGATTCGGACGTGGTAAAAACCTACGTCGAACTGGGGCTGGGCGTGGGCATTCTGGCGGATCAGGCGTGCCAGCTGGAGGCGGATGCAGCGCTGACGCGTATCGACGCGCGTCACCTGTTTGAGCCCAGCACCGTCTGGCTCGCCCTGAAACGCGGGCAGCTACAGCGCAACTATGTCTGGCAGTTCCTTGAGCTGTGCAACGCCAACCTGTCGCTGGAGGAGATCAAGCGTCAGGCGCTGAACACCCAGGAAGAGGAGTCGGCGATCGATTTTCAGATCTAACGCGCGCATTGCCGTCGTTCGTCGCAGCGATTAAGGTGGTTTTTTTCCTTAACAGAACGCGCCTCATTATGAACATACGCACCATGACGCCGCAGGATCTTGACGCCTGTGTGGCGCTGACGCAGGAAGTGAACTGGCCGCACCGCCTTGCCGACTGGCAGCTAATGCTGGCGCTGGGCGAGGGGATCGTGGCGGAACAGGATAGCCAGGTGATTGGCAGCACCCTGTTCTGGCGCTGGGGGGCGCAGCGCGCCAGCATCGGCGTGATTATCGTCGCCGCCGCCGCGCGCGGCCAGGGCATCGGCAGCGCGCTGTTGCAGCAGACGCTGGCACAGCTGACGGGCATGGAACTGCATCTGCACGCCACCGAGGCGGGCGCGCCGCTCTATCGTCGCGTCGGCTTTACCGATACCGACGAGATTATCCAGTATCAAACCCCCTCCCTGATCCCGCCGCTGAGCGCCGGGCCGTCGACGCCAGCGCGCCGCAGCGATCTGCCCGCGCTGGCGCAGCTTGATTATCGCGCCAACGGTTTTCAGCGCCTGCCGCTGCTGGAGCGGCTGTTCGCCGACGGCGCCACGATAAACCTCACGCGCCGGGGCGATGAGCCAACCGGCTTTGCGGTAACGCGGCGCTTTGGCCGCGGCTTCGTCATCGGCCCGGTGATCGCCGCCGACGCCTCAGACGCGCAGCGCCTGATCGTCGAAGCGATGCAGCCGCTGGCGGGCAAATTTGTACGCATCGATAGCCGCCGCTGCTGCGGGCTGGGCCTCTGGCTGCAGGCGTGCGGCCTGCAGGCGGTGGACGCGCCGCTGCGCATGGTGCGTGGCCGCGACTGGCGGCCGCAGGGAATGACCGCCTGGAGCGTGATGAGCCAGGCGATGGGTTAATCGCTGCGGTTGCCTTCTGACGAGGTCGGCTATGCTTAAAGTCTGTGTAATCTGAGAGGGAGAGACAGACGATGGCAATGAAGACCAGCGATTTTTTCGTCCAGCGCCTGAAGGCCTGGGGCGTAACCCGCATTTACGGCTATCCCGGCGACGGCATCAACGGCGTGCTGGGCGCCATTCAGCGCGCCAATAAAAAGGGCGCGGGCATTGAATTTATTCAGGTACGCCATGAAGAGATGGCGGCATTTATGGCGGCGGGCCATGCCAAGTTCACCGGCGAGCTGGGCGTCTGCCTCTCTACCGGCGGCCCCGGCGCCACCCACCTGCTGACCGGCCTGTATGACGCCAAACTGGACCATGCGCCGGTGCTGGCGATCTCGGGCCAGGCGGAAACCACCTCGCGCGCTGCCAGCTATCAGCAGGAGCTAAATCTGGATCGCGTCTTTTCCGACGTGGCGAATTTCGTACAGGAGGCGGCGGCACCGGCCCAGGTCCAGCATCTGGTCGATCGCGGCGTGCGTATCGCCAAAGCGCAAAACGGCGTGGCGGTGCTGATCCTGCCGAAAGATCTGCAGGATGAGCCCTGGCAGGCGCCGCAGCATCTGCACGGCTTTACCCACTCCGGCCCTGGCTACCAGCGGCCGAAAATCGTCCCTTACCATGATGACCTGCTGCGCGCCGCCGAAGTGCTGAATGCCGGCAAAAAGGTGGCGATCCTGATTGGTTCCGGCGCGCGCGGCGCGGCGGTTGAAGTGGTGCAGACGGCCAACGCGCTCGGCGCCGGCGTCGCCAAAGCGCTGCTGGGCAAAGATGTGCTGCCGGACGACGCGCCCTTCGTCACCGGCGCGATCGGCCTGCTGGGGACCAAACCTTCATCAGAGATGATGAAAAATTGCGATACGCTGCTGATGATCGGCAGCGGCTTCCCCTGGACCGAGTTCCTGCCGGAAGAGGGAAAAGTGCGCGGCGTGCAGATTGATATCGATCCGGCGATGCTCGGCCTGCGCTATCCCTGCGAAGTGAACCTGCACGGCGATGCGGCGGAAACGCTGCGCGCGCTGCTGCCGCTGCTGAAACACAAAGAGGACCGCAGCTGGCAGGAAGATATAGCGCGCCAGGTACAGTCGTGGTGGCAGGTGATGGAGGAAAGGGCAATGGCGCCCGCCAGCCCGGTTAACCCGCAGCGAGTGGTGTGGGAGATGTCGCCGCTACTGCCGGAGGATGCCATCGTCACCTCCGATTCCGGCTCCTGCGCCAACTGGTTCGCCCGCGACTATCGGGTGAAGCAGGGGCAGCGCGCCACGCTCTCTGGCGGGCTCGCCTGCATGGGCGCGGCGGTGCCTTACGCGATCGCCGCCAAGTTCGCCTATCCTCACCGACCGGTGGTGGCGCTGGTGGGCGACGGCGCAATGCAGATGAACAACATGGCGGAGCTGATCACTATTCAGAAATACTGGAAGGGCTGGGGCGACGGACGGCTGGTAGTCTGCGTGTTCAATAACCAGGATCTTAATCAGGTCACCTGGGAGCAGCGCGTAATGGAAGGCAACCCGCGTTTCGAAGCCAGCCAGGATATTCCCAACGTTCACTATGCCGCCTTTGCCGAAATGCTCGGCCTGAAAGGCATCTACGTCGACGACCCGGAGAAGCTGAGCAGCGCCTGGCAGGAAGCGCTAACCAGCGACCGGCCGGTGGTGCTGGAAGTGAAAACCGATCCGGAAGTCGCGCCGCTGCCGCCGCATATCACCTTTAAACAGGCGAAAGCCTTTATGGCCTCGATGGTAAAAGGCGATCGCGGCGCCGCGCAGGTGATTGGCGATACTGCCAGCCAGCTGCTCAACGAAGTGTTGCCGGGCAAAAAGAAATAGCCTGAGGCATCAGGCGCTTATTAACGGGCAGCGATGATAACGTCTGCTGCTCGTTAGCCTGGCCGCCTGCGTGGCCGGGCGCTATCTGTGGCAGCAAAAGACCCTGAAAGAGGATAACCGAATGAAGGCAAAAACCCCGGTCTGGCTGATTACCGGCTGTTCAACCGGCTTTGGCCGTGAACTGGCGCAGCAGGCGATTGCACGTGGCTTTAACGTGGTGGTGACGGCGCGCGACGCGCAAAAAGTCGCCGATCTGGTCGAGGGCCATGAGCAGCACGCGCTGGCGCTGGCGCTCGACGTTACCGACAGCGCCACCATCGATCGCGCAGTCCAGACGGCGCTGGAGACATTCGGCGCGATTGACGTGCTGGTCAACAATGCCGGCTACGGCTACCAGTCTTCGGTAGAAGAGGGCGTAGAGGCGGAGATCCGCGCCCAGTTTGATGCTAACGTCTTCGGCCTGTTCGCTATGACGCGCGCGGTGCTGCCGGCGATGCGCCAGGCGCGCAGCGGGCATATCATCAATATCACGTCGGTGGCGGGGCTGATCGGCTTCCCCGGCTCCGGCTACTACGCCGCCAGCAAACATGCGGTGGAGGGCTGGTCTGACGCGCTGGCGGCCGAGGGCGCGCCGCTGGGCATCAAAGTAACCTGCGTCGAGCCAGGGCCGTTCCGCACCGACTGGGCGGGGCGTTCGCTGCATCAGACTGAAAACCGCCTGGCGGACTATGCGGAAACGGCCGGCGCGCGCATGAAAAATACCGCCGGCTACAGCGGCAAACAGCCGGGCGACCCGGCGCGGGCGGCGGCGGCGATGATCGCCATCAGCGAAGAAGAAAATCCGCCGCGTCATCTGGTGATGGGCGCCTTCGGCTTCGAGGCGGTGACCGGCAAGCTACGTGAGCGTCTGGCGCAGATCGAAGCCTGGAAAGAGACCACGCTCGGCACCGATTTTCCTGAGTAAGCGCGATTGCCGATAGCGATAGCGGGTTCATGCCCGTCTGACGCCGTAAGGCGGGATGCGTTTTTATCCCGCCTTACGTTTTTCCAGCATCATGGCAATTTTATCCGGCGGCACCGCCTGGCTGAACAGGTAGCCCTGCAGTTGATTGCAGCCCGCTTCCGCCAGCGCCGTCATCTGCCCGCTGGTCTCCACCCCTTCGGCGGTCACCGTCAACCCCATCGCATGACCAAGGCGCACCACCGATTCGATAATCGCCGCCGAATTTTCCGCCACTCCCAGCGACTGGGTGAAGGAGCGGTCGATTTTGATCTTATCCACCGGGAAGTTGCTCAGGTAGTTAAGGCTGGAATAGCCGGTGCCAAAATCATCCAGTGCGATGCGAAAGCCCGCCTCGCGCAGGGCGATAATGATCGCGCGCGCCTCGCGCTCATCCTCTATCAACACCCCTTCGGTGATCTCCAGCTCAATGCCGCGCGGATCGGCGCCTTCTGCCAGCACAATCTCTTTAAAGCGCTGCACAAAACCGACGGCGCGGAACTGCAGTGGCGAGACATTGACGGCGATGGTCAGCGCCGGCCAGCGCAGCGACACGCGGCACGCCTCGCGCAGCACCCATTCGCCGATCTGTAAAATCAGCCCGGTCTCTTCGGCGATAGGGATAAATTCAGAAGGGGCGATGGCGCCGCGCTGCGCATGATGCCAGCGCAGCAACGCTTCAAAGCCGACAATGTCATGGCCGCCGACATCCATCAGCGGCTGATACCAGACTTCCAGCCCCTGATGCTGCTGCAGCGCGATGCGCAGATCGGCGGCGATCTGCTGCCGTGTCTGCACCGATTCATCCATGGCGCGCGCAAACAGGCGATACTGGCCGCGCCCTTCGTTTTTCGCCTCGTAGAGCGCGATATCCGCTTTACGCATCAGCTCCTGGCGATCCAGACCATCGCGCGGCGCCAGCGCCACGCCGATGCTGGCGCCAACCCAGGCCTCGCTGCCCAGCAGCAGATAAGGCTCACCCAGCGCGATGATGATCCCTTCACACAGTGCGTCGACTGCGGCGAGATCGTCGATATCCTCCATCAGAATAACGAACTCGTCGCCGCCGATGCGGCCGACGGTATCGCTTTCGCGCAGCAGCGTCGCCAGACGGTGCGCCACTTCGATAATCAGGTCATCGCCCGCGTGGTGGCCGTAGGTATCGTTGACATTTTTAAAGCGGTCCAGGTCGATCAACAGCAGCGCCAGCGGCTTATGGCCGCGCGCCGCGCGCGCCAGTGCCTGCGTCAGGCGCTCCTCTACCAGCGCGCGGTTAGCCAGCCCGGTCAGCACATCGTGAAACGCCAGATGCTGCGCCTGTGCCTCGCTGGCGCCCAGCCGCAGCATCGACTGCGCCAGCCGCAGCCGCAGGCGCCACAGGCGAAACATCATCACGGCACAGACCAGCGTAGTGATCAGTAACACCGCCGCCATCAGCGGCACCAGCAGCGTCAGCATCTGGCTGCCGGGCTGTGCCGGCTGCCAGGCAAAATGGCCGGCCGACGGGCCAAGGCGTGATATCAACGGGAAGCTCGCCTGGCCGGCGGGCGTCGGCGCGTCGGCGATATAGTGCAGCCCTGCGATCAGGCTGCGTTGCGCCAGCGCATTCAGAAAGCCGTCGTCGAGGTATTTGATGCTCACCAGCCGATACCCGCTTTCCGCCGCATCGGTGCCAATATCGCCGATCGCTACCAGCGCCGCGCGCTGCCCAATACGCGTGAAATCAACCATATCGCCGGCACCGTTGCCGTGCAGCTGCGCCTGGCGGCGCAGCCAGGGTGCCAGCGGCGCCTCAAAGCCGGACCAGCGCTGGCTGGCGACAGGCTGGCCGTTCTGCCAGCTCGCCAGCACTCTGGCCTGCGGATCAAGAATAAAAATGTCCTGATGACCAAACATCTCATAAAGCCAGTGGCCGACGTTATCATCGAGCCAGCGCCTGTCGATTGCCGGCTGCTGCAACAGCTGGCCAAACGGCGGCCAGTTGGTCAGGCTGTGCAGCTGGCGCTGATGTTCCGTCATGCTTTGCGCAAAAGCAGTTTTAATGATGCTCTCCTGCTGCGTCGCCGCTTCGCGATTATTGTGCTTTGCCGCCCACAGCACGCTGCAGGCGGCGGCGCACCAGATGATCGCCAGCACCACCGCCAGCGGAAAAATGACTTCCCGAATAAACTCGCGCCGAAAACTTTCAGGAAGTTGATCTTTATTGAACATTCAGCCACTCGCTTTACCGATCTGTATCCAGTAATTGTGACAGATAAAAAAGAATTTGCGCCCTGTCGCTACTGGCGTAGCGGCAAATAATGTCCGGCAGGGTAAAAGTGTGAGCGGTGTCATTATTGATTAATTTATTTGATGTTTGTGGCGAGGTAGCGGCGCGTACTTAACGCAAATTCATCGCGCTGCCACCGGCGCGTCACCCGGCTGTCATCTTGCTTCGGCAGAGTAGCGCCATAAGCCGCGCCGGACCGGACGCGGCGGCATGAGGAACAGACTATGACCGGGCTATCCAGACATCCGACCAGCGTTTACCAGGCGATCGCCACGCAGCTGGAGCAGGAGGTGCTGAACCGCTACCAGTCGGGCGACTACCTGCCGCCGGAGCAGCAGCTGGCGACGCGCTTTGCGGTTAACCGCCATACGCTGCGTCGGGCGGTGGATGAACTGGTAAGTAAAGGTCTGGTTTTACGTCGTCCCGGCGTCGGCGTACTGGTGCTGATGCATTCCGTCAACTATCCTCATTATACACGCGCCTGCTTTCGCCACGATTTGCGGCAGCAGGGCAGCGATACCGCCAGCGAACGTCTGCTGGCGGTGCTGCGTCCGGCCAGCCAGGAAGTGGCGGCCGCACTGGCCTGCAGGGAAGGCGAACAGGTTATCCATCTGCGCACGCTGCGTCGGATGGAAGGCGTTCCGGTCTGCGTGACCAACCATTTCCTGCCTCAGCTTGCCTGGTGGCCGCAGCTTCAGCACTACCGCAGCGGCGCGCTGCATGACTTTTTACAGCAGTGCGATCGCCCGCTCACTTTGGTGCAAACCCGTATCACTACACGTCGCGCGCAGGCGAAAGAGTGTCGGCTGTTGGCCGTGCCGCTACAGGCACCGCTGCTTTCAGTCCGCACCCTGAGCCAGGCCGCCGATGGCCGTCTGGCGGAATATGCCGTCAGCCTGGCGCGTGGCGACATGACAGAATTAACGCTTGAACACTCAGCGAAGAATAATGGAGAAGAATAATGAGTTTACTGGCAAGCCTGAACCGCCCCGTTGTTGAAACGCAGCCCGTACTGCGTCGTATTTTAAAAGCGATGAGCGAGCCCGGCGTCGCGGTGACGCTGCCCTGCGCAGAGCAGTGGGCGGGTATCTCCCCGGCCGCCAGCGCGCTGCTGGCGACCCTGAATGAGGCGGATACGCCGCTGTTGCTGGATCCGGCAATCGATACGCCGGCGCTGCGCGACAGCCTGCGCCTGAGCAACGGCGCGCCGCTGACCACAGAGCAGCCGGTCGCCTTCGCGTTACTGCACAGCGGCAGCGATCCCGACCTGGCAGCGATCTGCGCCCCCGGCGCGACGGTGATTCTGGAAGTGCCGGCGCTGAACGGCGGCCTGACGCTGCGTCTGCGCGGCCCTGGCATCCAGGAGCGCCGCGCCATTGCGCCGCAGCTGCCGCCGAAGACACTCGCTTTCCTGCGTGAATGGCCGCTTAACGGCCAGGGCGTAAACCTGATGCTGACCTGCGGCGAAATGATGATGGTGCTGCCGCGCACCGCCCAGGTCGCCGTCTGCTGATGCGCGCCTGATCGAGGGGGCAGCGCAAGCCCCCTGAGTCGGCAACCCTGCCTGCTTAACATGTCCCGCTAAGATCCCGCCTTCCCGAGGTTTCCTGATAACGATGCGCGCCCGCCGCGTGCGTCACAGCGACCACGCCTGCCCGCCACCGTTTCCTCCCGATACGATAAGAAAGGTGTTGTCGCCCACCCCGATACAGAGAGGTTATACGGCTTATACCGCGCCGGGCGACGGGGCGGCCCGATCGCTGTAAACCCAGGCTGCCACCGGATGAGTAAGCTGGCTGCGGGTTAATCCCCGTTTTAGTGCAATGCTTGTTTATGGCGCCTCGTGATGGTGCAGAGGCGGCTGGCAGGCAGGATGGGATGGCGCGGCGGCCGGAAAAGCGGGGCGGCAGCTGTGGCATAGCGCTTGCTAAACAGAAAAGCTCTTATTCCTGTTATTTCGGCAAGAGAAACCTCACGCAAGTGACGACGCTAACGCTACGAGAGATGCAGCATGCTAGAAAAACTATTTCAATTAAAAGCACACAACACCACGGTGCGCACCGAAGTGATAGCCGGTCTCACCACCTTCCTGGCAATGGCCTATATCCTGTTTGTTAACCCCACGATCCTTAGCGCCACCGGCATGGATAAGGGCGCGGTGTTTGTCGCCACCTGCCTGGCAGCGGCCATCGGTTCGCTGCTGATGGGGCTTATCGCTAACTATCCCATTGCGCTGGCGCCGGGCATGGGGCTGAACGCCTTTTTCACCTATACCGTCGTGCTGCATATGGGCTACAGCTGGCAAATTGCGCTGGGCGCGGTATTCCTCTCGGCATTGATCTTTTTTGCTCTCTCGATTTTTAAAATCCGTGAATGGATCATCGCCAGTATTCCGCTGCCGCTGCGATCGGGCATCGCGGCGGGCATTGGCCTGTTCCTGGCAATCATCGCCCTGCAGGGGTCAGGCATCGTGGTCGGCAATCCGGCGACGCTGGTCGGTATTGGCGATCTGACCCGGCCCGGCCCGTTGCTGGCGATACTGGGCTTTATCATTATCGTGGTGCTGGAGGCGCGGCGCGTGACCGGCGCGGTGCTGATCGGCATTCTGGCAGTGACCTTTCTTTCGATGGCGCTCGGTCTGTCGCCGTTTGCCGGCATCTTCTCCGCACCCCCCTCTATTGCGCCAACCTTTATGCAGCTGGATATCAAAGGCGCACTCGATATTTCGCTGGTGAGCGTGATCTTCGCTTTTTTGTTTGTCGACGTATTTGATAACTCAGGCACGCTGATTGGCGTGACGAAGCGCGCCGGGCTGGCGGATGAGCAGGGCAACATCCCGAAAATGGGCAAGGCGCTGATTGCCGACAGCGCCGCCGCGTTGTTCGGCTCGCTGCTGGGTACCTCAACCACCACCAGCTATATCGAATCGGCGGCGGGCGTCAGCGCTGGCGGCCGTACCGGGCTGACGGCGATCGTCGTCGCCGTGCTGTTTCTGCTGAGCCTGTTCTTTGCGCCGCTCGCCTCCAGCGTGCCGGTTTACGCCACCGCGCCTGCGCTGCTGTTTATCGCCGTGCTGATGACCTCTGGTCTGGCGGAGATTGACTGGAAAGATATTACTACCGCCGCCCCGGTGACCGTCACCGCCCTGACGATGCCGCTGACCTATTCGATCGCTAACGGTATCGCTTTCGGCTTTATCACCTGGACGCTGGTGAAGCTGCTGAGCGGGCGCCGGCACGAGCTGAACGCCGCGCTGATCGTGCTGTCGGTACTGTTTGTGATTAAGCTCGGCTGGCTGAGCGCCTGATATGGCGCGCCGCCGGAGCTTCTCTGTTTCGGCGGTCGCTTTTCCTTTCCGACGCCGCCGGGGCTTCTCTGTTTCGGCGCCCGCTTTTCCCCTCTCCGGACGCCGCTAACGGCGCTGGGCCGCCACCCTGCAACGCTGCCTGCTACGCGCCTCTGTTACGTAGCGCCCGGCGCGGCGACATTTGGTAAAATCGCACGCACAATTGATTCAGGTCAGCAAAAATAACCATTAGTCGCGGAAGATTTCCTTAAACAGCAACTTCATGCTATATTTGCTGCGTAAAACGTTATTTCATCAATTAATGAGGCACTGAAGCAGGTCATTTTTACTTACTGACACAGTGAACAAATATGCTGACAGATAGTAAAGCATTCTCCCCCAACGTCTTCGTCTTCATCCTGAACGCGCCGGCTTTCCTCTGCGAAACCCACTGGTGCAGCGAGCTGTAGCGCCACGCATTCTCCTTTAGCCACTGCGCGTCTGCGCGGCCGATCTGCTGGTCGGGCGTAATGGCGGCCCTGCTGGCTAACTATTCAACTTTCAGGTTTTTTTATTCATCTCCTCACGTCAGGCGGCATGCTTACGGCGTCAGGAGTGGGTTTGGCAGTTTTTTACCTTTTTGAGGGCTATAACATGAAGTACTGGCTATTTTTACTTTTTTCTATCGTTGCGGAAGTGGCAGGTACGCTGTCGATGAAGTTCGCCAGCCTGTATGGCGGTCAGGCGGGTCACCTGGCGATGTATGTGATGGTAACGCTCTCCTATATCGCGCTGTCGATGGCGATCAAACGTATCGCGCTCGGGGTGGCCTATGCGCTGTGGGAAGGGCTTGGCGTGTTGCTGATTACTCTGTGCAGCGTCGCCTGGTTCGCGGAGCCGCTGCCGCTGCTGAAGGCGTGCGGTCTGCTGGTACTCATCGCGGGTATCGTGCTGTTGAACGGCGGCACGGAAAAGACGCGCGCGCGCAAAGCGGAGCAGGGAGGCCAGCATGCAAACGCTTAATTATGTCCATATCGCATTTTTAATGCTGGCGGTGGTGCTGGAGATCGCCGCCAATATCTTCCTGAAGTATTCCGATGGCTTTCGTAAGTGGCTGCCGGGTCTGCTGTCGCTGCTGTTGGTCATGGGCGCTTTTAGCGCGCTGGGCCAGGCGGTAAAAGGGATCGATCTGGCGGTGGCCTACGCGCTGTGGGGCGGCTTCGGCGTTATTGCCACGCTGGCGGCGGGCTGGATCCTGTTCGGCCAGCGCCTGCGTCCGCGCGGCTGGATTGGCCTGTCGCTGCTGCTGGTCGGTATGGTGATGATCAAGCTGGCCTGATGCGCCAGACGCTCCCTGACGTGACAGCACGACAGAGAGCGCCTTTATGCCGCCGTGTTATCGGCGGCACGTGCAGGAAAGAGCCAGCCGACGCCGCGACATTCCGGGCCGCCGCGCTATCGGCGGCACGCGCAAAAAAGGGCGCCCGCGGGCGCCCTGAGCAGAGAGACTCTGTCTCGGTTAGCGAAACGGCGGCTCATTAAAGGTACGCAGCTTACGCGAGTGCAGCTTGTCCCCTTCGGCGCGCAGCAGCTCTACCGCGCGAATGCCGATCTGCAGATGTTCGGAGATCGCCCCTTCATAAAAGCGGTTTGCCTGGCCCGGTAGTTTAATTTCGCCATGCAGCGGCTTATCGGAAACGCACAGCATGGTGCCGTAAGGCACGCGGAAACGGTAGCCCTGGGCGGCGATGGTGGCGCTTTCCATATCGACGGCGACCGCGCGGCTAAGGTTAAAGCGCAGCGCCGAGGCGGAGTAGCGCAGCTCCCAGTTGCGGTCGTCGGTGGTGACCACTGTGCCGGTGCGTAGCCGTCTTTTTACCTCTTCGCCCGGCATACCGCTGATCTCTTTGGTGGCGTCATACAGCGCACGCTGTACCTCGGCGATGCTGGGGATCGGAATATCGGGCGGCAGCACCGCATCCAGCACATGATCGTCGCGCAGGTAAGCGTGTGCCAGCACATAGTCGCCGATCTGCTGGCTTTCGCGCAGGCCGCCGCAGTGGCCGATCATTAGCCAGGCGTGCGGGCGCAACACTGCCAGATGATCGCAGATGGTTTTCGCGTTGGAAGGGCCGACGCCGATATTCACCAACGTAATGCCGCGTCTGTCCGGCGCGGTCAGGTGCCAGGCAGGCATCTGATGCTTTTTCCATGCCAGATCGGAGAGCGCCTCTTCGGCGTTTTCGGTCTCTTTGGTGATAAAGGCGCCGCCGGCGCAGGAAAGCCCGGTATAGGGGCTGTTCTCATCGGCGATCTGCTCGCAGGCCCAGCGCACAAACTCATCGACATAGCGCGTATAGTTGGTGAACAGAATAAAGGGCTGGAAATGTTCCGGCGGCGTACCGGTATAGTGACGCAGGCGCGCCAGCGAAAAATCGGTGCGCAGCGCGTCGAAATGGCTGAGCGGGAAAATGCTGGTGGTATTGAAAATACCGTCCGCCGTTTCGTCGCCAATGTTCGCCAGATCGGTAGTGGGGAAGTGCTTCGCCAGCGCGCTGCTCATGGTGCGGTCCAGCTCAAGATCGGAACCGTCAATCACATAGGGGAAAGGGATCTCCTGGCGTGACGGGCCCACTTCAATAGTGACTTCGTAGTCGCGCTCGATCACTGACAGCTGCTCGCGCAGATAGTGGCGCAGCAGTTCCGGGCGGGTAATGGTGGTGGCGTAGCTGCCGGCATGGCTGAACCGGCCCAGGCGCGGCTGCGGTCTTTATGCGGCGAGGCGCCGTCCCAGCTGATGCGCAGCTCCGGATAAACAAACAGGCCGTCGGCGCGTGCCTGCGCGTCCGGCAGCGCGCCTTCTTCAATAAAGGTTTTAATCGCATCGCGCAGGGCATTCACGGCCTGGTAGTAAAGGGCATCCAGTCGCTCCAGCGCCTGCGCGGTGGTCAATCCATTAGCGGAATGGGCAATGGCCATGGTCTCTCCTCAGGTTTTCAGCTCTGCGTTGCACTATAGCTTAGAACCATTCCGCTTATCCCGGTTAGTCCTGTAACATTTTCTCCAGGGTAATCGGCAGATCTCGGATGCGCTTGCCGGTGGCGTGAAAGACCGCATTGCTGATGGCCGCCGCCACGCCGACAATCCCCAGTTCGCCAACCGCCTTGCCGCCCAGCGCGCTTGCCTGATAATCCGGTTCGCCGACGTTAATCACTGTCATATCGGGAATATCGGCGTTCACCGCCACCAGATAATCCGCCAGGCTGGCGTTGAGAATACGGCCGTTATCATCGTCAATCTCGCCGCCTTCCAGCAGCGCCTGGCCGATACCCATCACCATCGCGCCGATCCACTGGCTTTCCGCCAGCTTCGGATTATAGAGACGCCCGCTATCGAAGGCGCCGACGATACGCCGCACGCGCACCGTGCCGAAATCCTCATCTACCGCAACCTCGACGAACACCGCGCTCCAGCTGTGCGCCGAATAGCCGCCCGAGGTAGGCGGGATCATCTTCGATGAGGTGCGGTCGGCCGCCTCGCGATCCTGCTGCGTGGCGTCGGGTGGAAAGGTATCAGCATGGGCCTCCAGCGAATCGCGTCCGGCGCAGCGCAGCAGATCGGCGAAGCTCAGGCTGCTGCCGGGCTGGCTGAACAGGCGTAGCTGCCCCTGCTCGAGAAGGACATCTTCGCGCCGTGCGCCGAACAGCGGCGAATCGGCGCTGCCGACCGCCAGCGCGATCAGCGCTTCGCGCAGTTTCAGCGCGGTTTTATATACCGCCGCGGTCAGCAGGTTCGCCAGTTGCGAACCGCCCGCCACCGGCGCGCGCGGCAGATCGGTGTCGCCCAGGCTGACGCTGATGCGATCGGAAGCGACGCTCAGCACCTCGGCGGCGGTCTGCGCCAGAATGGTATAGGTGCCGGTGCCGATATCAGCACCGCTGCTGCGCACCTCCAGCGTGCCGTCCTGATTCAAACGGATCGCCGCCTCGCCCGGTGTGCGCCGTACCGGATAACTGCCGGAGGCCATGCCCCAGCCGATACGCTGGCGTCCTTCACGCAGCGTGCCCGGCTCCAACGGGCGCTGCGCCCAGCCGAAGGCCTGCGCTCCCGCCTGATACGCTTCGCGCAGCCGTCGCGAACTCCACGGGATGTTCGCCTGCGGATCCTGCCCGGCATAGTTGCGCAGCCGCAGCGCCAGCGGATCGAGCTTCAGCGCGTACGCCAGCTCATCCATCGCCACCTCCAGCGCCCAGCTGCTCGGGTTTTCGCCCGGCGCGCGCATCCAGCCGGGATTGACGGTGTTCACCGGCACCAGCTGATGACGCGACCTGAAGTGGGGCACCGCATACATAATGGCGGTCACCGAATTGCACGGCTCCAGGTGGGTATCGTCACGCGCGGTCTCATTCCAGCTTTCATGAACGATCGCCTGCAGCTTGCCCTCGCTGTCGGCGGCCAGCTGCAGCGCCTGACGCGTGCGCGGTCGGCCGCCGAAGCCGGTAAAGGTTTGCCCGCGCGTCAATACCAGCTTCACCGGACGGCCCAGCGCGCGCGAGGCGGCGCAGGCGAGCGCGGAGTGGGGCTGTATGCCGCCCTTCGAGCCGAAGCCGCCGCCGGTAAAGGGCGACAGCACGCGCACCTTGTCAATATCGATGCCCATCCACTGCGCCACCACGCTGCGCGCGCCGCCGACCCACTGGCTTGGCTCCCAGAGCGTAATCGCGCCGTCGCGCCAGTCGGCGATGCAGCCGTGCAGCTCAATTGGCAGGTTATATTCACGCGGCGTAGTGTAGACACCGCTGACCGTTACGCTGGCGTCACGCAGCGCCTGCTGCGCGTCGCCCCATTCGATAGCCAAATCGTCAACCGGCCTGGGCTGGGCGAGGGGATCGTCAGGATGGATAATGGCGGGCCGCACCTCGTACTCGATCTGAATGGTCGCCGCCGCCGCTTTCGCCTGCTCCAGCGTTTCCGCCACCACCAGCGCCACATGCTGGCCGTTCCAGCGCACGCCGGGACCCTGCAGCGGCACAAAGGCCTGCGCCGCCGCGCCGCCGCTGGCGAAAGTGGCGGCCGGATGGATCGTCAGCCCGCTTTCATGGGTGTAGACCGCCAGCACGCCCGGCATCCGGCGCGCGCTTTCGCTGTCGATATGGGTAATTTCCCCTTCGGGGATCGAGGATTGCACGACCACGGCGTGGCAGAGGTTCTCCATCGGATGATCCACGGCGTAGCGCGCCAGCCCCTGAACTTTCAGCTGGCCGTCGGCGCGCTCGCGGCGCGTACCCAGCCCCTGAATCGTCGCTTCGCCGTGGGCGATATTTCGCTGTGTCAGAGTTTCGCTCATGCCTGGCCTCCCGCCGTTAACAGCGCCCGCACAATCACGCGTGGCGCCAGGGTAATTTTATAGCCGTTGTCGGTCAGCGCCTGCGCGTCCTGCATCGCCAACGGCGCCAGATCGCGCAGCTGCTGCTCATCAAACGGCTTGCCGCGCAACGCCTGCTCCAGCGCCCGGGCGCGCCAGGGTTTGGTCGCCACGCCGCCCAACGCGATGCGTACATCGCGCAGCGTGACGCCATCTTCCTCCAGCTCCAGCCCGACGGCGGCGCTGGCGGCGGCGAATTCGTAGCTGCTGCGATCGCGCACTTTCAGGTAGTGCGAGCGACGCAGCGCGGGCGACAGCGGCAGCTCAACGGCGGTGATGATTTCACCGGCATGCAGATCCTGCTCGCGATCGGGCCGGTCGCCCGGCAGCAGCAGAAAATCCTCCACCGCCACGCGGCGTTCGCTGCCGTCGGGCGCCTGCAGCAGCAGGGCGGCGTCAAAGGCGGTCAGCGCTACTGCCAGGTCGCCCGGATAGACCGCCACGCACTGTTCGCTGTTGCCCAGTACCGCATGGTTGGCGTTATGGCCGCTAAGGGCGGCGCAGCCGGAACCGGGCTGGCGTTTATTGCAGGCGTGATAACCGTGCGCATCGCGGAAATAGCTGCAGCGCGTGCGCTGCATAATGTTGCCGCCAATGGTCGCCATATTGCGCAACTGGGCGGAGGCGGCGCTGGTCAGGCTTTGCGTCAGCGCCGGCGCCGCGTTTTGCAACGCCGGATGCTGCGCCACCTGGCTCATTTTGCTCAGGCTGCCGATGCGGATAAGGGTATCGCTGACGGTGATCTCCGCGAGGCCGGTCAGCCGGGTGATATCCACCAGCGCTGCGGGCTGCTCGACGTCGCACTTCATCAGATCGATAAGCGTGGTGCCGCCCGCCAGCAGGCGATGGCCTGGCGCGCTGGCGGCCAGAGTCGCGTCGCTGAGCGCGGCGGCGCGCAGGTAGTCAAATTCCCTCATGCCGTCTGCTCCTCTTTCAGCTGCTGCGCCGCTTCGCGCACGGCAGCAACGATAAAGGGATAGGCGCCGCAGCGGCAGATATTGCCGCTCATATATTCGCGGATTTCATCGTCATTGTTGGCGTGGCCCTCGTTGATGCAGGCGACGGCGGACATGATCTGACCCGGCGTACAGTAGCCGCACTGGAAAGCGTCGTGGCGCAAAAAGGCCGCCTGCACCGCGTGCAGGGTGGCGTCCGGCCCGGCCAGGCCTTCGATGGTGGTGATGTCGCGGTCTTCCGCCTGCGCCGCCAGCGTCAGGCAGCTTAATACCCGTTCACCGTCGATATGCACAGTACAGGCGCCGCACTGTCCATGATCGCAGCCTTTTTTCGCGCCGGTAAGTTGGGCGTGTTCGCGCAGGGCGTCGAGGAGCGTGACCCGCGCGTCCAGCGCGAGAGGATGATCTTTGCCGTTGATGCGCAGCCGCATCACTCGTTGCTGAGCCATATCGAACTCCGGTTACAGGGTGGAGGATGACGGCGGCCGTCGCGCTTCAGCGCCTGGCAACGCTGTCCACATTGCGTTCAAAAGAAAAACAACAGCGGCCGCCGGAGCGACCTTATTATGTAAAGGGATAAGTGTAGACGCTCTGTGGGCGAACAGAGGAAGCGGCAGGGGCGAGCCGCCGCGCGGCAGGCCGGCAAAAGAGGGGGCAGGCCGTCCTCCGGGGACGGCTGCGGATTAATGAACCATATGGTTGTGCGTGGGGGCGCCGGTTTGCAGCAGCACCAACAGCTGCGACAGTGGATTGCTCAGCACAAACTGGTGGCAGCCGGTGCTGGCCATCAGCTGTGACATCGCTACCGCCAGGTTAGCCAGCGCGGTTTCCGGCGGCATATTTTGCTGCTGCAGCAGGCTCAGCAGCTGCTGGACGGCGTCCTGATTGGCGGCCGCGACGATGTTTTGCGGCTGTTGAGGTAAGGTTTCATCGCACGTTTTCATACGCGAGGCTCCTGACTAACGAATTCCAGATAATCCTCAGCGCTATATAGGCGCGCTTCTGCCATTTTCAAGAGCAAAAAATCACCGGTCGCATCGTCTGACTAAGCGCTGCGTGCCTCTTCGCCGGGATTGGCATACTGCATCTGGTCAGAATCGACTATCCTGACCAGGAGATTTATTTAACCGATACAGGAGAAACAGCATGAGCCAGGCTATTACCATCGTTGCGACCATTATCGCTAAAGCGGGCGAGGCGGAAGCCGTTGAGCAGGCGCTGCGCACCGCCGAGCGCGAAGTGCATGGCGAACCAGGCTGCCAGCAGTATCAGCTGCATCAGGATCTGGAGAAGCCGGACCACTTCGTGTTGCTGGAGCGTTGGGAATCGGAAGCGCACATTCAGCAGCACAGTGAAGCGGCGCCGTTCCTGCGCCTGGTTGAGGCGATCAAAGATCGCGCCGAGCTGCAGGTCACTAAGCTGAAAACGCTGAGCTGATGCTGAAACAGGCGCGCCGCCGGGGCTGGTTGCCGCGGCGGCGCGTGCTTTACTCCTCTCCTTCTGGCTGACGGCCGTCAGCAGAAAGCCGCAGCCTCTCTGCGTCAGATATCAAACAGCGGCGGACGCTTTTCCCCCAGCGACAGCAGGTAATCGTGCGCGCTTTTTATCAGCTGCTGATAACGTTCCGGCTGCTGCGCGGCGAGATCGCGTTGCTCGCCGACGTCATTGCGCAGGTTAAACAGCAGCGGCTGCGCCAGCTTCACCGGCTGGCCGTTTTCATAGCGCGTAAACACCAGCTTATAGTCCCCTTCGCGCCACGCTTCCATTTCGCCTTTATAGAAGTAGGGCATAAAGGTGCGCGCGCTGGGCTGACGCCGTAAAAAGGCGGCGCTTAAGTCAAAGCCGTCCAGCGTTTGCTGCGCGTGTGCGCTGCCGGTGATCGCCATCAGCGTGGGCAGCAGATCGAGGGTGCTGCCGATATCCTCTACCACCGCAGGCGCGATGTTGCCCGGCCAGCTGATAATAAAAGGCACGCGCTGGCCGCCTTCCCAGGGCGTGCTTTTGCCGTCGCGCAGCGGCTGCGCCGAGCCGGAAACGCCATATTTGTCATACATCAGCCAGGGGCCGTTATCGGAGGTGAAAATCACGATGGTGTTTTCCGCCAGCTGGTTATCCTGCAGCGCCTGATAGATCTGGCCTACCGACCAGTCGATCTCCAGCATGATATCGCCGTAACGGTTGTGGCCTTTGCCTTTGAACTCCGGCGAGCCGAACAGCGGCACATGGGTTTGCGGATAGGCCATATAGATGAAGAAGGGGTGATCTTTATTCTCGCTGATATAGTTGACCGCCTTCTCCGTCACCACTTTGGTAAAGCTGGCCTGCTGGAAGCCCTGCGGCACCAGATAATCAACCTGCTGCCCTTTATAGCGATAGGAGTGATAAAGCGGCACGTTCCAGTATGCCTGGCGCGGCGCGCTGTTACCCTTTTCTACAATCGCGAGGGTATTTTTAACGGTCTGCGGATCGGAAGAGGTGAGGCCGTCAAACAGATCGACCTGCGTGCTGTAGCAGTCATTGCTGATGGGAATGCCGAACCATTCGTCAAAGCCGTGACGGGTGGGGAACTGCTCCGGCTGATTGCCGAGGTGCCATTTGCCATACATGATGGTGCGGTAGCCGTTTTGCCGCAGCGAATCGGCGATAGTGATCTCATCAGCGGGAAAACCGTCGGGATCTTTTTCCAGCAGTACCGGGGTTTGCGCGCCATACAGGCCGGTGCGCGTTTCCAGGCGGCCGGTCATTAGTCCGCCGCGGCTGGGCGAACAGACCGGCGAAGAGACATAGAAATTGGTCCAGCGCTGGCCGCTGGCCGCCAGCCGATCAAGATGCGCGGTGGGGGTTTTCGCGCCCTGCACGGACATATCGGCCCAGCCCATATCATCAGCGAACAGCAGGATAATATTAGGACGTCCGGTTGACACCGCAGGGCTGGCCAGCGCGGGCGCCGCCGTAAAGGCAAGCGCTACCGCCGCCGCCAGACTCAGTTTAGCGTTCATCTGTTTCTCCCTTTTCAGTCACGTTAACAGCGAAAATAGACAGCTTTTTTTACCGGCATTTATTAAACGCGGATGTCACACCCTTTGCTGTCCCTGGTAGCCAGGGTGGATATGAGGCAATAAAAAACCTGACGGCGGCGCATGCAGGCCGACATCAGGTTTCGCCTCGTTATTCGAGTTACGATCGTTTTAATACCATCCGCTTTTACGCTTAAATTGCAAATCAAAACAACATTGTTGTGATCGTGTTCATTTTTTTATGCTAAATGCTATTAAATAAACCCGTAATAACAACAGGATAACGTTTATTTCGGGGCGTGGTGATTATTTTTACTGTCATGGCTTTACCGGCGTTTTTTACCGTAATAAAGAGGGGGGTATATTATACATTCTTATTAAATAGCGGGTTTAAATATACAGAGAAATGATTGCACCTATTGCGACAAGGCATAGCCGGAATAAAGAATAAGTTCACAGGATATTGAACCGGAACGCCCACCTTCAATATATCCAGGCTATTGACGCCTGCGGCAAAACAGCAATAAAGCGACAGCAATGGCGCAGGGTGACATTAAGCGGCGGGGCGACAATCTCTGCGCAGAGTGGCATTAAGCGGCGGGGTGACAACAACCTCGGCGCAGGGTGACATGAAGCAGCAGGGCGACAACAATGGTGCAGGGTGACATGAAGCGGCCACGTCGGCTAAAAAGCAAAAAGCCCGCTCGGGTTTCCCTGAGCGGGCTTCTCTGAATATGGCTCCTCTGACTGGACTCGAACCAGTGACATACGGATTAACAGTCCGCCGTTCTACCGACTGAACTACAGAGGAATCGGTTGATGGCGCGCATATTACTGATTTCCGCGCCCATGTCAAAACCCTTTTTGCATTCTGCGCTGTCGTTTGCAGAAAGCATAAGCAGTTTGCCGCTTTAACCAGCAGCAGCGGCCCAATAAGTGGCTTTTTTAACGGATTGGCGCGCGGGCCTGGAGAAACCTTCAGCGTAGGATCGTGGCGGGGCGAAAACGGCCAGCGGCGGCGGCGGCGAAAAACGGAAGTTGTAATAAAGCGTTAAACCGCATCGGAAAGATTTTGCATAATCGCTGACCATTGCCCATCATCATAATTCTCACCTTCATCAAGTCATTGGGTCGATCTTGCAAACTTTACTCGTCAAACTGCGGCGCGCCATTGAAGGCACGGCGTGGTATCCAAAACGGCGCTCCTACCGGGTGCTGTTCTGGCGTGAAATCACGCCGCTGGCGGTGCCGATCTTTATCGAAAACCTCTGCGTGCTGCTGATGGGAGTGCTGAGTACCTTCCTGGTTAGCTGGCTGGGAAAAGAGGCGATGGCGGGCGTTGGGCTGGCCGATAGCTTCAATATGGTAGTGATCTCCTTTTTCGCCGCGGTCGATCTCGGCACCACGGTGGTGGTGGCCTTTAGCCTTGGCAAGCGCGACGGCGATCGCGCCCGTGCGGCGACGCGTCAGTCGCTGGCGTTGATGACGGTGATGTCGCTGCTGCTGGTGGGGGTGATTGAGTTCTACGGCCACGTGATTATCGATGGTATCGCCGGCAGCGCCTCGCCGCAGGTTAAAGAGCTGGCGCTGAGCTATCTGCAAACCTCCGCCTGGAGCTATCCGGCGGCGGCGATCGCCCTGATCGGCAGCGGCGCGCTACGTGGCGCGGGCAATACTAAAATTCCGATGCTGATTAACGGCGGGATGAATATCCTGAACATTGTCATCAGCGGCGTGCTGATCTACGGCTGCTTCTCGTGGGAGGGGCTGGGGTTTGTCGGCGCAGGCCTGGGGCTGACTATCTCACGCTATATCGGCGCCATCGGGGTGATCGTGGTGCTGATGGTGGGCTTTAACCCGGCGCTGCGTATTCCGCTGCGCAGCTACTTCAGCCGCTGGAACAGCAAAATTCTGATGGAGGTGCTGGGCATCGGCGTGCCTGCCAGTATCGAATCGGTGCTGTTTAACGGCGGCAAGCTGCTGACGCAGGTGTTTGTCGCCGGTATGGGCACCAGCGAAATCGCCGGTAACTTTATCGCGTTCTCTATCGCCTCGCTGATTAACCTGCCGGGCAACGCCCTTGGCTCCGCCTCGACCATTATCGTTGGCACACGACTGGGGAAAAATCAGATTGGCCAGGCGACGCGCCAGCTGAAACATATTTTCTGGCTGGCGACCTTCGGCCTGTGTGCGCTGGCCTTCCTATCGGCGCCGTTCGCCGGGCTGCTGGCGCGGTTCTATACGCGTGAACAGGATGTGATTGATGTGGTGAAACATCTGGTCTGGCTGAATGCTGCCTGTATGCCGATCTGGGCCGCCTCCTGGGTACTGCCCGCCGGGCTGAAGGGCGCGCGTGATGCCCGTTATACCATGTATGTTTCGATGCTGAGCATGTGGGGCGCACGCGTGGTGGCGGGTTACCTGCTGGGGATCGTGCTGGGTATGGGCGTGGTGGGCGTCTGGCTGGGCATGTTCCTTGACTGGCTGGTGCGCGGTATTTTCTTCTGGCGTCGCCTGATCAGCGGCAAGTGGCTGCAAAAATACCGGCCGGTGGCGAAACGAACCTGACGCGCGGCGGCCTTTGTGGTGCGGTGGTGCGGTGGTGCGCGGTTTTTCCTCGCGTCGGCCGATCGGCGATGAGTGGCTGCAAAATGCCGGCCGGTGGCGAAACGTATCAGGCGACTGCAGACCTCCGCCGCGCGGTAGTCATAATAAAAAAGCCCCGCCTGCACGGGGCTTTTTTGTTGCTGGCGATAATGCCAGCCACAACCGTCTTGTTTGTTACTGGCGATAATGCCAGCGACCAACATCTTTCCGGGTCGGCCGCGGTTACTCCAGCGACGACAGCATATGGCGCTGCTCTTGCCAGCGCGCCGCCACTTTTTCCGGCTCGTGAATTTTAAAGGTAACCCCGGTTGCCACCTCTGCATAGTCGGAACGATGCACCATGATATTGCCGATATCGATCTCGAATACCGCCAGGTTCAGGTCGGTCTGATCCTCTGCAATCTGAATCGCGCGGCCGCGCATTTCGATAATGCCTTTATCGTAGGCCAGCGCGACGGAGAGGCGGCCATCGCGTCGCAGGTTTTCGCTGGTCTGGGAATCGGGCCAGAGCGCGACGCGCAGCGTTTGGCGATCGATAGCAAATACTTCTCCCAGGCTAAGCTGGGCGGCATGCGGCCAGCCTTCGGCATCAACGGTGGAGAGACGCACCGCCTCATTCACCGCCTGAGGCGTGATCTCGCCGCGCAGCCGGTTGAATACCGCTTCCGGTAATTCCACGATCGGTTCAGGACGGGTGTAAACCTCACTTTGATTTTCCATGATGCCTCCGTAACAGTTTTTAAGCGTAAAGGAGAGTATAGACGGTCATAAGGAACAGGCGCGGAACGTCACCATCAGTGGTGGCTGGCGCAGGTTAGCCGCTCGGTTAAAAACCTAACCAACAGGTTCAGCGCGGCGCTGCGCGGCCTGCCCGCCACCGTTTGCAGCTGCAGCGTGCGCTGGCTCAACTGATCGACGCCGGTAGTTTTCATTATCAGGCCATCGGCCTCCGCGCCATACAGCAGAGTAAAGTGGCTGCAGAGAGTGATCGCCTGTGGCGTATGGCGCAGAAAGTGGTAGAGCGCGGAGAAGTTATCGCAGGTCAGCACCGGCTCAACGATGCTGCCGCTCATCTGGCAGGAGAGATCGAATAGCTGGCGCACCGTGGTGTTCTGCTCTGGCAGCGCCAGCGGCCAGGCGCCCAGTTCCGCCAGGTTTACCGGCCTATCCGCCAGCGGATGCGTCTGATGCATCACCAGCAGCACCGGCGCCGGCCAGGAAGCGATCACCTCGACGTCGCGCTCCGGATGCAGGCTGAACTGCAGCGCCAGATCGCATTCGCCGGCGCGCACCAGCTCCGCTACCCCCTGGCTGCTGGTGACCTTCAGCGAAAAATGCACCGCCGGATTGTCGGCGCGGAAATCAGCCAGCAGGCGCGGCAGCAGGCTAAAGGCCAACCCGTCGGTGCAGGCGATGCGGATATGGGCGCGGCGCACTGCCTTCAGCCCTTTAATTTCCGCAATGGCGTACTCCATATCCAGCAGGCTTTTCCGGACGCGGCGCGCAAAAATCTCCCCCTCTTCGGTCAGCACCATACCGCGCGCGTGACGGCGGAACAGCGGCGCGCCGACCTGCGCCTCCAGCCGCTGGATCTGCCGGCTGATGGCGGAGGCGGCAACAAACAGCTGCTCGCTGGCGGCGCTGAGCGATCCCGCTGCCGCCACCGCAAGAAAATAGCGCATTTCACTGCTTAACATCCTGGTCTCCTCAGGAGGCGTGCCTCTTTTTTGGGCAGTATAGCCTTGCTTTAAAAGCAAACCGAAGGCTAAAAATTGATAATTGTGGCAAAGCCGGGAACAGGTAAAGTCGAAAGGAAACGATAAAACCTATAACAATGGCAGGCAAACATGACGGCAGAACAGGCAGTAACAGGCGCAACCGCCTGGTTTGACAGTGGGGAATTTCAACGGCTGCTGGCACGTCGGGTGGCGCTGATGACGGAAAGCCAGCGCGACGATCGTGATGCGCAGCTGGCGCACTATCTGGATAAAGAGATCGCGCCTCAGCTGGCGGCGCTCGGCTTTACGCTGCACCGGCTGGAGAACCCGGCGGCGGCGAACCGGCCTTTTTTGATCGCGACGCGCATTGAGGATGAGGCGCTCCCGACGCTGCTCTGCTACGGGCATGGCGACGTCGTATTCGGCGATGACGAAAACTGGCGCGAAGGGCTGTCGCCGTGGCGGCTGCAGGAAGAGGGCGACCGCTGGTACGGACGCGGCAGCGCCGATAACAAAGGGCAGCACTGCATCAACCTGGCGGCGCTGGAGCAGGTGTTCCACGCGCGCGGCGGCAGGCTCGGCTTTAACTGCAAAATCTTGTTTGAGATGGGGGAAGAGATCAGCTCGCCCGGCCTGGCAGAGATCTGTCAGCAGCAGGCGGAACTGCTGCGCGCCGATCTCTTTATCGCCTCTGACGGCCCGCGCCTGAATGCGGCACGGCCGACGCTGTTTTTAGGCTCGCGCGGCTGCGTCAATTTCCGCCTTAGCATTCATGCGCGCGATAACGCCTACCATTCCGGCAACTGGGGTGGCCTGCTGAGCAACCCCGGTACCCAGCTGGCCAACGCTATTGCCTCGCTGGTGAACCAACAGGGGCAGCTGCGCGTCGCGGCGCTACGGCCCACGTCGCTGACCGACAGCGTGCGGCAGATCCTTAGCGATATCGCTGTCGGCGGCACGCCGGGCGATCCGGCGATTGACATTAACTGGGGCGAAGCGGGGCTGACGCCGACTGAGAGGCTGTACGGCTGGAATACGCTGGAGGTGTTGTCGATGCTGACCGGCAATCCGGCGCGGCCGATGAATGCTATCCCTGGCTCCGCCACCGCGGTTTGCCAGCTGCGCTTTGTCGTCGGTACCGACTGGGAAAATCTGGTCAGCCATATTCAGGCACATCTGCAACAGCACGGCTTTGATAACGTTGAGGTGACATTTCTGCGCGGATCGCCGGCCACGCGCCTCGATCCTGCCGATCCGCTGGTGGCGTGGGCGCTGGCGGTGATGGCGCAGAGCAGCGGTAAAAAGCCGGCGCTGCTGCCTAATCTCGGCGGCTCGCTGCCGAATGAGGTGTTTTCCGAGATCCTTGGCTTACCGACGCTGTGGGTGCCGCACTCATACCCTGCCTGCGGTCAGCATGGGGTGAATGAGCATATGTTGAAATCGATCGCGCGTGAAGGGCTGCAGATCATGACGCGACTGTTCTGGGATCTGGGCGAGCAGGGCGGTGCGCTGCTGGATCGCCGCCGTGCCTGGCGGAGGGCCACGTCATGAGCAGCCTGACTGACGTGCGCCGTGTCGCGCTGGCCAAACCCAGCCTGCATAAAACCCTGTTTGCCACCTGCATTGGTAACGCGCTGGAGTGGTTTGATATTGCGGTCTACGGCTTTTTCGCCAGCTATATCGCCCACGCCTTTTTTCCCACCAGCGACGCCTCGGTTTCGCTGCTGCTGACCTTCGGCAGTTTCGGCGTTTCCTTTCTTATCCGCCCACTGGGTGCGCTGGTGCTTGGCAGCTACGCCGACCGCCACGGTCGTAAAAAGGCATTGCTGCTGTCGATTAACCTGATGATGTTAGGCGGGGCGCTGATCACCCTGATGCCCGGCTATGCCGCTATCGGGCTGGCGGCACCGCTGCTGATCCTGGCGGCACGCCTGATTCAGGGCTTTTCCGCCGGCGGCGAGTTCGGCAGCTCTACCGCTTTTCTGGTCGAGCATTTTCCGGAGCGTAAGGCGTTTATCGCCAGCTGGCAGTTTGCTACCCAAGGCGCCAGCACGCTGATGGCGTCGGCGTTCGGTCTCGGCCTGACGCAGCTGCTTAGCGAGACGCAGATGATGGCGTGGGGCTGGCGCATCCCGTTCGCTTTCGGCCTGCTGATCGGGCCGCTGGGGCTTTATATCCGACGCCACGTGCCGGAGCCGGCCAGCTTTACGCCGCAGGCGAAGCACGCCGCGCCGCTGAAAACGCTGATCGGACGTCAAAAAACGCTGATGCTGCTGGCGGTTGGGCTGATGGTGATCTCCACAGCGGTTAACTACATGCTTAACTATATTCCCACCTACGCGACGCAGAGCCTGCACCTTTCCGGCAGCGTTGCCTTCAGCGCTACCCTGGTGGCTGGGGTTATTTTAACCGTGGTAACACCGCTGATGGGGTTGCTGGCCGAGCGCATCGGCCGTGCGCCGCTGATGTGGGGCGCGCTTATCCTGCTGGCGCTGACGCTCTGGCCCGCGTTCCACTTTATGATCCGCTATACCTCACCCTTGAGCCTGATCCTGCTGGTAGGCTGGATGGCGTTGCTGAAGTCGATCTATTTTTCCGCCGTGCCGTCGGTCATGGCGGATCTGTTCCCGACGGCGACGCGCGCCAGCGGTATGGCGATAAGCTATAACGTGGCGGTGACCCTTTTTGGCGGGTTTGCGCCGCTGATCTGCACGCTACTGATTCAGGCCACCGGCTCCAGCCTCGCGCCGGGCTACTACCTGATTCTGATGGCGCTGCTCAGCGGCACGGCGCTCTGGCGCAGCAGGACAGTGTTGCATTAAGCAGCGGGCCCGCTGTGAGGAGCTTCATTGGGCTGGGCAGATGTCACAGGCCGCGCAATCCGCGATGGTTACAGGTGTTATCAGGCATGTTGCGAGGCAAACAGCGCTTTAACGTTAATCTGTAAAGCAGGGAAAGGCAGAGAGGCCCTTTTTTCTTTGCCCGCGATTGCCGCCGTTTAAGCGCCCTTATCGCCTCTTTTTCCTCGCTTTTTCGTAAAAATAGTTTTCTGGTCAAACTGTTACGTTGGGTAATCGCCCTTGCGATTTTGTGACGGCTGCTACACTTATTAACGTTGCTGGTAACGATTCAGCTCCCATTCACACAGGCCGAACGCCTGTTTTATCAGGCGCTTTGCCTTTTATAAAGGAGACAACGTATGACAGACCGTCCACAACATCCTCAGCAGGCGCAACAGCAAACCTGGCCCGGCAGCTTCCTGCAGATGCAGCCGAAACCTGACCATGGTGAAACCAGCTATAAAGGCTCCGGCCGCCTGAAAGGAAAAACCGCCCTGGTGACCGGCGGCGACTCCGGGATTGGTCGCGCCGTTGCCATCGCCTATGCCCGTGAAGGCGCAGACGTGGTGATCTCCTATCTGGATGAGCATGACGACGCTAAAGACACTGCGAAGCGAGTGGAAGAGGCGGGCCAGCAAGCGTTGCTGATCGCAGGCGATATCACCGAGGCGGAACACTGCCGCCGCATCGTAGCGCAGACCGCTGAGCGCTTCGGCAAAATCGATATCGTGGTGAATAACGCGGCGTTTCAGATGACGCGCCAGTCGCTGGACGACATCAGCGATGACGAATTCGATCGCACCATGAAAACCAACATTTATGCGATGTTCCATATCTGTAAGGCGGCGGTACCGCATATGCCGTCGGGCGGTTCGATCATTAACACCGCCTCGGTGAATGCCGATCAGCCGAAGCCGAAGCTGCTCGCCTATTCGGCGACCAAAGCGGCGATCGTTAATTTTTCCGGCAGCCTCGCAGCGCTGCTGGCGGAGAAGGGCATTCGCGCTAACGCCGTCGCCCCTGGCCCCATCTGGACGCCGCTTATCCCGTCAACCATGCCGCCGGAACAGGTGGAAAGCTTTGGCGGCGAAGTGCCGTTGCAGCGTATGGGGCAGCCGGCTGAACTGGCCTCCACGTATGTGATGCTGGCAAGCGATGAAGCAAGCTATATCTCCGGCGCAACCATCGCCGTCACGGGCGGCGTCGCGGTTATTTAAGCGATTAAAGGAGGTAAAGATGAAAGCCTATCCTTTAAAGCTCACCACGCCGCTGGCGACGCATATTTTCGGCGGCCAGCGCATTCGGCAGCAGCTTGGCAAAGCAGGCCTGCCGGAGTCGCGCATCGCTGAAACCTGGGAGATCAGCGATGTTGACGGCATGATCGCCTCGGTCACTAACGGCGAGCTGGCGGGCAAGAGCCTGCGTGAGCTGACGGAACGTTATCCCGATGAACTGGTCGCGCCCGGCTGGCGCGGCCCGCATTTTCCGCTGCTCAGTAAATTTATCGATGGAACCGGTATGTTGCCGGTTCACCTGCACGCCAACGATGCGCTGGCGCAACAGCTGGAACAACAGCCGAACGGTAAAACCGAGGCCTGGTATATTCTCTGGGCGGCCCCCGACGCCACCTGCCTGCTGGGCGTGCGCGAAGGCGTGGATAACGCGCAGCTGAAGGCGGCGCTGCTGGCGGAAGAGTATGACTCGGTGATGTATCGCGTGCCGGTAAAAACCGGCGATATCTTCTACGTACCCGGTGGCCTGCTGCACAGCTTCGGCCCCGATACACTGATTTATGAAATCGAGCAGACCTCTAATATCCAGCAGCACGCCATGCCGTGGAAGATGGAAGATGGCACGCGCCTCTCCCGGGAAGAGCAGGAGAAGAACATCGATGCGCTGCTGGAGGAACTGCGTCCTGAACTGCGCTGCGCGCCTCAGCGCGGGCTGACACTAGAGGAGAAAGATCTGACGCGGCAGTTCTGTTGCGCCGGGCCTTACTTCGCGCTGGAGCGCTGGCGCTTTAGCCAGCCGCAGCGTTTCAGCTTCGATAGCGCGCGCATTCTCTCTAATCTGGGCGAGCCGCTGACGGTAGAGGCCAACGGCGTGAGCGTGGCGTTAGGACGCGCCGAATCGCTGCTGCTGCCCGCCGCGCTGGAAGAGGTGACGCTGCGCGACGCTGGCGAACTGCTGATCGGCTATGTGCCGGATCTGGCGAGCGAGGTGATTGCGCCGCTGCGTCAGGCAGGCTATGACGAAACGCAGATCGCGCATCTGGGCGATCTGCAGGGCAAATTGCGCTAGGAGGTTTTATGCTGCCATACAGTATGCAGGGGCAGGGCGAAACCACCCTGGTATTCATGCATTATCTGGGCGGCTCGCACCGCACCTGGTTTCCGACGCTGCCTTATCTCGATCGCGATTTCCGCTGCGTGGCGCTGAATACGCCGGGCTTTGGCGATGCATCGCAGATTGAAGGGTATGATGTTGCGTCGATGGCGCGTCAGGTTGATGAGACCATTCGCGCGCTGAGGCTGGAAAAGGTCATTTTGGTTGGTCACTCGATGACCGGTAAGGTGGCAATGGCGCTGGCTGCCGAACAGCCTGATTACCTTGAACGGCTGATACTGGTGGCGCCGTCGCCACCGGGTCCGCAGCCGATGAGCGAGCAGGATCGCCAAGCGCAGGCGGCCTGGCAGGGAACGCGTCAGGAAGCGGAGACCTTTGTGGATAGCTCCTGTTCCGCGCGGCTGCCGGATGCGCTGCGTGAAGTGGCGATTGCCGATGCGCAAAGCGCCAGCCTGGCAGCCTTGCACGCCTGGCCGCTGCATGGCAGCCGCGAAGAGTGGCGTGAACGCATCGGCCGCCTGCAACTGCCTGCGCTGATGGTGCTGGGCAGTGAGGATGGCAACGTGCCGGGCGTGGAGGCGCAGCGGGAGATCATGCGCAACCATTTGCCGCAGGGCGAACTGGCGGTTATCGACGGTGCCGGACACCTGATGCCGATGCAGACGCCACAGGCGCTGGCGGAAAAGATGCTGACTTTTGCGCGCCGCGCCTTTTAGTGCCGGCATTGAGAGAAATGGTGGCCTTTGCGCGCCTTTTAGTACTGGCGTTGAGGGAAAATGCTGGCCTTTTAGCGCGGGCGCGGCAGATCGCGCCGCAGCCCGGCAATGAAAGGCTGGCCGCTCTGTATCACGGGCGGGCTATTCCCGCCCGGAGCGGCCTTCAGATAATCCGCGTATCCAGATGGTGCTGAACGAACATCTCCGCGACCGTATTCTCCGTCACCGGCAGATGTGTGGCTTCCACCATCCGGCTCTGCGCTGCCGGGGCCCAGATCTCGCTATCAGCAGCGCCTGCCAGCACAACAGGCGTCTCCTTCAGCATCACCTTTTCCTGAAGAGGCGCGGCCTCTTCCCCGATCAGCAGCTGCGCCATCTCCTGCTGGCTCGCCTGAATGCCTAAGGCATCCGGCGTCAGCGCGGCCTCCAGGTCTGCCTTATCCACCAGCAGCGACTGAACGGCGGTCACTTCGCGACCAAAGGCGTCGTGAGTGCGTACGTATACCGTGTTCGATCCCTCTTCCAGCTGCGCCAGCTGTGCAGGTGAAAGGGTGAAGCTCCACGTTGCGCCTGCGGGAAAGGT
Source organism: Mixta gaviniae (assembly GCF_002953195.1). Classification (GTDB taxonomy): domain Bacteria; phylum Pseudomonadota; class Gammaproteobacteria; order Enterobacterales; family Enterobacteriaceae; genus Mixta; species Mixta gaviniae. Next base: position 2,795,356 of record NZ_CP026377.1, on the reverse strand, counting down.
GTAATAGATACCCTCGCCGATCACCATTTCCAGCCGGCTGCCGGGAGCAAAGGATCCTTCAAGCGTTCCAGCGATGGTCAGCGGGCTGAGCGCCTCTTCCGGCGTCAGGATCTGGTCTCCGCTGATAGGCGAAATGATAATATCGGCTCTCGGCGGATCCTGAATGAGCAACAGTTCAGCGGTGCTGACTTCAATCCCCCATTCTGTTGTCACCCGTGCTTCAATCACAGCGCTGTTCTCGATTAGCGCCTGCAGATCCGCCGCGGGGATCAGCGTCGTCCAGTGGCCACCCGTGGTTGTTATCGCTGAATAGTCCTCTTCGCCCAGCGTAACGGTAATGGTTTGCCCCGACTGAATATGCTGCACGGTTCCGCTTAACTGCTGATCGCTCTGGCTTTCCGCAAACGAAAGCACGTTATCGCCGGTAAAAGGGTCGAGATGAATTTGCGGCTGCGGCTTATCGACATTGATAATCTGTACGCTGGTCGCCGTTTCGCCGAGATCGGCCAGGCTGGCCAGCAGGGTGGCGGTGCCGGAACGCAGCGCATGGAGCGCGCTATGAGGCACGGCGAGATGCCAGTAACCGCCATCCTGTACCTCACTGGTATAGCGTTCGCCATTGAGCGTGACCGTCACCGTTTTACCGCTTGCCGCGTTGTAAGCCCTGCCGCTAACCAAAAGATCCTGGCCGTTCTCAAGCGCATTGAACACGCTCGCCTCAGCAAGGGGATTGAGCGTCACCTGCGCCGAGTAGCTGTTGCCTCGCCCTGCGGCTACGTTGATAATTTTATTGCTGGTGTAGATATCGCCGTTTTCATTGAGGGCCTGAGCGCGCAGCAGCACATTGCCCACCGGCAACGCCAGCATATCCGCGCTGGGGATCACCGCGCTCCAGGCGCCTTCGCTGGTTAACGTGGCGTGGTAGCTTTTGCCGTTCAGCTGCACGGTTAACTGGCGCCAGTCGGCATTGCTTTCATCCAGCATGCCTGATATCACCTGATCGACGCGTTTCTCCCGGCCATAAACGCTACTGTCCCCGCTGACGTTATCCAGGCTTATCGGCTGATAAGGCGGAATGCGATCCATCATGAACACGGCGGTATCGGCGCTGTAGCGGTGAAATTCATCGTAGCTATTAACGTAAAGATAATTTTCGCCTTCGGGCAGGCGGGCCACTTCATCAAAGGTCAGCATGATTTGCCAGCTACCATCTTCCTGAATCAGCCCGTAGTGATAGATATCATTGACGACAACTTCAACGCGGTTGCCTGCGGTGATCCCCAGGCTGCTGCCGCCGATGCGTAACGGCGCCTGCGCCTCACCGGCGTCAACAACATCATCGCCCGTGACAGTATCCAGCATTAAACGTCCCGTCTCCGTTACGCTGTGCGCCACCAGCAGCTGTTGCGACATTGCGGCGGTTTCCGTGAGATCGACGACGGCTGCCTGTAGCGATGCTTTACCATTGTGTAACGCCTGCAGATCTTCATCAGGCACCGTAACGCGCCAGAAACCTCCGGGCTGCACCAGCGCAGCGTAATCCTGGCCGTTAAGCGTTACTGTCACCGTTTTGCCGCTGGCAACGTTATAGGTCCGTCCGGAAAAAGAGGGATCGTCTCCCGCAGCAATTGCATGAAGAATGGCATCGTCAGCGACCGGATGGATCTCTATGCGCGCGGAGTAGTCATTACCGCGCCCGGCCTGTAGGGTCACGGCTTTAACTGCGAACCGCTGAACGCCGTCCGCATCGTTAACCATGGCAGAGATCAGCGCCTGGCCGTCAGGAAATGATGATACCTCGCCAGAGGGGAGGGTCAGGCTCCAGACGCGGTCGTTCCCGACCGTGGTTTGCCAGCGCTGGCCGAACGCCTCGACGGTGACGCTTTCACCCACGGCAATATCGTCAGAAACACGGCCGGAAATCAGCTGATCAACCCGCTTTTCGCGGGCATTCAGCAGGTCATCACCGGAGAAGGTGTCAATAATAATTGGCGAGGCCATCCGGAGGGCGCCGCTAGTCAGGCCGCTCTCGCTGCGAGAAACAGAACGGTTCAAAGCCATAATAAACTCCTTATACACCAGTAGGATAAATGCCGCGCACGCGTTATCTCTGTAGACGCGCTACAGCGTTCACATGCGCTATTGGCGGTAAGGTTCCACAGGGGAAAACCTTTACTGGCGTACACCGGGATCAATCACGACCCAGAAGAGGGAAGAGGCGATAGCGTTCATGACGCCCTCTCTTTCCCACTACAGCTATAAGAAATAACCCTGTCTCTGTCGTCGATTAAATTTTATCCAGCTGAGTAAAAAAATTAATCAACTAACGAAAATAACCGGCTTCAGATCCGGCGATAGCCAGCTTTCTTTTCAGCGGGAGGAGGAAGGGAACAGCTACTTTCTGCGGGTGCCGCAAGCACGCCAGTGCCGGGCGGTTGCCTATTGGCTGGTCTTAAAAAGGGAGATGAAAAGCGGTGATGCCAGAATGTAATTCTGTGAGAAGAGCAGCAAAAAGCCCGCTCGGGTTTCCCTGAGCGGGCTTCTCTGAATATGGCTCCTCTGACTGGACTCGAACCAGTGACATACGGATTAACAGTCCGCCGTTCTACCGACTGAACTACAGAGGAATCGGTTAAGTGGCGCGAATATTACCGTCAGCTTACCGGGCTGTCAACAGGAAAAAAACTATTACTATTCAGTTGGCTAGCTTTGCAGCAATTCACGCCTGCGGCACATCCTGCTGCAGCGCTTCTGCCTGCGGCCGGAGGCGCGCCAGCGGATCCTGCCGGTAAAAATGGGTCAGACGGCGGTAGAAGGTCGGGAAGCGCTGCGCCAGCAGTTCAGGGGCGCTGAAAAAATATTCTGACAGCACCGCGAAGCACTCCGCCGGATCGGTTGCGGCATAGGCATCAATGGTGGCGGCGTTTTCGCCCACCAGATCGACCTCCTCCTGAATGGCTTCCATCGCGGCGTGCAGATCCTGCTCCCAGCTCGCCACTTCGCGCAGCGGGATCGCCGGCACGCCGTTGGTGTAGCCGCTGCCGCGCGCATCCAGCTTGTGCGCCACTTCATGCACGATCAGGTTGAAGCCGCTGAGATCGAACGAATCCTGAATATCAAGCCAGTTGAGAATAATCGGCCCCTGCTGCCAGCTCTGGCCCGACTGCACGCTGCGATCGCTATGCACCAGCCCATCTTCATCCTGCCAGCTATCTTCGGCGATAAAGGGCGCCGGATAGATCAGCACTTCATGAAACCCATCCAGCCATTCCAGCCCCAGCTTCAGCACCGGCAGACAGAACAGCAGGGCGATGCGCGCATGATGCAGCGCGTCCAGCTCCAGGCCAGCCAGCGGCACCAGCCGCTTCTGCTGCAGAAAGCGCTGTGCCAGCTGTGCCAGCGTCTGCTCCTCATCCGGCTGGAGTGAAGCAAAGATCGGCACCGCCAGCGCCTGTTGCCAGGGCAAAGGCGCTGGGGAAGCCTTTTCTTTCCACGGCCATTTGATCATCGCAATACTCACTCGGCGAAACATTATTAACGGCGTACCATGCCGCAGCCGGGCTTTTCACGCAACCGTTGAACGCGCTAAAGCGGAAAGGCGTCACAGCCTGCGATCAGACGCGGCGAAATTCGATCACCCACACCCAGGGGTTCACTTCCCAACTGGTGCCGCCATACTGTTTTTCCCAGGCTTTACGGTAGGCCTCTTTCGGCGCGATCGATTCATGGTTCATGGTGAAAAAGTGGTTCAGAAAGTGCGAATCGGTCTGTACGCCTTCCGCCATCACATCATCATCGCAGATATCCTGAATGCGTTCCGCGCGTACGCCGGTGATCAGCAGATCGATGCGGCTGGCCCAGCGTGGCATATGGATGCCGGTCTGCCAGCCGAAGGTTTCGCTCTCTTCATCATGCTGCTGCCCCAGCTCGCGGCTGTCGGCGCGGTACTGACAATATTTCGCCTGACGAAAGCTGGCGGGAGCGCGCTCATAGGCATCGAGTTCGGCGGTTGGCACAATCGGGCCGCGCCAGGTTTCACGCACCCATAGCCGATCGCCCGGCTGGCCGTAAGGACACTGGTAGCTCAGGTCCGCCATGCTCGTCATCTTTTTGCCGTGTAGATAGTTGCTGGTCACGTCAACGACATAACACCCTTCATGGTTATCCTGTCCTGGGCCGAAAGGCTGTGACTTCATAATCCGCCGGGTTTGGGTTTGCTGGCCTGCCAACAGGGCGCGCACGCGTTGTTCAGAGAACAGAATTGGCCTTTCTTTCATGATATACCTCGTTTTTCTTCTTTTCTTAAGTACCCGGTAATGACTGTGTGGAACAGGCAATAAGATAAATCCTAACATTACTCATGATAAAAGGGGGCAATCATTTCAATAATTATTCATGAGAACCACTTATCAAACTGCGCTGCCGGTCGCGGAAAAAGAAACCGGCGTCTCCCCTGGAAGAAAGATTACCGTTTACGATAAATGACATACGCGTCTCATCACTTTAATGTATATTTTTACAGGAGCTTACCTTGCCGCAACGCACAGAGACACCGTTTAAGTTAATTAGTTTGACTTAAGTCATAACCGTACCAATATCGCACAGGCTGGTCAGACATGCAGTACTCCTGTTGTCTGATTTATTGATGCATCATTACGATTTCTTATCTTTTTTAGGAGTAAACCTTGCAGGCGGGAAAATAAAGATGTTGCATATGTGTTGTTATTTTGTAAGGTGATCACTATAACTTGATGTAGATCGCAATTTTAATGAAAGACTTACACAAGTTACAATGTCGACGGCGTCATTGGGCTGTCACAAAAACCGGGTATATCCGCAACAGGGTTTACGGCTCCGCGCTTGTTTACCGTCTCGCCATTCAGCATGTCCGCTAATAATAAGAAGGAGTAGATGATGTCCCTGACACTCTGGCAATCCCGCTTCGAAAACTGGCTGCATGCCTCCTGGCCGCAGGATGATAAGGCGCACGACATCGCTCATTTCCGCCGCGTCTGGAAAACCGCACAGCATATTATGCAGGGCACCGAGGCGGATCCGCTGGTGGTACTGGCCGCCTGCTATTTTCACGACGTGGTCAACCTGCCGAAAAACCATCCGCAGCGCCATCTCGCTTCCAGCAAGGCGGCGGTGGAGACGCGCCGCATCCTTAGCGAAGACTTTATCGATTTCCCCGTTGCGCTGCATAACGCCGTCGCTCATGCGGTGCAGGCGCACAGCTTCAGCGCCGGCATTACGCCGGAAACCCTGGAAGCGCGTATCGTGCAGGATGCGGATCGGCTGGAGTCGCTGGGGGCGATTGGGCTGGCGCGGGTGTTCTACACCTCCGGCGCGCTGGGCAGGGCGCTGTTCGACAGTGAAGATCCGTTAGGGCGCGATCGCCAGCTGGATGATGTCAGCTGGACGCTGGATCACTTCCAGAAGAAACTGCTGCGTCTGCCCGATACCATGCAGACCGCAGAAGGGAAACGGCTGGCGCAGCACAACGTCGCTTTTCTCGTCACCTATATGGCCAAGCTGTGCGCGGAGCTGCAGGGCGATCTGGTTTCGCTGGATGAGTCAGTGCTGCGCGACTTCACGCCGGTGATAGAGGAATATTAAATTTTTGTGACAGTCTGTTAAATTTCCTCCCGTTCCGCTAGCTTGACGCAAACACCCAGGAGGAACGGTATGACTGACACGGTTAGCTTAACAATTAAAATTGATCCCGCCCTAAAAGAGACGCTAAAAACGTTGGCGCTGGAAAACCAGCTGTCGCTGAGCCAGGAAGTGAGCCAGCGTTTACAGGCCAGCCTGTTTACTCAGCCGCATCCGGCAATCGATTCACAGCATACTCAGGAAGGGCTGCAGGAAAGCGTGGCGGAGGAGACGCAGGATGATGACGCGCCGCAGCTGACCAGCAGCGAACTGAAGCAGATCCGTTCGCTGCTGAAGAAAAGCAAAAAGAAAAAGTAGCTACAGACTGAACTGGCGCACGCTTTGCGCAAGGCGCTGCGCCTGTTGGATCAGGGTTTGCGAGGCGAGGGCGCTCTGCTGTGACAGCGTCTCATTCTCCTCGACCTGCTGCGCCATACGCGCAATCTCCATGGCAATCTTGCCGACGCGCTCGCTTTGCGCCGCCGCGTTCTGCTCCAGCTCCGCCAGCAATACCACCACGCCCGATACCTCGGTGCGGATCTCCCCATACAGCGTTTCCAGTGCCTGCACGCGCGCCGAGCCGGTGGCGATATGCTGATGCGTATGCTGAATGCGCCGGTCGATCTCACGGGTTGAATGGCTGCTCTGGTTTGACAACAGGCCAATCTCTTTCGCCACGATCGAAAAGCCGCGCCCGTAAACACCAGCGTGGGCCGATTCGATCGCCGCATTCAGCGCCAGCATCCGCGTCTGCAGCGACAACCCCTCCAGCAGACTAACAATGCCGGCGATTTCGCCCGATGCCAGCACGATATCCTGCATATGGGTATCAACCTGATTGACCATTTCGCCGCAGCGCTGGGTCAGGCTATCGGTATGCTGCACCTGCCGGGTGGCGTGATGGGTAAAACGGCTGCTGTTTTCGACCTCCTCCGCCATGCGCGACAGGCGGGAGGAGATATGGGCAAACGCGCTGCTCTGCTGCTGATTACTGTGATTAAGGGTGTCGCTCTGCCGCACCATGCCCTCGGCGCTCTGCATCACCGCGCCGGCAATGGCGTTGATCTCCTGCACGATATGCTGCAGGCCCTGCTGCATCTGCGTCATCGCCTGCCACAGCTGCGCCATCTCATGCGACTGGCGGCCGCGCCGTGTCAGCGGCTGGGTCAGGTTGCCGGTGGCAATATGCTTTAGCGCGCTGGCCGCCTGGTTCAGCGGCCGCAGTACGCCGCGCAGCAGCAGCCATCCCGCTGTCGCCAGCATCGCCAGCAACAGCAGCGAGAAGAGCAGCAGCAGGTTGCGGCTTTCGGTCAGCGAATGCAGCGTCGCGTCGTTGGTGGCGCCGGCCTGCCGATCGGACTCCGTCAGCGTGGCGCGCCAGGCGTCGCTGAACTGCTGCTGGAATGCCTCCATCGGTACCATAAAAAAGCCGTCGATAGTGTTGTCGTTAAGGCTTTTCAGCTGCTCCTGCAGGCCCTGCGTCAGCTGGATGAAGCTCTGCGTCAGCGGGCTGTCCGGCGGCGCACCGTAGCGGGCAAACAGCGATTGCGCCTCGGCCAGCGACTGCGTCGCGCTGGCAGCGAGCGGCTTCCAGCTGTCGACGGAACCGCTCTCTTTATCCTGCATAAACCAGATGCCGGCGCGATGGCTGTTGTCGCTGGCGGTCAGCAGCGCGACGCGCGCGTTCTCCAGCAGCGCCTGACGCTTATGCAGCTGCCGCGCGGTTTCCACCGTGGCGTGGCTGTGATTGACCGACAGGGTGATCATCAACACGCTGGCGCACTGCAGCAGACAAAACAGGGCGAGGAAGCTCCAGAATGCGCCGCTGAGGCTGAAGAGAAACGCGGGCAGGCGAAAAGCGGGACGGCGCGCCAGGCGCGGGGACAGTACTGAAAGTAGCGACATAATCCTTTCCGAAAAAATAAAAAGGAGTATTGGCGCAGTCGGTGTCAATTTTGTGACAGCGACCACGCCGGACGCAGTTTCAGTCTCTCTTGCTGAATTAAGACAAATCGCAGGCAGAAGCGGCGGGGTTACTTTTCCTCATCGCCGTAATAAAGCACGCCCAGCTTAATTAATGGACGGCCCTGGGATTTGCGGTGCAGGTTGCTGTCGCGCAGCGAGTAGACGCAGCCGCAATACTCCTGCTGGTAGAAGCGCTCGCGTTTGCTGATCTCAATCATGCGCGCCGAGCCGCCTTTTTTGCGCCAGTTGTAGTCCCAGTAAGTCATGCCTTCATAAGGCGCCGCCGCGCGCTGGCCGCAGTCGTTGATCTGCTGCATATTCTTCCAGCGCGAAATGCCCAGCGAGCTGGAGATCACCGGGAAGCCATGCTCCCAGGCGTAAAGCGCGGTACGCTCAAAGCGCATATCGAAGCACATGGTGCAGCGCACACCGCGCTCCGGCTCCCACTCCATGCCTTTGGCACGTTCGAACCAGTTGTCGGTATCGTAATCGGCGTCGACAAAGGGAACGCCATGCTGCTCGGCAAAGCGGATATTCTCCTCTTTGCGCAGCAGATACTCTTTCTGCGGATGGATATTGGGGTTGTAAAAGAAAATGGTGTAGTCGATGCCGGAGGCGTGTAGCGCTTCCATCACCTCCCCGGAGCAGGGGGCGCAGCAGGAATGCAACAGCAGTTTATCGGCGCCGCCGGGCAGCGACAGCAACGGGCGGTCAGTTTCGCTCATTTCGGCTCTCCTGAAAATAACGTGCGCCAAGTGTAAGGGTGCAGCCAGAGGTTGTCACCCCGCAAAGCCGGCAAAGCGCGACGCTAACTGATGGAGCGCCGGGTCAAACAGATGTTACACTTGCGCCACTTTTTTCTAAAACAGCAAAGTTATGAGCGAATTTGACGAAGTGGCACCGCCGCTGGCGCAACAGGCGCAGGCAGATGCGCAGCGGAAGCACATCGAAGACAGGCAGCTGCTGCAAAAAGTGCTGGCGGTTTACGATCGGAAAACCGTGGCGGCCGAATTGTGTCGGTCGCGCCAGTATGAATGGACGCGCGAATCGCTCAGCCGCTGGCAAACCGGCCAGGGGCGTCAGCGCCTGTTGACCGACGAGGAGAGGGCGCTGCTACAGCACATGCTGCCCACGCCGCCTGCGCACCATCCCGACTACGCCTTTCGCTTTATCGATCTTTTCGCCGGCATCGGCGGCATTCGCAGCGGCTTTGAGGCTATCGGCGGTCAGTGCGTGTTTACCAGCGAATGGAACAAACATGCGGTGCGTACCTATAAGGCCAACTGGTACTGCGACGAACAGCAGCACCGCTTTAATCAGGATATCCGCGACGTCACTCTAAGCCAGCGCGCCGATATCGATGAGCAAACCGCCTGGCGACATATCGATCAGAGCGTGCCGGATCATGATGTGCTGCTGGCGGGCTTTCCCTGCCAGCCTTTTTCGCTGGCGGGGGTTTCTAAAAAAAATGCGCTGGGCCGCGCGCACGGTTTCGCCTGTGAGGCGCAGGGCACGCTCTTTTTCGATGTGGCGCGTATTATCGCCGCCAAGAAGCCGGCCATCTTCGTGCTGGAGAACGTGAAGAACCTGAAAAGCCACGATAAGGGCAACACCTTCCGCATCATTATGCAGACGCTGGACGAGCTGGGCTATGACGTGGCGGACGCCGATGCCGCCGGGCCGGATCCGAAAATCATCGATGGTCAGCATTTTCTGCCGCAGCACCGCGAGCGCATCGTGCTGGTGGGCTTCCGCCGCGAGCTGGGGCTAAAGCCGGGCTTTACCCTGCGCGATATCTCCCGCTTCTGGCCGCAGCGTCGCCGTACGCTGGCGGAGCTGCTGGAGCCGCAGGTTGACGCGAAATATATCCTGACGCCGACGCTCTGGAAGTATCTCTATAACTATGCGCGCAAACATCAGGCGCGTGGCAACGGCTTCGGCTATGGCCTGTTCGATCCTGCCAGCACGCACGGTGTGGTGCGCACGCTGTCAGCGCGCTACTACAAAGACGGTTCGGAGATCCTGATCGACCGCGGCTGGGATCGCGCCCTTGGCGAAGCCAATTTCGACCATCCCGATAACCAGCAGCGGCGTCCGCGGAGGCTGACGCCGCGCGAATGTGCCCGGCTGATGGGATTTGAGACGCCGGAAGGGCGGCCGTTCCGCATTCCGGTCTCCGACACCCAGGCCTATCGCCAGTTCGGCAACTCGGTCATCGTGCCGGTGTTCGCCGCCGTGGCGCAGCTGCTGCGGCCATGGATCGCCGAGGCGGTGAGCAAGCGATAATGGGCGCGCAGGAGAAGCCGCAGGAGCGCGTCAGCTATTATCATCCACAGGCGTTGCCCGGCATGGTGCTGGGCGAAGCGCATTTGACCCATTCCGATTTCGCCCCCCATTTTCATCTTGATTACCATATTGGCCTGATCGCCGACGGCGTGCAGCGGCAGGATTTTAGCGGCCGCTCCGATCTGCTGACGCGCGGGCGCATCGCCATCATGCCACCCGGCGAAGTGCATACCGGCACGCGCGAAGGGGATGGCGGCTATACGCTGAGAACCTTTCGCCTTGCGCCGGCGCTGCTGCAAACCCTGGCGCAGGAGATTACCGACGCACCGCAGCGCTTTGAGTGCGGCCCGGCAATTGTCGATGCGCCGTTGCTGAGCCGGCAGCTGTGGCATCTGCACGCCGGGGCGGCCGCGTATCAGGAGCGTTTCGATGCCGCCGCGCTGCTGCTGCTGGCGCCGCTGGTGATTCAGCAGGGCGCGCTGCGGCCAATGCCGGTTAGCGGCGGGCTGGGCTGTCGCGGCGTGAATTTCAGCGGGTGCGTGATTACTGCTATGCGCATCTCGGCCAACCGCTCTCGCTGCAGACGCTGGCGACGCTGTGCGGCCTGAGCCGTTTTCAGTTTCTTCGTCGCTTTCAGCAGCATACCGGCATGACGCCGCACGCCTGGCTGAAACGGTTACGGCTGGAACAGGCGTGCCGCCTGCTGAGCCGGCCCGAATACAGCGTGGCGCAGGTGGCGGCGGAGGTGGGTTTCTACGATCAAAGCCACTTCAGCCGCGCCTTTCGTCAGGCGTTCGCCGTCGCCCCTTCCGCCTGGTAACAGAAGAGGTTTGCCGTCGCGCCTTTCGCCACGCAACAACGTATCGCGGAGGCGTTGGCGTCGTCAGTCGGATAACAGCTCATAGCTTATGCGTACGCCGTTTTTCACCTTAATCTTCCGCAGCGCCAGCGCGCCGATAACCCCGCTGTGGGACACGTGCGTGCCGCCACAGGCGAAAGGACGATAGTCGCCAATGGCGACGGTGCGGATCTGCGGCTGCTGCGGGATTTTGTCCGCCAGTTCAGGGCGTAGCGCGGCGATGTCGCTGAACGTTCTCGCGCCGATGCGCACTGGCAGCGAGGCGGCGATGGCGGCCTCCGTCTGCTGCTGCACCAGCCGTAAAAAGCTTTCCGGCTCATCAGCCAGCTCGCCCTGAAACGCCACATAGGCGCCCGGCAGAAAATGGTGCCCTTTGTCGGGCACCAGCCCGGGGCGCAGCGTTTCCACCACATGCGAGATCAGGTGCCCGGCGCTGTGCGATCGCGACGCCATAAGGCGGAAGGGCGCATCGATAGCCAGCTGCAACGGCGCGCCGCGCTCAAGGCTTTCCGGCAGCGTGGGCAGGTAATGGCGCACCGCGCCGTCGCGCAGCAGCGCCAGCGAACAGGGCAGCGACTGCGTGCCCAGCGTCAGCGCGCCGCGGTCGGACATCTGGCCACCGCCCTGCGGATAGAAAACCGTGCGGTCGACGGCGATCCAGCTTCCCTTTTCATCATCTCCCCAGTCGGTAAGCCGCGCAGCGCAGCGCGTCGCCTCGGGTTCGCTGTAGCACAGCAGTTGCGTCATGGTTTTTCTCCTCGATAAAACCCGCAGTCTGGCAGTTCGCGCGACGGCTGGCTTGTAAATTATTGCAGCCGGCGCGACGACGGTTTGCCGGTTTCTTCCGACGACGCATACACTGTTAACAGACCACAAGGAGGAATAATATGGCCGATGTGCATACCGCCGCCGTGCGCAGCAAGAACATGCGCGCCATTCGCACGCGCGATACCGCCATTGAGCAGCGTCTGGGTAATCTGCTGACCGATCGCGGCTTTCACTATCGGGTACAGGATAAAAATCTGGCGGGACGGCCCGATTTTGTGCTGGATGAACAGCGGGCGATCATTTTCGTCCACGGCTGTTTCTGGCATCACCATCACTGCTATTTGTTTAAGGTACCCGCCACCCGCACCGCCTTTTGGATGGGTAAGATCGGCAGTAATGTGGCGCGCGATCGACGCCATATCGAGCAGCTGACGCAGCAGCAGTGGAAAGTATTGGTAGTGTGGGAGTGCGCACTGCGCGGCAAGCTAAAGCTGGATGACGAGGCGATCATCGTCCGGCTGGAAGAGTGGATTCTGGCGAGCGAGAGTAACGCCGCCATCGATCACCAGGGTATGCATCCGCTTACGCTGCCGGCGGAACAGACCGAGCCGCCAGGCTGAAACGTTGTCGTCGGACCAGGCCTGTCCGCCAGGCTGAAACGTTGTCGCCGGACCAGGCCTGTCCGCCAGGCTGAAACGTTGTCGCCGGACCAGGCCTGTCCGCCGCGCTGAAAACCGGCAGGGCGTTACACGCCGCGGCGGTCGGGGAACAGCGTCTTGCCCAGCGTCACCAGCACCACGGCGAAAATGATCACCGCCAGTGCCAGCCATTCGCGCGCCGAGAGCGTTTCGCCGCCGAACGAGGTGCCAAGCAGTACCGCCACCGTCGGGTTCACATAGGCGTAGCTGGTAGCGATCGCCGGCGAGACGTTACGGATCAGATACATATAGGCGTTGATGGCGATAATCGAGCCGAACAGCATCAGATAGCTCAGCGCCAGAAAACCCTGCAGATCGGGCAGCGCGCTCAGGCGCTCGCCGCTCAGCGCGCTGGTCAACAGCAGCGCCGCGCCCGCCGCCAGCATCTCTATCGCGCCCGCCATCGCCCCCTGCGGCAGCACGATGCGCGACCCCAGCACCGAGCCGAATGCCCAGCTGAGCGCCGCAATCAGCACCAGAATCGCCCCCTGTGGATTGCCCGCCAGATGGCCGCCGCTGTTCAGCAGCACAATGCCCGCCAGCCCGACCAGAATGCCGAGCCACTCGATTTTGCGCGTGCGGATGCCGAACAGCCGACTGAAACACATGGCGAACAGCGGCACCGTCGCCACCATTACCGCCGCCAGCCCGGACGGCACCTGCTGATGTTCCGCCAGCGTCACCAGTCCGTTGCCGACCGCCAGCAGCAGCAGGCCAATCAGGCACGCATTGAGCGCGGCGCGGGCGTTCGGCAGCGGCTGACCGCGCCAGCGCAGAAACGCCAGCAGGATCAGTCCGGCCAGCGAAAAGCGCAGCCCCGCCAGCATCATCGGCGGCCAGCTTTCCACGCCGAGCCGAATAGCGAAATAGGTAGAGCCCCAGACGATATATAAAGTAAACAGCGCCAGCGCTAAGGGCAGCGGCGAGGCAGCGGAACGCGACATTTTTTCCAATCCATCTGTAATAAAAGGTTTTTAATCTGCCATGAACCCGGCAAAATTACCTGCTTTTTTGCCGGGGGCGCAGCGTGATCCGGCGCAAAGTTTGCCAAAGCGAACCATAATTGCTTAGATCGCTGTTTTAGCCTGAACACTCCGGGGGAGAGCATGTCCAGCATTAAACTGACGGTACGGCGACTCTACAAGCTACAGGGAGAGCGCATGGTCAACACGCGCGCTACGGCGCGGGTCTATGTTGGCGAAACGCTGGTGGCGACAGAAGTGATCACCGGCATGACGGAAAGCGCGGTCAGTAAATACCTGCACCATCACGCCGGGGAAGGGCCGGTGCGGGTTGAGTGGGATTGTGAAGGCATCGCCGATATGGCGGTCAGCGAGATACAGGTTTGCCCCTGTTGTCAGCATGATGAACTGTAAAATAAGGAATTTAACTTGGCTGGAAGTAGCTTACTGACATTGCTTGATGATATCGCGACATTGCTGGATGACATTTCTGTCATGGGCAAGGTCGCTGCAAAGAAAACCGCCGGCGTATTGGGCGACGATCTGTCGCTGAATGCGCAGCAGGTCACCGGCGTAAAGGCCAACCGCGAACTGCCGGTTGTCTGGGGCGTTGCGAAAGGGTCGTTTTTAAATAAGCTGATTCTGGTGCCGCTGGCGCTGGTGATCAGCGCTTTCGCCCCCTGGGCGATCACGCCGCTGCTGATGCTGGGCGGCGCCTATCTCTGCTATGAGGGCGTGGAGAAGGTGATGCACAGCCTGCATCACGATAAAAACGCCGAATCGCCGGAGGCGCGTCAGCTGCGGCTGAAGAAGCTGGTGGAGCAAGATCCGGTCGGCTACGAGAAGAAGAAAATCAAAGGCGCGGTGCGCACCGATTTTATTCTGTCGGCGGAGATTGTTGCTATCACGCTCGGCATCGTCTCCGACGCGCCGCTGCTGAACCAGGTGATTATTCTGGCCGGCATCGCCATTCTGGTAACCATCGGCGTTTACGGCATTGTGGCGGGTATCGTTAAGCTGGATGACCTGGGCTACTGGCTGAGCGAGAAAGCATCCGCCGTGGCGCGCGGCATCGGCAAAGTGCTGTTGGTGGCGGCGCCCTGGTTGATGAAGATCCTGTCGGTGGTCGGCACGCTGGCGATGTTTCTGGTGGGCGGCGGCATTGTGGTGCATGGCATTCCGGCACTGCATCACGCCATCACCCATTTTAGCGCCGGTTTCGCCGGCTTTATCGCTACGCTGCTGGAAAACGGCGCCAACCTGGTGATCGGCTTTATCATTGGGTCGATCGTGCTGTTGGTGGTAAATCTGATTGCGAAGCTGCGCGCTTAAGGTATAAAGAGCGGCGAAAGTTGATTAACGGGAGCATGCCATGAACGACGATATGTTTGAATTTGATATTGACGCCCAGCTGGAAGAGGCGCAGGCCAACGCGGAAAAGAAAGCGAGCGAACTGCCCGAGCTGATGGATGACGAAGCGGACTGCGAAGGCTGCAAAATCTGATTTTCGGCCGTACGCCGCGGGCGACCGCGGTGGTCAAAATGGCAAAAACGGACTCAGGTCCGTTTTTTTTATGCCTGCTTTTCAGGGGGCTATGTCGTTAAACCGCTGCGTCAATTTTTACAGGCTTTGTTTATTTTCCTTATTTTTCACTGGCTGTTGCGTGTCAGCTCCGGCTTTTTATCTGTCGCGCAGGAAAATTCAGGTGCTGCCTGCTATACATAATGAGTGCTTTTTAACCTAACTCAGGAGGCCGCATTATGTTTATCAGCGTCAGCGATGAAGTGAAGCATATCGAGGGTGGTCAAACCATGATCGTCACCGGCATCGCCAGCGGAATGGTGGAGTGTCGCTGGTACGACGGCTACAGCGTGCGTCGTGAAGCGTTCCGCGAAGATGAACTTTCCCCGGTCGCTCTCGACCGCCAGCTCGCCAGCTAACTTCCTCTCCCGCACCCGCCGGTATTGACTGGCGGGTATCGATTTTGTACATTTGGTTCATTATTTCCTTTTTTGCGCCTTTTTGGCGCGTAACAGATGAACCAGGTGAACCATGTCAGAAGAAACCTCTCGTCAGGCGTTTTCCGCCAGGCTTATCGAAGCCTGCAATCGTAAAGGGCTGGAGGCGCACGGCCGCGGCGTCGCGCTGGCGCGGGCGCTGGCGGTCACGCCGCGCGCGGTGGGCAAATGGCTCAATGGCGAAGCACTGCCGCGCGACGGCAAAATTCAGGCGCTGGCCGACTATCTTGACGTCAGCCGCGAGTGGCTGCAGCTCGGTTCGACCCGGCTGGATAACAACGTACGCAGCGTCAACCAGGCGCCCGCCACGCACTGCTATCCGCTGATTAGCTGGGTGAGCGCCGGGCTTTGGAGCGAGGCGGTCGAACCCTGGTCGCGCGCCGAGATCGATCGCTGGCCCGCCACCACGCGCCATGTCAGCGAAAACAGCTTCTGGCTGGAGGTCAAAGGTGATTCGATGACCTCGCCCGTCGGGCTGAGCATTCCGGAAGGGATGATGATTCTGGTCGATCCCGATATCCCCGCCACATCAGGAAAGCTGGTGGTTGCCCGCCTGATTAATGCCAACGAGGCAACCTTTAAGCGCTATATCGAAGATGGCGGGCGCAAATACCTTAAGCCGTTAAATCCTGAATATAAAATGCAGGAAATCCACGATGACTGCCGCATCATCGGCGTTGTGGTGGAAGCCAAATGGGAAAATTTAGGTTAAGCGATCCCATTAACAAAATGAACTAATTGTTCTTGTTATTTATGTACCAATGGTTCATTATTGATTCATCCTTTTTATCGTTGGGAGAAGGGGATGGACATCGTAATGAACCTGTTGTTGCTGTTATCCGGCCTCGCGAAAGGCTATTTGACCCGCCTCACTCTACAAGAGTGGGGGTACCTGCTGGGCGTGGCCTTCGCTATACTGCGCGGCGGCATGATGTGGTATGACAACCGCAGAGAGCAGCGCCGCCGCACCGCCATTTTCGAACGCTACGCCAGCCAGATGGCGCCGCGCGGCATTCGGCGGGCGTGGAACAAGCTGCGCCGTCTGGAAGCCAAACCGCCCGCGCAGGGCCGCCCAAAAGAGTAGCGGGCGCATTATCTGCCGGCCCGCCTTGCCGGCGGGTTTCTGGCTACACTGCTACTAATCTGAGTGCAATCAGGAGTACCGAGCGTGTTGAATCATGCGTTGCTTCGCCGTCGGGGATCGGACCGGCACCCGCACGCTATCGTTCATGTTTGCTTTATTGTCGTGCTGCTTTTCTCTTCCGCCCTGACCTGGCGCGAGGCGGTGGTATTGAAAAGAACCTATGAAGCCGAGCGTCAGGGGAGAGTTTCCGCCATCGCCAATAATCTGGAGCGGCAGTTTCAGTCCAGCCTCGATAAGATGCTGTTCTATCGCCGCATCCTGCAGTATGCGCTGGTCAATCCGCTGGAGTCCGACAACAGCCGCCGCGCCATCCGGCTGTTTAGCCAGCTGCGTCGCAAGACGAGCTGGAGCCTGAACGTCAATACACAACGTAATATGCCGCTGAGCGGCATTTCCGATCACGAGCTGAGCGCTTACGGGCTGCTCGACCGCAGCGACTGGGCGCGCCTGCAGAAAGAAGTCGGCGCGGCGCTGGAGTTCAGCTTTATTTTGCAGTTTACCGAACCGGAAAAAGATTTTGAGCGGCGGCTTTGGTATCTCTCACGCGCCGGGTTTTTCGTTAGCTCTTTTCCACCCAGCAGCAACCAGCAGGCGCTGGACAACTACCGCATTATGGCGCAGCGCAGCTACTTCACGGAGATGACCCCCGAAAGCAATCCGCTGCGCCGGCTGCGCTGGACCCAGGTCTATCAGGGTGGCCTGAACGAAGGCGCCATGGTGACCGTCAGCGTGCCGGTCGACGGCGAGGATTACTGGTACGGCGTGCTGGCGATGGATTTCGCCAGCGATCGCGTTCACGCCTACCTGCAACAGGCGTTGCCGTCGGGCCGGCAGGGCGCCGTTCTGCTGCTTGACCGCGCCATGAATACGCTGGCC
The DNA here is from genome assembly GCF_002953195.1 of Mixta gaviniae. Classification (GTDB taxonomy): domain Bacteria; phylum Pseudomonadota; class Gammaproteobacteria; order Enterobacterales; family Enterobacteriaceae; genus Mixta; species Mixta gaviniae. The sequence continues at coordinate 2,778,124 of NZ_CP026377.1, read as the reverse complement.
GCCTCGGATAATTTTCCCTATAAGCAGGGGCATGATCTGAGCGTGCAGGAGAGGGAGCTGCTGCGTCAGCAGACGGCCAGGGCTGATAAAGGGCAGCTGCGCCTGGGCGCGCGCTTTGTCAGCTGGCGGCGCATGAACGATTTCGACGGCGTACTGCTTAGCATTCAGACCTGGAAAGAGAGCATTCAGGGGGAGGTAGGGCGTGTTTCGCTGGTGCTGCTGTTCACCTGGCTGCTCTTTACCCTGCTGCTGCTGGTTGCCTGGTATACCATTCATCGTCTGATCGATCGGCTCCTGGGGCTGCAGCATCAGCTCTATCAGCGCGCCAGTCACGATCCGCTGACGCAGCTACTCAACCGCGGCGCCTTTTTCGAACGAGCGCGTCCGCTTAGCGCGCTGTGCGAGCGGCATCAGCAGCCGCTGGCGCTGATCCAGCTCGATATCGACTATTTTAAACGGGTGAACGACAGCTGGGGCCATCACGCCGGGGATCAGGCGCTCAGGCACACGGCGCGAATTATTGAACAGCAGCTGCGGGAAAGCGATCTCTGCGGGCGCATCGGCGGCGAAGAGTTTTGCCTGCTGCTGCCGGAGACCGGGCATGAAGATGCGTGCGGCGTGGCGGAGCGGATACGGGCAGCGCTGGCGGCGGAAAAGGTCGCTATCGACGACCGGCTGACTTTGCAGATCACCGCATCGTTCGGCGTCGCCAGCAGTAGCGAACAGGGAACCTGGACGATTGAAAGCCTGCAATCGGCAGCCGACCGCAGGCTTTATCTGGCGAAGCAGGGCGGCCGCAACCGCGTCTGCTGGCAGGGTTAGACGTTGCCTTGGTTATCCTCTTCCACCGCCTGATAGATACGCTGCAAAATATCGGGGAAAGCGGACTGGACGCGGCTCCAGCTGGGGATAAAGGGTTTGTCGTTAGGTCTTTCCATAAACGCCTGTCCGGCGTCGAGGATCGCCTGGGTAAACATCTCGACCGCCGCCTCTTCGCTGTGCTGATCGAAATGCAGCCCGTTCATACTCGCTTCGTGGCTGTAAATCTCCATCATATCGAGCGCGTTGCGGTAGTAGGTCGCTTTCAGCACGCGGAACGAATCGCTGGTCAGGTTTACGCCCATGGTCGCCAGCTTGCGCATCAGCGACTGCACGATATCGTTACTCATGCGGCGCAGGCCGCCGGTGCCATCCTCTTCTGATAGCGGCTGATGTTTGTGATCGTAGTTGTGGGCGATCTCCACCTGGCAGGTCTGCCGCGTGGTGTAGTTGCGGTAAATTTCTGACAGCACGCCGATTTCCAGTCCCCAGTCGCCGGGGATTTTAATGCCGTTCAGCACATGGGTGCGCATGGCAAATTCGCCCGAGAGCGGATAGCGGAAGCTGGTCAGGTAGTCGAGATAGTCTGAATGGCCATAGACCTGCTGCAGCGAGCGCAGCAGCGGCCCCACCAGCAGGCGGCCGACGCGGCCGTTGAGCTTGTTGTTCGCCACGCGGGCATAGAAGCCTTTGCAGAACTCATACTCAAACGCCGGGTTCGCCAGCGGGTAGAGCAGGCGCGCCAGCATGCCGCGCTCATAGGTAACGATATCGCAGTCGTGCAGCGCAACGCAGCTGCTGCGATCGGAGGCGAGCGTGTAGCCGGTGCAGAACCAGACGTTGCGGCCTTTGCCCGGCTGGGTTGGCGACAGCCCCTCTTTATCCAGCTCCGCATCCAACGCCTTCAGGCGTGGTCCGTCGTTCCACAAAATGCGGTGGCGCTGCGGCAGGCGCGAAAAGAAATCGCGTGCGAAAAGAAACTGATCGCGATCGGCGCGATCGAGCCCGATAACAATTTCCTCCAGGTAGGGCACCTTCGCCAGCTCATCGACAATATGGCTCAGCGCCGGACCTTCCAGCTCGGAAAACAGCGACGGCAGAATCAATCCCATCTTGCGCTTACGCGCAAACTGCACCATTTCACTTTCCAGCGCCTCGGTCGGGCGGCCGGTCAGGTTATGAAAATTCGTTATGACACCGTTCTGGAAAAAATCACTCATATCTGGCTCCACATCAAGCAAACGGGCCTGCGGCCGCGCCTGAGTCATTCCTGTGAGATAAAATAGTCGAGGCCTTCGCACCAGCCAGCGGGGCCATATTCCATGGTTTGATAGACGTGACGCTCATCCTGGCGCGTCAGCTCCACCGGGTTCTTGCTGTATCCCTTGATCACTACGGCGTAATCGACGCTGTCCAGCATCGGCGCGTCGTTAGGGCCGTCGCCCAGCCCGACGGTAATAAAGCGCTTCCCTCCTGAGGTGGTCATATTCTGCAGCAGCCAGCGCAGCGCTTCGCCTTTACCGCTGCCTTTCGGCATTACGTGCCAGAAGCGGCCGCCCTGCACTAGCATCAGTGATTCCTGCTCCAGCGCCTGGCGGAACAGGGCAAGCTGCTCATCGCTGTCGCGCCATACCAGGGTTTCCGACGCCTCGCGCATGCGCGCCAGCGCGGCGCCGGCGGGCGGCAGGCCGGTGATATCCGCCAGCTCTTTTTCAGTAAAATCGATAAAGCCGGTAAAGCGGAAATGGTGCTGCTGCTGCAGACGGCGCAGACAGTGGCAAATTTCGCTGTAGTCTTTGCCGGCGTGGTGACGCACCATTTCACCCTGCGCATTTTCAAGCTGCACCAGCGCGCCGTTCTCGGCGATAAAGGGTGCGCCGGGAAAACCAAGCTGCTGCTGCAGCGGAATGATCTCCGCTGAGGTTTTGCTGGTACAAATCACCAGCGGAATATGCGCCTCGCGCAGCCGTGTTAACCACGGCTCCGCCGGCTGCCAGCTGTAGGTATGGTGATCTAACAGCGACCCGTCGAGGTCAGTGACGATCATTAAGGGATCTTGCAAATTCGGCATGCCAAAGTCCTCATAGTAACGGCGTCCGATACGGTAGCGACTCTGCCTAAGTATAACGAGAGTTGTTAACTCTGACGGGCGGCGGGGTAACCAGGAGGTGGCGAACTCGCTCAGAATAGTCTGGAAATCAGGCGATTTGTTAAGCGCCGGATCAGGATGGGGTGCGCGTCTAATAAAGTGAAAAATCTCTGCTTTTCCAGCGCAGCATGGGCAATATCGGTTAAATAAAAGGCGTTATACCGGGTGAATGAGATTTATCTTAAGGAATAATTAACGTACTCTGTCGCCGTTATAAGGAATTTCCTGGTGTAACGAATTTCATTGACGACTCTGTCATCCCGGCCCAACCAGGTCGGGATTTTTTTATGCCCGCTCTGACGCGCGTCCGGAAAAATGTGAAAGTGCCTGCTTATGACATCCCCCTCCAGAGCCATTGGCTAACGGAAACGCGCCTGGCCCAGGCCCATCAGCGCCATTTGCTGATGGAAACGCACAGATCAATGACGCTGACAAAAGCCCTTGGGTCATTCGCTAACGGAAACGCACATAGCAACGCCGCTGATAAAGCCCGTTAGCACCACTGTGACTCACTAACGTACCCTTAACGCCCCTTGCTGGCGCAAGCGTGCTTAGCGATGTCGCTCGCTGACGGAACAGTCATGAATATCAAGTTCAAACGCCTCATCCAGCGCCGGCTTGTCGTCCGCGCCGCGTTCCGCATCCTGATACGCCCATTCGCTCCAGCCATCAAGGCGCTGAACGCCCTCCGCACCAGTGGGGGTCTGACGGGCAATCTCGTCTGACGGCGCGCGGCTAATACGGTTATGCGTCATAATTCCCTCCGGCATCAGGATGGACGCCAAAAGTATAGGTGATGTGCAGGCGGTTATTGCGACCGGGATCGCGTGCAGGGATAAATAAGAAAATACGCAAAAAAAAGCCCGCGCTGCGCGGGCAAAAATCCTTGTTACTTTTAGGTTGACTGCGCCTGTGGGGTTGGTGCAGTGGCAATAAGTGTAGGCAAAACCCCCGTCAGAAGTCTTGCAGCAAAACGTTAAGGAAATGAAAAGGCGCCCAAGATATTTCTTAACCTTTACCTGACCTTACAGGCAATAAATTACGCGGCTGCTACACTTACCCATGGATAAAATCAACAACACAGGAGAGGTTATGGACTTATTGCGCATTATTATTGCCATTTTGTTACCGCCGCTGGGGGTCTTTTTACAGGTAGGTTTCGGCGGCGCATTCTGGCTGAATATCCTGCTGACGCTGTTGGGCTATATTCCCGGTATCATTCATGCGGTCTGGGTTATTGCGCGACGTTAATTCGCCGTTTATTCTCCGCTGTAACGCTAATGGCCTGAGCAGGGGAGCAAGATAAACATGAAGGTAAACGATCGCGTCACGGTAAAAACCGATGGCGGCCCACGGCGGCCTGGCACCGTACTGGCGGTAGAGGATTTTAATGAAGGCACCATGTATCTGGTGGCGCTGGAAGATTATCCGCTGGGCATCTGGTTTTTCAACGAAACCGGGCACGATGACGGCATTTTCGTTGAGCCCGTAACGGGCAACGCGTAAAGAAAAACACCTCCTGTGGAGGTGTTTTTTTTATGGCGCGAAGCTCGCCGGTTAAAGGGGCTGCCGCTTTTCGCTTTCCCCGCCTGGTGGACAATGCTTAAAGAAAAACACCTCCTGTGGAGGTGTTTTTTTATGGCGCGGAGCCCGCCGGTTAAAGGGGCTGCCGCTTTTCGCTTTCCGCGTCTGGTGGGCAATGTTTAAAGAAAAACACCTCCTGTGGAGGTGTTTTTTTATGGCGCGAAGCCCGCCCGTTAAAAGGTTTCCCAGTTTTCATTTTCGGCCAGCGCGGGGCGCAGTTTCGCGGCGGACGGCGCTTTCTGCGACGCGACGCTTTTCAGCGGCGAAACCGTTTCTTGCTGCGACAGACGAAACGCAGCAACAGCCTGCGTCAGGCGCGCGGCCTGCTCCTCCAGCGAAGCGGCGGCGGATGACGCCTCTTCCACCAGCGAGGCGTTTTGCTGCGTCACGTTATCCATTTCCGTTACCGCCTGGCTGACCTGTTGAATACCGCGGCTCTGCTCATCGGAGGCGGCGGCGATCTCCGCCATAATATCGGTCACACGGCGAACCGCCTCGACAATGTCGGTCATGGTGGTGCCCGCATGGCTAACCTGCTCAGAACCGCGACCAATCAGATTGACCGATTCGGCGATCAGCCCCTCAATCTCTTTCGCCGCCTGCGCGCTGCGTTGCGCAAGGTTGCGCACTTCGCTGGCGACCACGGCAAAACCGCGCCCCTGTTCGCCAGCGCGTGCCGCTTCCACCGCGGCGTTCAGCGCCAGAATATTGGTCTGGAAAGCGATACTGTTAATAACTGTCGTGATCTCGGCGATTTTCTTTGAGCTGCCGGAGATATTGTTCATGGTGCTGATAACGCCGCTGACGATATCGCCGCCTTCGCGCGCTTTACCGGAGGCGTCGGCTGCCAGCTGGCTGGCATGATGGGCATTATCGGCGTTCTGTTTCACCGTGGCGGTCAGCTGCTCCATGCTGGCGGCGGTCTGCTCCAGCGCTGAGGCCTGTTGTTCGGTACGCGACGAGAGATCGGTATTGCCGGCGCTGATCTCGCCGGATCCCTGGTAGATCGCCACCGCACCTTCGCGCACGACGCCGACGGTGGTCACCAGTGAGCGCTGCATCGCCTGCAGATTGGCACTCAGCACGCCAATCTCGCTGCGGCCCCAACTGCGGGGCGGGGCGGTCAGGTCGCCTGCGGCGATGCGCGCGATGCTTTCCCCTGCCTGATGCAGCGGCTGGATCACTACGCGACGCAGGAAGATAAAGGTCATCAGCGTCAGCGCCAGCGCAACGGCAAAGGCCGCGCCCATAATCAGATAGCCCAGCTGAGACTGGGCACTGGCCCGCTGATTGATCGCCTCAGCGCGCGCGGTGCGGATCTGAATCGCCTTTAACAGCACGGCGTTATAGGCATCGTCGAGTTTGCGGGTAACATCGGTTTCCTGGGCGATCGCCCCTTCGAAGCTGCCCTGTTTCGCCGATTGCACCATCGGCGTCACGCCTTTCGTCAGGTAGGCGTTGAAACGCTCCTGCAGCGGCGCGTCCAGCGCGCTGTCCGCGTCGCCTTTATTGGGACGATTAAGGTAGGTAGTAAAGTTTTGCTGTGCCTGACCAAGACGCTTTTCCACCGCGCCCAGAATGGCGCGAAACTCATCCATTTCGCCGATGCGCGCGGCGGCGGCGGCGTGGATCACCAGCAGCCTGGCGGTGCGCAGATGGTTGGAGCTGTTGGAGAGCGCCATGCGTATCTGAATTTCCTGCGTCGCCTCATCCAGCGACCGGTTGCTTTGCTGTAAAAACCAGCCGGAAAGGCCAATGCTCAGGGCGAAAAGCACCAGAATGCCGGTGAAAATCGTAGTGAACATGGGAACCAAACGCAGATGCTGCCAAAAACTGACCCGGTCATGGGCCCCGTCAGGGGAGGTGGTTTTCATATCCTTTTGCTCTCTGTAGGTAAGGTAGGCGATGTCAGATCCGTAATAAGCATCGGCAACCCCGGCAAAAGGCTTAGCGGGATAAATGAGAGGCAGATCGCAAAACAGAAAAGCAAAAAGAAAGGCCGGCAAAGCCGGCCTTTCTTTTATCTTACATTGACATAGAGACTTATCTTACGTTCACGTAGATGCCGGATGTCACGTTATCCGTCAAGCGCACCACATGATAGATCACCTGTTTATTATGGGTTTTGATCTTACGTTTAATATTGCCTTTATGCGATGAAACCGTCTTGGCTTTAATTTGCATCTTGTCGGAAATCTGTATGGTGTCATGACCTGACATCCACATTTTAAGCATATTCGATTCCGTCTGGCTGAGCGTCAGTGGATTGACGTCGATGCCGGAAGACGTGCGGGTAGAGGTGCTAATCTTTTTCTGCAGGTAGCTACTTAATAATTTATCCAAAGTGGCGGACTTTATCGATTTTGACGTAATAATCAGGTTCTTACGAACGTAGAGATATTCCTCAAAATGGATATTGGCAATCGCCATAAATATAAAAAATATGGTGTCAGGGTGCTGCAAAATAATATTACGAATACGTTCACTGGAATCCGCTTCATGAATGAAACACTCTTCATTAATAAAGACAACGCCAGGTTTAACCTGCTGACACTTAATATGTAGCTGTTCGATATCGTTAACGGATGAGATATTTTTCTTCTTAACTCCCTTTGTTGCCATGTAATCCATTAATCCCAGACGTGTATAGCTGCATGAATCCATAATAATCGTTGGCATGATAGCGACCCTCACCAATTTGTTATCCGTTTAAATCAACGATGAATACGCGTTTGCGGTACGGGAAAGATTTCTATTAACAATCTTGTAATTTTACTCAGCTGTGCTGAACTCTTAACAGCGCATCGCCGAGGTCATCTTTCTTCCTTGTATCTACAGCAGATTTTTACGCCAGGCAGGGAACATCACTGCCTTAAGCGCAGCAGAACGCAAGCGGCTACCTGTCGGAACGACATTTTGCCCTGGCGCACGCCTGATGCAACTTTTGAGAACGTTTTCACTATCGCGCAGAACTAAGATAATCCTGATAGGACAAATCTTAAAACCATTTATTTCTCGAATGTGTGATGAATTCGAGAGCGACGACAATGCCGTAAAAATTCCATTTAGACAAGAAAAAACCGCAGAAAAATTTTTCCTTTCGAAAACATCCATTTGCGTGTTTAACCCGTGCTGGACCTGACTTTACGCCCGTTGCGAATTCCGTTTTAAAATACGCGAAGCGCCATTTAATGCGAATAAATTTCATCGCCCAAAACAATTTATCAGATTTTCCTCAGTGAAATTCTGATAAAAATGGTTCGAAAAGTACGCAGAAACATTGTGGGTGCTTAAGTATAGATACAGCGCGGCTTAAGAAATGCTGGAGTTTACTTTTGCGGCATTTCAGAAAGTATGTCAGAAAGTAAATCAAATACTTCGCTGAACAGATGCTCACAGAAAGGAGCAAGCAGGGGCATAAGTATGCCAATTGTTAAAATTCCGATCGATAAGGTTACAGGAAAGCCTATAGCGAAAACGGAGAGCTGTGGTGCAACGCGGTTTAACAAACCCAGGGCCAGGTTAATGGTGAGCAGCAAAATGATTAGCGGAAGCGCAAGTCTCATCCCGTTGAGGAAAATTAATCCACCCGCTTTGGCAAGCGCCAGGAATGCATTGGCATTAAGTGGGTCTCCCCCGATGGGCAATGTATGAAAACTGTCCGCCAGTAACGAGATCAGCCACAGGTGACCGTTAAAGGTTAAAAACAGCAGCATCGCCAGCATATCGAGAAAGCGCGCCAGCACCGGCATATTCAGGCGGCTGCCCGGATCAAAGAAGGTAGCAAAAGAGAGCCCCATCTGTAATCCGATCAGTTCGCCCGCCATGCGTACCGCGGCAAACGCGAACTGCATGGTGAATCCTAACGCAATGCCAATCAACAGTTGTTGAATCAACAGCCAAAAACCGCCCACGGAAAACAGCGTAACATTCGTCGGCGGCAACTCCGGCGCGAGGATCCAGGTAATCATCAGCGCCAGACCGATTTTGACCTTTTTACTGATGGAATGTTCGCTGAAGATCGGCGCAGTGCTGAACAGCGCCAGCAGGCGCACCATCGGCCAGAAGAACTGACCGACCCACAGCATAAGTTGGCTGCTGTCCAGCGTTACCATAAATCGCGTCTCTCAAAACCGGGAAGGCGGCGCGCCGAAAGCTCGGCTAGCCAATCATGTAGGGCAGGTTGCTGAACAGTGTGCGGATATAGTCCAGCAGCAGGTTCAGCATCCACGGACCGGCGACCACCACAGTTGCGGCGACGGCCAGGATTTTAGGAATAAAAGAGAGCGTCTGTTCGTTGACCTGCGTTGCCGCCTGCAGCAGGCTGATAATCAGGCCGCTGACCAGCGCGGCCAGCAGCAGCGGCGCGGCGACCATCAGGGCGACTTTCATCGCGTCGTGGCCAAGGACCATTACCGATTCTGGGGTCATGATTGCTCCGGGTATCAGGAATAAAAGCTCTGCGCCAGCGACCCGACCAGCAGCTGCCAGCCATCCACCAACACAAACAACATCAGCTTAAATGGCAGGGCAATCGTTGCCGGCGGTACCATCATCATCCCCAGCGCCATCAGCACGCTGGCAATGACCAGATCGATAATCAAAAACGGAATAAAGACGGTGAAGCCAATCTGAAACGCGGTTTTCAGCTCGCTGGTCACGTAGGCGGGCAGCAGAATGCGCATCGGCACCGCTTCCGGTCCGGCAATCGGCGCCGTATTGGCCAGGCGGGCGAACAGCGCCAGATCTGCTTCACGCGTCTGACGCAGCATAAATTCGCGCAGCGGCTGCGCCCCTTTCTCCAGCGCCACGTCCATCGCGATTTTGTCCTGACTGAACGGCAGGTAGGCGTCCTGATAGATCTTATCGAACACCGGCGCCATGATGAAAAACGTCAGAAACAGCGACAGCCCCAGCAGGACCTGGTTCGGCGGCGCGGACGGCGTGCCGAGCGCGTTGCGCAGCAGGCCGAAGACGATGATGATGCGCGTAAAGCTGGTCATCATCAGCAAAATGGCCGGCAAAAAGGTCAGCGAGGTGATGAACACCAGCGTCTGCACGGGCAGAGACCAGCTCTGTCCGCCGCCAGGCAGCGGCTGCGTAACCAGACCAGGCAACTGAGCATGCACCTCGGGCGCTAACAGCAGCAGAGGCAGCAACGGAAGCAGGCGACGAATCATTGGGGTTTTCCGGGACGTTTCACTAACGTCTGTAAAATCTGACGGAAGTCAGGTGCCGCCTGGGCGGGCGGCGCATCCTGTTGTTCGGGATCTTTAGGCGGCAGCGTATGCAGATGGGTAATCTGCTGCGCGGTCACGCCCAATACCAGGCGGGCATCTTCTACCTCGACAATCACCACGCGTTCGCGCTGACCGACCTGAACGCTGGCGCTGATTTTCAGCGCCTGCGGGCCGCCAAGACGCTTGGGCGCGAAGCCGAAGCGTTTCGCCAGCCAGGCGCAGGCGAGGATCAGCAGCACGATGCCCGCCAGCACGCTGCTGACCTGAGTCAGCGCGGAACCGGTGGAGAAGGCGGGCTGTGCGGCGTGCAGGGAAGAAGCCTGCTGGGTATGGCTGTTCATCATTAACGGCTCAGGCGACGCATACGTTCAGAGGGCGTGATAATGTCGGTAATGCGCACGCCATATTTATCATTGACCACCACCACTTCGCCCTGGGCGATCAGGTAGCCGTTGATCAGGATATCCAGCGGCTCGCCGGCGAGGCCTTCCAGCGCCACCACCGAACCCTGCGTCAGACGCAGCAGCTCTTTGATGGTCATCTTGGTGCGGCCCAGCTCAACGGTCAGCTTTACCGGGATATCCATGATCAGATCGATATCCTGCAGCGACCCGCCGAGATCTTTACTCTCTAACGATTTGAAGACGTTATCCGTGGATGACGTGCTGTCGGCTGCGGCTTGTTCACCCATCGCCTCAGCCCACAGATCGTCCGCAGAGATATTGTCATTGGACGTGTTATTGCTGTCACTCATCGGGCTGTTCCTCATTCAGCGAATTCAAAATCGGGTTAATCAAGTGTTCTACACGCAGCGCGTACTGCCCGTTCAGGGTGCCGTACTGGCTGGTCAACACCGGCACGCCGTCGACATGGGCGATAATGCGGTCCGGTTTTTCAATCGGCAGTACATCGCCGGGCTTCAGCTGCAGTATGCGCGACAGGCGCAGAGAAACGTCGGCAAAGGTGGCAATCAGCTCCAGCTCGGAGTGCTGCACCTGCTTCACCAGCGTTTCGCGCCAGTGCTGATCTTCCTGCCGGGAGTTTTCCAGCGGCGGGTTGACCAACAGTTCGCGCAGCGGCTCGATCATGCTGAAGGGGATACAGATGTTGAATTCCCCTACCAGGTTACCGATCTCCACCTGAAACGGCGTGGTGACCACAATATCGTTCGGCGAGGTGGTGATGTTGGTGAACTTCACCTGCATCTCCGAACGCACATATTCAACATCCAACGGATAAATCGCTTTCCATGCGTCGCTGTAGCCTTCCAGCGCCAGCTTGAGCATACGGCGGATGACGCGCTGTTCCGTGTGGGTAAATTCGCGACCTTCCACTTTCGTGGGGAAGCGGCCGTCGCCCCCGAACAGGTTATCCACCGCGATAAACACCAGGCTTGGCGAGAACACGAACAGAGCGGTTCCGCGCAGCGGCTTCAGGTGGATCAGGTTCAGGTTGGTCGGCACCGGCAGGTTACGGGCGAATTCATGATACGGCTGAATTTTAATCGCCCCGACGCTGATATCCGGACTACGACGCAACAGGTTAAACAGCCCCATACGGAACTGACGCGCAAAGCGTTCGTTGATGATTTCCAGCGCCTGCAGACGCTCGCGCACCACGCGACGCTGGGTATTCGGGTCGTAGGGGCGAATATTGTTATCGCCCGTACTTTTATTCTTATCATCTTCCGCGCTTTCGCTGTCGCCATTGAGAAGCGCGTCAATCTCAGCTTGTGAAAGAATGCTATCGCCCATTAACTCACCTCAAAATGAAGGCGGTAAACAGTACATCGTTTACGACCTGCGGAGGTTGACCTTTAACCAGCGGCGGCGCCAGCGACTGCTTGATCTGTTCCACCAGCGCCTGCTTGCCCGTTTCCGATGCCAGCTTCAGTGAATCCTGGCGGGAAAGCAGCAGCAGTAACCGGCTACGAACTTCAGGCAGGTAGTCGTTCATGCGAAGACGCGTCGCTTCGTCGGGCAGACGCAGGGTAAAGCCTACGTACAGCACGCGATCGGGATCGTTATCCGCATTGACCAGGTTAACCGTAAATGTATCAAGAGCAAAAAAGACCGGCGCGGCAGGCGGTTCCACTTTCGCGGCTTCCGGATGACCGTCGGTTTTATTCATTATTCGCCAGACTGCATAGCCTGCCACGCTGCAAGCGGCCAGCGTTACAACCAGTAACACCGGAATCAGGATGGAACGTTTGCGGCCTTTGGCTTTCGCGTTATCAGACATTTTGCAGAAATACCCTGTGAATTATCTGGGGCAGGCCGTAGTGGCGAGCCGAGAGTGATTATCCCGCGTCTCTCGCCGATCAATGGGGGGAAAAGACGCGCCTTTTGCTTTTACCTTTGGCGTTTGTCGCCGTCAGGCGAATGTATCGACAGCGCTGCTACCGGCCGCGCGCGCCTGTAAAGCGGCGGGAACGGCGATCGGCGTGATGTCGTTATCGTTTTCCGGCGTCAGGGAGAATCCGCCCTGCGCCTGGTCGCGGCGCGACTCTTGCTGGCCGCCGAAGCCCCCGCTCTGCGGGAAAGCATCGCTGCCAACGTTGCTCTGGCTCAGGTTGATGCCGTTCTCCGCCAGCGCGGCGCGCAGATGCGGCAGCGCGGCTTCCAGCGCGGCGCGCACCTGGCTGTGGCCGGAAACCATATTCAGCTGCGCCTGGTCGTTATCCAGCTTCAGACTGATCTGGATCGCGCCCAGGTCATCGGGATGCAGACGCAGCTCGGCGGTCTGCTGCCCGTTGCGGCTAAACATCAATACCTGCTGGCTTACCGCCTGCTGCCACTCCGGGCTGCCCAGCTGCGCGTTAATCTGCGGCGTGGCTGGCGCCATCGTGGTCGCCGAGGCCGCCGGCTGCGCTACCGCGGCGGTGGCGCTGTGCATTGCCGCCGACAGCGCGCTCAACGTTTGCGGCGGCAGGCTTTCTTTATTGTCGTTCCCTTCATTCTGCTTCGCGCCGTTCAGCATGCTCTGGAACGCGGCGCTGCCGCCGGCGTTATCACCATTTGTGGCGGTCGCCGGCGCGGCTGCTGCCGTCAGGCCCGATTGCGCGCCGGCGCCCGAAGCGGCTTTATCCGCCAGCGCATCGGCGGTCGACGGCTGCTGCGCATTCAGCGCCGCCAGCGTCGCTTTCAGGTTGCCGCCCTGCGCGCCCGGCGGGGCCGCAAGGCTATCGCCCGCCAGCTTTATGTCGCTGGACTTCGCCGCCTGCTGCACCAATGGCGTTTGCGGCAGCATGGCGAACAGCGCCTGCAGCGATTGCTGGTCGGCCGCGCTCAGGGTGTCTCGTTTCAGCTCATCTTTATCATCGGCGGATTTGCCGCTCTCTTTAGCCTTTTCCGGCGTCAGCAGAGCGTTAAGCGCGTCCGGTTTTTCCAGCGCCGCCAGCAGCTGGCTCAGCTCAGTAGCGGGCGCGTTGTCCGCCTGCAGCTTATCGGCGCCGACCGCAGCCGGCGCTTTATCGTCGCCCTGTTTCGTCAGCGTCAGCAGACGGTTGCCGAGCAGGGTAAGAAATGCTTCCGGCAGCTGCCCGGCCGCGCCGGCGCTATCGCCGCCGACCGTGCCGGCGACGCTGGCGGAAAGGTCAGCGCCGCTTCCGCCGCTGAGAGTGTTGACCGATGTTGGCAGCTTAATCATTCGCCTTTCCTCAATGATGCCCGCTGGGCATACTCATCCATCCGTTTCTGATCGAGACGGTTTTCCTGTAACAGTTCGTTCGCCTGCGAGCGCGCCTGCAGCGTCTCCCAGGCATGCAGCCGTTGCTGTTTGTTGCGCCAGATATCCAGCGCCTGTTCGACTTTCTGGTTGCACTGCGCCAGCTGGTGGCGGTGCTGCTCAATGGCTTTTTCCAGCGTCTGTATAAACTGGTGATAGTTGGTCCAGCGCGAACTGGCGATGCCGGTCGACATGTTGTCGTTCAGCTTATGGCGGTATTCATCCTGATAGTTCAGCAGCATGTTCAGCTGATCGTCAGCCTGCTGCTGCGCGCGCCGCATGGTGCCGAGCCGGATTGCCGCGTCCTCTACCTCTTTTTGCGCCAGATCGCGCAGGGTTTCCATCGCACTGTTTGGTTTTGCCATCGTAAGGTGACCTCACTCCTCGCGTCGGGCCAGGCCCGGCGACATCAACCAAAGATCGCCTGCAGATGCAGGCAAGCATCGTCGTAGCTGCTGCGCTCGAAGATGCCCTGTTGCAAAAACGCTTCCAGCATCGGCCAGAGCTTGATCGCTTTATCCAGCATCGGATCGCTGCCGGCAGCATAGGCGCCGACGCTGATCAGATCGCGGTTGCGCTGATAGCTGGAGAGCAATTGCTTAAACTGGCGTACGCGCGCGTAGTGGGTTTCATCGATCAGCGCGGTCATCGCGCGGCTGATTGAGGCTTCGATATCGATGGCCGGATAGTGGCCCGCCTCCGCCAGCCGCCGCGACAGCACCACGTGGCCGTCGAGAATGGCGCGCGCAGAGTCGGCGATCGGGTCTTGCTGATCGTCGCCTTCCGTCAGAACGGTATAAAAGGCTGTGATCGATCCGCCGCCGTCGATGCCGTTACCGGCGCGCTCCACCAGCGCCGGCAGCTTGGCGAATACCGAAGGCGGATAGCCTTTGGTTGCCGGCGGTTCGCCGATCGCCAGCGCGATCTCACGCTGCGCCATGGCGTAGCGGGTCAGGGAATCCATAATCAGCAGCACATGCTGCCCGCGATCGCGAAAGTCTTCGGCGATGCGCGTAGCGTAGGCGGCACCCTGCATACGCAGCAGGGGAGAGACATCCGCCGGCGCGGCGATCACCACCGAGCGCGCGCGACCCTCGGTGCCGAGAATGTTTTCAATAAAGTCTTTTACTTCGCGACCGCGCTCGCCGATCAGGCCGACGACGATCACGTCCGCTTTGGTGTAGCGTGCCATCATGCCGAGCAGCACCGATTTGCCGACGCCGGAACCGGCGAACAGACCCATACGCTGGCCGCGGCCGACGGTGAGCAGGGCATTGATCGCCCGTACGCCGGTATCCAGCACATCCGTAATCGGCGTACGCTGCAGCGGGTTAAACGGCGGGGTGATCAGCGGCGCGCGATAGCCGGTTTCCGGCGCGGGCAGGCCGTCAAGCGGACGGCCGCTGCCGTCCAGCACGCGGCCCAGCAGCTGCGGACCGAGCATCAGCTGTTTGCCGCTCTGGGCGTTATCGCCGTTGCCGCGCGCGAAGACGCGCGCGCCGGGCAGAATGCCTTCGACTTCTTCCAGCGGCATCAGAAACAGTTTCTGACCGTTAAAGCCGACCACTTCACTTTCAACTTCCGCGATCTGCTTGCCGTCGTTGCGTTCGATAACGCAGGTGGCGCCGAGCGGCAGCTGCAGGCCGGTCGCCTCCAGCACCAGGCCGGTGGCGCGCGTCAGGCGGCCATAACGGCGCACGGTGGGTACGTCTGCCAGACGCTGTTCAAAGCTATCCAACGAACCTAACCAACGGGAAAGACGAGTGGTCATTACAGCTCTCCAGGCGCCGCCAGGCGGCACAGCTCATGCCAGCGCGTCGCCACGCTGGCGTCTAAATCGCCATCTTCCGCACTCAGCTTACAGCCGCCCGGGTGCAGCGAACTGTCCGCCAGCAGGCGCCAGCCGTGCAGATCGAGCGTGGGGCCGAGCGTTTGCTCAACGCGTTGCAGATCGTCAGGATGCACGCGCAGCTGCGGCTTGCCGCTGAACATCGGCTCTTGCTGAATCATCTGCTGAATCTGTCGCAGCAGGGCGGAGCCGTCGACCGCTGTCGCCTGACCGATCACCTGACGCGCCGCTTCCAGCGCCAGCTGCAGCAGGCGGGAGGCGATGACGCTGTCGAGCGCTTCCAGCGTGTGCTGGAATTCGGTCACCAGCTGCTGCATGCGCGCCTGAATCGGCGCCTGCTGCTGCTGCGCTTCCGCCAGCCCCTGCTGAAAGCCGGCGTCAAAGCCGGCCTGTTTGCCTTCGTTGAAGCCTTTTTGCTGACCCTCGGCGTAGCCCTGCGCGTGCGCATCGAGACGCGCCTGCAGCTGAAGCTGCTCCAGCAGGGACTGCTGCGACGGCTCTTCGCCTTCTTCGTTATCGACGAAGGCGAAATCAGGCTCCGCGCGCGGCTCGCTGGCGGGCTGATCGAAGCGGGTTAAATCGTCAGGCTGCCAGCGCTGCCACGGACGGGAAGAAAAGGCATCAGACATAGGTTTCCTCGGATCCGCCAATTACCATCTCGCCACTTTCCGCCAGACGACGAACGATGAGCAGGATCGCTTTCTGTTCGTTTTCCACCATCGACATACGCACCGGGCCGCGGTTGGCCAGATCGTCGCGCAGGATATCGGCCGCACGCTGCGACATGTTCTTGAGGAACTTCTCGCGCAGCGGCTGATCGGCGCCTTTCAGGGCGACCAGCAGCGACTCCGACTCCACTTCCTGCAGCAGACGCTGGATGCTGCGGTCGTCCACATCCACCAGGTTTTCGAACAGGAACATTTCGTCGATAATTTTCTGTGCCAGTTCGCCATCGAATTCGCGCACCGCTTCCATAACCGCCTCTTCCTGATGGGTTTTCATCAGGTTGATGATTTCCGCTGCGGTTCTCACGCCGCCCATCTTCGCGCGCTTGAGGTTCTGGCCATCCAGCAGCGAGTTGAGGACTTCGGTCAGTTCCGCCAGCGCCGCCGGCTGCACGCCGCCGAAGGTGGCGATACGTAGCATGACGTCGTGACGCAGACGGTCGTCGAACAGGGCGAGAATATCCGCCGCCTGGGAACGCTTCAGGTGAACCAGGATGGTGGCGATGATCTGCGGATGTTCGTCGCGGATCAGATCGGCCGCCGCTGGCGGTTCCATAAAGTTGAGCGTTTCCATGCCGGTGGTGGTTTCGCGCGTCTCGAGAATATCTTCCAGCAGCGTCGCCGCGCGCTCTTCGCCCAGCGCCTTCACCAGCACTGAACGCAGATAGTCGTTGGAGTTGAGGCTCAGCGCCGCAAACTGCTCGGCGTCGGTTTCAAACTCACGCAGCACGTCGGCCAGCTGCTGGTGCGACACTTGGCGCATATTGGCCATCGCCGCGCTGAGGTGCTGCACTTCGCGGGTGCTGAGGTGTTTGAACACCTCAGCCGCGCGGTCTTCACCAATCGTCATCAGCAGGACGGCGCTCTTTTCAGTACCGGTCAGACTCATAGTTCGTTACTCATCCATTGGCGGATAACCAGCGCCACAATGCGCGGATCGTTTTCAGACATATCGCGGATGCGCTGGCTCATCACTTCGGCGCTCATGCGATGTTTAGACTTACGCTCCTGCTCCTGCTCATCTTTGCTGAGGGAGACAGAGAAGGCCTGATCGTCTTCACGCTGTTTCGCCTGCTCGGTTGCCTGCTCGAGCGCCACTTTGGCCATCTCTTGCTTGCGCAGCAGCTGCGGGCGCACCATCTTGCGGTAGAGGATGAAGGCGACCAGAGCAACCAACAGCCAGCGTCCTGCATTCATCAGCTGATCGAAGAACGACTGTTGCTGCCAGAACGGAAGGTCGCCACCGGTTTCATCAGTCTGCGTAAACTGCGAGTTCACTACGTTGACGCTGTCGCCGCGATCGGTGGAGTAGCCCATCGCTTCACGCGTCAGATCTTCAATCTGTTTCAGCTGCGCATCTGTCAGTGCCACCGCTTTGCCTTTCGCATCGGCGCGGTAGTTCACCACCACGGCCACGGAGAGACGTTTCACGCTGCCGACATTCATCTTGGTATGACGAATGGTGCGATCCAGCTCATAGTTCGTCGTGTCGTCGTGATGCGTGTTGGACGGTACGACGCGTGCGCTGCCGCCGGTGCTGGCCGTGGTGCCGTTATTAGCCGCCGCATTATTAGCATTCGCGTTGTTGCCGTTACTGGCGTTCGCGTTGGCGTTCGGCGTCACGATCGGCGCGCTGTTGGCCGGCGCAGGCTGGTTCGACAGCGCACCCGGCACGCCGCCAGGAGACTGGCCGCCCAGCTGTTCGCTGCTGCTGCTCTGGCGCGAACGCACCGCGGCATTGGCCGGATCGCTGTTCGGCTTATACTGTTCTTCAGTCTGTTCACGCGCGTCGAAATCGATCTGAGCGGTCACCTGCGCATGCACATTGCCGTTGCCGACGATTGGCGCGAGGATCGCTTCGATACGTTGCTGATAGCGGCTTTCCACTTCGGTAGCGTATTTCAGCTGCGCGTCGTTCAGATCGCGGCCCGCCGCGTCGGAATGGGTCAGCAGACGGCCGCTTTGATCGACCACCGTCACGTTGCCCGGCGGCAGCCCGGCGACGCTGCTGGAGACCATATGCACGATGGCGCTGATCTGTCCTTCATCCAGCGCACGTCCCGGCTGCAGCAGCAGCGTGACGGAGGCGGACGGGGACTTCTGCTCGCGAACGAACAGCGTCGGTTTCGGCATCGCCAGATGGACGCGCGCGCCTTTTACCGGACCGAGCGTTTCGATAGTGCGCGACAGCTCGCCTTCCAGCGCGCGCTGGTAGTTAACCTGCTCGCTGAACTGGCTGATGCCGAACTTCTCTTTATCGAGCAGTTCAAACCCAACCGCGCCGCCTTTCGGCAGGCCCTGCTGAGCGAGACGCAGGCGCAGTTCATGCACCTTTTCTGCGGGCACCGTCAGCGCGCCGCCGTTCTCCTCGAAACGGTAGGGGATATTCATCTGAGTAAGCTGCGTAACGATCGCGCCGCCGTCCTCATCTGAAAGGTTGTTATAAAGGACGCGGTAATCAGGCGTTTTCGCCCAAAGCACCAGCGCGACAACGATGGCAGCGGCTGCGGCCGCCGCGATAATCAGCGGTATCCGCGGATTCGCGCGCAGGCGAGCAAGAAGGTCATTAAAGCCTTTCTTATTTGCTGTATCCTGAGTTGCGGTAGCATTCATGACCATTTCCTGCCTGGCAGTTGACCGGACTGTGTGTTAAGTGGTGACAAAACTGACTCCCTGATGCGGCTTAGAAAAGTTCCACTTCAATGGATGCCATTATTTTCTTATTCGCCAATTTCGATGGGTCAAAAAGCCGTGTTTTTTGCTGTCATTTACACCCTTTGTCTTATTGACTTTGTGTTAAGTTTTGTTCCGTAAATCGAACAAACCGCCAATAACGAGGGTTAACATGGCAATCCAGGGGATAGAAAGCGTCATTCAGCAGCTGCAGCTTGGCTCGCTGCAGGCAAGCAACAGAAGCACCGACACCAGCGCGCATGCAGACTTCGCCGCGCAGATGAAGGCGGCGCTGGACAAGATCAGCGACACGCAGAACAGCGCGCGTACGCAGGCACAGAATTTTGAGTTGGGCAAACCGGGTATCGCGCTGAACGACGTGATGGTCGATCTGCAAAAATCGTCTATCTCTATGCAGATGGGCGTTCAGGTGCGTAACAAACTGGTATCCGCCTACCAGGAAATTATGAACATGCAGGTGTAGTAGGGTAGGTTATTGATTACTATAAAATAACTTAGCTTGCGGCTCTCCTGTAGGGCATATGCAGGACAAACTCGTTCAACCTGGCGTTGAGCAGGTTAACCTGGTCGTTGTTGTTCTCCGGCATCCAGGCGCCGTAGACCTGGTAAACCATCTGGGAGTTTGAGTATCCCATTTGGTTCGCCACAAAGTTTGGGTTGGCGCCAGCGGACAGAGACCAGCATGCATAAGTGTGTCGGGACTGGTATGCCTTACGGTGCCTGATTCCGGATCGTTTGAGGGTTGCTTTCCATGTTTGTCCTGGCGAGGCAACTGCATAATAGTTTCCGGCCAGGCTGTTTATTGCGTAGAGGCCTGGGTTAAAGACAAACGTGCATTACTCCTGCTCTTTCTTCTGGAACTCGCGAATGTGAACCGCTATGTCGACAGGCTTGTTCATGCGGGTAAGCGCCATCGGGTCTTTAAGGATTTCTATGGCCGGCTCAATGAGGCATCTGATGCCTTTCTCGGCTACCTCTTTTGCAACCGCGCTGATAGCCTGATAAACCTTCACACAAACCTCCCGTCATGCTGGCCTGTTGATGCTTCGTGTGGAAATCGGCAATCGCATCCTTCGCTGCCTGCTCATCTGTCATCCTTCCTGCATCAGAGGCGCTGTGATGGCTTTCATCATCTCGGTGAAGTAGAAATCGTCGTAAATCATGCTGCTGCTCCGTGAATCGCGTGGCCCAGTTCGTTCAGTCATTCCATGACGTCTTTAATGTCCATCTGATCCAGCAACTCCCTGCTGTCGAAGTCCTGCAGCGTCCCCTTTTCCATGGTGACCATCATCATGCCGGGGCGGTATCCGGCACAGGTCTCTACCCGGCTGCATTCAACTTTCATTGTCATGGGTTCACGCTCCTGTTGAGGAACTCAACCAGTCACTGAAGCAGGATTTTACGCGGCGGCGGCGTGAAGCTGGCGCTGGTCAGAATGTTCTTGGGGTGAAATTCGATAGATTTGAATGCGTCAAAAGTGGGGCAGCCCGATGCCGCCCCTGCAAATGCTAATGCTTGCAGGGGGATACTCCGTTGAATGGGTTAGCTATGTGTTGGCATAAAAAAGGCCCAGACATTTCTGTTGGGCCAATGTTATGTCTCAGCTCTGCCGCACCGAAGTGCGCTGGTACGAAAGCACCAGTGAGCTGACTTATCAATCAACTCAACGGCATTACTCTTTTTAGGTACGGGTAATAAGATGTGTTTTATGCGTAAATTAGTAGTTCAAAAAACTTATAATTTGGATTAAGTTAGTTGTATATATGGATTTAGTGGTTAGATAGTGAGTCATCTAACTATTGGTGCCAGTTAAGCACCCTCGGGGGTTAGAATGTGTAGCCTTAGCTTTTGCTGCCCGCAATGCGGCTGCAAAAAGTTTGTCTTTACGGATTATTGTCAACAGACGCATACCAGACATGGCGCTGCCTGCGCAAAATGTGGGGCATATGTAACTGCAGATTCCTGTTTGATAAGTAGCGAAAATCGAAGTGCTGACGGTAGCCTGGAAAGCACACCCATAGAGACCAAGAGCTAGAATCAGTACAAAATGGGCGTGTTATGACAGTATTACTACAGTCACTTTCTGGTGATTGGGGTTCAAGTCCTGCCACCCGTTCGATGGCTCTCCTGTTAGTGGTTACTGTCCGCTATTGGCAATGCCAACCAGCTTATTTATCAACGCGTCAAGGTCTGAGCCTCGGTCGCCACAGCTGTCTCCCAGATACTCAATGCCGCTATCCTCGATAAACTGCACAAGTACCTCAGCCTCTTCGGGATTCAGGAATGACTCGTCACCCATCTCAATCTCCCCAGTAACCTGTCACGTAAGCACCTGCCATAAGCAGCACAATCACCGCCCAGCGAAGTGTGTAATCTCTTTTGCTAACCATGGTGTTGGCCTGAATTCAGGTAATAAAAAAGGTCGCTCAGTGGCGACCTTTTTTATTTTGCGCAAGCTCTAACCGTTAAGAATGACGGCAGTAAGTTGAGCAATGGTAAACATCTCAGTGATGTTAACTTCGTTAAACGCAGAAGCATCGCGGAATTTTTTGTGATTTTGTCCACTTATGGGACGAAAGCTACCATCTATCAAAATTAACTGGTAATTTGGATGGATGCCTTTCCCTGTAATACCAAATTTTACCCCCAGCATTTCACGCTTATCGATTCTTTTAATTACCTCACCGATATACTCTTTAGGCAATTTATATACGTCTCCATCCCATGACTCTTCAGCGTTCATTCACTCTCCTTTTAACAATGAATCTATCAACTCATAAGCGTTATCGGCTGCAAAGAAGGTGACTTTAATTTTGTGGCTATATTAGAGGTATGCTCTTACCGAGCCTCTTCTGGTTTGCGTGAATCTGGCGCCCAGCTTCGTTACCAACCTTCTGGTATTTGGCGATACTGGCGGATGGATAAACGCTACCGATATCGCGGCTCGCTTCGGTAAGCGGCTCGATCACTGACTATCCAATGCAGAGACGCTGGCATAGGTGAGAGCCTTGGATGAGGTTTATTCAGGTTCGCCATCTAAAATTCTACATACCCGTAATTCCGGGTATGTAAAAACCAGCAAGGCACGCAAAGACAGAGGTGGTGGTACATGGCTGCATCCAAAGCTGTCAGTTGCCTTTGCCCGATAGTGCGATCCTAAATTCTCTGTCTGGTGCGACCTGCCCATTGATAGCTTGCTTCGTGGTGAACTAACTGAGCAACAGAAGTTTGGGCAAGCCTGCCGCATTCGCGATGACCGGAAATCAAAAGCAAGTAACGGGGCAAGAGAGATGGCTCGCTGGCGATGGGATAAGCCAGCTATTGAGGCCAATGTTGAATTCTGGCGCGAACAGCTTCAGTTGACGCTGGACATTGCCAGCTAAGCAGAGTGTATATCTGCACAGCGAGAGCCTCTTTCACAACGGCTCGTAAGGCTGTAATTTAGAATACTACTTAAAAGACATGGATGCTTGCTATGCTTGAGTTTATCAATGATTACAAAGGTGCTTTAAAGCCCCACAATAAAATAGGGATCAAACATTGGATTTACTTCACTCTTAAAAGTTTTTTGCTATTGGTTATCCTATTCCTGATGTTCAGTCTGGCTCAGTACATGGTGATAATGTATACACCTTTGTCTGAGTATGTGACGGTTCCGGGTATAGAAAGCTCTAATCTGTATGCCTTGATGGTGATGTTAGTAATTAGCTTTGGCCCAAGTATGCTTTATCTGTTCAGGATTATCTTTCGAAGACTACCGAGATAACCGCCTCCGGGCGGTTTTTTTATTGGAGCTAACGTGATAACTATTCCCAATGCCCCAATAATTGTGGGTAAGACTAACAGCATCTGGCTTCTTAGAATATTTACCTTCAGCCTTGCATATTGCGAGGCTACTCAGACCCTGCGTGGTCACTTTAAATCACAACGACCACACGGATTGCTTCTCATAAGGAAGCGATGTTAACCCTCAATAATTTAAAGGATGATAAATGAAAAAATTAATTCTAATGTTGGCTTGTGCGTTTTCTGTCTCTGCGTTCGCCCAATCATATTCTGGCTATCCAGATATTCCGGGAACGGCGCAGGGATATGCCACGAAAGTTGTTAGTTACTCGCCCGGCCCTGGTGTGGGGGCATCTTATGCTGTGCCATCAAGAGCCCTCGGCGCGCCTAATTATTACAGTGCAAGTGAACAGCCATTTTCACTGGGTCCCGGTGGCAATGTGGTTTTGTCATTTGACCCGTTAGTCATTAAAAAAAGCGGTACCAGCGATGCTGACTTCTATGTATATGAAGAAGCCGGTTATGAGTCATGGGATGTGTATGTATCTAATGATGGGGTTACGGCGGAGAACTACGTCCGAGGGAAGTACCCAGTTCATTGTCCATATTACGCGAAATATCATTTTGGCAACTCTAATTAGCTGACGCTTGGCATCAACAGCAAGTGGTACGGAAGCATAAATCCAATGCACGATTCCGTGCGGAACGACAATGATCCGCTCCAGTCCGTCAGTGAAGCCCTCCTTCGGGCAGGACTCCATCGTAAGAGTAATGAACTCGACCGATGCTGGATCCGCAGATGAATTTGTCCTTAGGGGATTTCGCCTTACTCGTAATGTCCCACCTCGCTCTCCAACAAAAAATCAAGGTAGTATTGGGTTCCACGCCAATAACGGCATTAAAATGGACGTGGACGTTGCCATAAGTGGTTGCGAATATGGCGTTAACCAGTAGTTCGAACTATGACTCAGCCAATGAAACAGCCATTGCGGCGACACTGTGGCAGTGCGACAGCGTTGACATTCAGGAGCTTGGTATTGAGGCATGGCAAGGCGCGCATGTTTATGCTAATGCCTCAACAGCAACAGTAGCACTTAGCTGGACGCAAGATTATCAATTATTGAATACAACGGGTAAGCACGGTCCATTCCAGTCAATGGCAACCCTCACCGGAGGGACTGAACTATTTACGCTGCCATCAACTGATAATAGCTATTTTACTGCTTAAACACTGCAAGACTGAAGGTTTCGAATATGACTGGAGATATGTCGGCATCTTCGTTTAATTCAACATATTTAGTGACAGTCGATGCAAATGCGGGGGTTCTTTTTGAAAATACGTCAGTATATTTTGGCGCTAATTTGCGGTTAGCACCAGCTAACTGGTCCAGTATTGAGCGTGTAAACGACAGATTCCTAAAATTTATTTTGGCACCATTCGGATATGAATATGAAGGGAAAGGGATATCGTATGCTACGACGTATTCAACTCAAGCTATTAATGGAGGTGACGGGCGAGTACAGCTCACTCCAGCGGTTGGGTGGAAAATAATCGGCGTCGAAGCTTGGGTTATCATTGGAACGCAGGGGCAGGCAACATCTGCCGCCCCTGTGGGTATCGTTAGCTTTAGCGACACTGTGGTCAACTTGCAGACGCCAGTTAATACTGCAAACACCTTCAGTATCAACTACAAGCTTCGCCTTAAGGTAAGTAAATAAGCCCCTATTGGGGCTTTTTCATTAAATTTGCAATTGCAAATGATGCTACCATGAATAACATTAGGTCAAATGAGAAAGAGACTCCAAAAAGATGCTTTGACAAATCTCTATACCCTTCACCCAAAAATGATATGTAAAACTGAGATATACCAAAAATACCAACGAAAGCAATAGGGACTGCCATTTTCCTTAGGGAAGGCACGACCAAGAATAACAATGTTATCGCAAGCATTATAGCCATGCGATAGATGCTGAAAGCATCATCTTTTATCCTTGTTAATTTTGATGCCCATGAGTCCTTGTCATCAATTATCACTTTTATAGTCTTTGCTACGTGAATGTAATCAGTAACAAGGTTATCCTTCACTATTGTATCAAAAGGCAACTTGAAGATAATAGAAGGGTGCGAAATATACTCTTTTATAGAGTCCATAAACGTGACGTTCCTGTTAGCTTTATAGCAGGACTCACCGAATGTTGAACGATGAGATCCTCGCTCTTTGTCAAGCTGCCCGCCCCACGCATCTATGCCTATGCATTTTTCATCGACACCTTTAGGTAGAGTAATGTCATTCATTTTTTCAAATGCATAAATTCCATAATATGCGGAATGATATTTGTTATAGTTTGTTGCTCCGGAAGAGTGAAGAACAAAAGCAATGCTAAATATCTGAGCAATCAGCAATGAAGCGGCAAGTGTCTTTTTATAGTTCCTAAAGTATAAGGTTGACACGATACAGCTAATAGGAAGGTAGAAGAACTGGCTTTTACTTCCTCCAATAACGAATACTGAAATCACAAAAAAAGCCGTTGTTGCAAGGCTATTATCACGATTTATTAGAGAAATAGCCATGACAGGGAGGCACAGGAGTAGAACTTGCTCTTGATAAAAAGATGGAAAGAAAGCTATGTTGGATGAAGAACACATAAATACAGAAAGAAGCAGGAACGCCATTAAATCCATTGCTCCAATCTTGTAGTCGTTTATTTTTC
Organism: Mixta gaviniae; assembly: GCF_002953195.1. Lineage (GTDB taxonomy): Bacteria > Pseudomonadota > Gammaproteobacteria > Enterobacterales > Enterobacteriaceae > Mixta > Mixta gaviniae. The sequence continues at coordinate 2,752,840 of NZ_CP026377.1, read as the reverse complement.
TATAAAGGCATAATAATATGGATAAATAAGCAGATTTGAGCATTGCCGAAAGAATGCGAGTGTCAAGCTGATCTGTTACCCATTTAAATGCCTCAGCTACAAAGTATAAAATATAGGAGTAAGTGCTTCTGTATGAGTACTTTCCTATACCCCAAAACTCCTCATATAGAGGGTATTTTAGGGTCATGTCATGTTTGAATGAAGGTATTGGTGGCATGAAAGGAAATATGGCGCGCTGGAAGTCTCCAGTATTAAGCATATAAACATCTTTAGTTGTCGCTATCAGCAACAGACATAGTATTGCTAAAAACCAGGACTCTACCCTGATATTTAATATATTTTTCATTTTGAACCCTTTTGGTTTTTAACTATAAATCTTGGCCTCTGTTTGGTCTCTACGTAAATTCTCCCTATATACTCGCCAAGCACACCGATACCAATAAGTTGCACGCCGCCGAGAAAAAGAATGGAAACCATGATTGATGGATAGCCGCGCACCGGGTTTCCCCACAGCACTTTATCCACGATCATCCACGCTCCATACAGAAAAGACAGAGCTGCGACAACGAGGCCAATATAAGTCCACATGCGCAGAGGAAAGGTGGAGAAGCTTGTGATCCCTTCAAGTGCGAGGTTCCACAGCTTCCATCCGTTGAACTTCGTTATGCCAGCTACGCGTTCTGCGCGGGTATATTCTACTACCTCAACGCGGCCGCCTACCCATGACAGAATCCCCTTCATAAACAAATTGCGCTCAGGAAGAAGCTTGATATGTTCGACTGTTTCGCGCGACATGAGACGAAAATCGCCAACATTTTCCTCGATAGTCGGTGAGCTAATTTTATTATGCAGCCGGTAGAACCACTCAGCGGTTTTACGCTTCATATGCCCGTCTGTGCTGCGGTCTGTGCGTTTCGCCAGAACGACATCGGCGCCTTCCTGCCATTTGGCTATCAGCTGCGGAATCACTTCAATAGGGTCCTGCAGATCAACGTCGATGGGAATGACCGCGTCTCCGGTGGCATGCTCAAGTCCAGCGAACAGCGCCGGCTCTTTACCAAAGTTACGCGTGAAAGACAGCGGCTTAACGAGCGGATCAGATACGGCGAGCGCATTGATAATGCGTTCCGTGCCATCTTTACTGCCGTCATTGATAAAGACGATCTCTACTTCATATGCCGTCAAGTCTCTGCGAACGGCTTGATAAAAGATGGGGATGGCATCTTCTTCATTGAACACCGGAACCACGAGAGATATTTTCATTTCACGTCCCTGAAAACGATGAATCTTGAGTAAAAGAAGCCCATTACGAGGCTTATCGCCGAAAACAACACCAGCGTGAAGAGCGGATTTAGCGCCAGATTATCACTCATTGACCCAACAGCTGCCGCCATGGCCCCCATGAACGCGACATAAAGTATGTATCTTCCGGGCGTTACTTTGCTGCCAAACGTATAGCGCGCATTAACGCAGAAGGAGAAGGTCACAGCAATAATGAAAGCAACCAGGTTGGAGAAGCTCTGGTTGATGCCTGCAAGGTAACAGATTCCAAAAACCATCCAGTGAAGAGCCGTGTTTATCACGCCCACCGACAAATACTTCGAGAAAAGCTTGATCATGATGATTACTTTCCCCTTACCATGAAGCAGCGCAAATGTTGCTTACCACGTCATCATATCCATATCGAAATCCTCGTCTGAATCATCCTTAGCACCAATAATGCAAAGGATTGCTGATGATACGAGCGTGCCAGTGTCAATCACGCCATCCCGATGTTTGTTAATCAGCGTTTTGATATTAATGTCGTTTTTCGCCAGCTCCAGCAGCAGTGCCTTTGTCTTTTCCATGATAGTTCCAGTAATGCTTATGAGAGTTGTCCGATCTTAACGGGGAGTATGAAGAAGGCAAGCATGAGGTGAGACAAATTTGGGACACGCAGGAGGTTGCGACGTTTACCAAGCCTTTGCTGCTTGTTAAGTGAGCAATTGATGGTGCCAAAGCATATGTAGGGCAAAAAATTACCGCAAAGCAACTCAAAGCCCCGGTAGGCAAGGAATTAGTTTGCGGTAATACATTGCAAAACCTCACATCACCCAACACCAACACAGCATAGTGGCGCTATGAGGTGGTTTTGTCTAAATTCACCGATTCGATGTTTGCTCCATTCGTAGTAAATCCTGCAAGTACAGCGCGTGTATTGTTCAATTCCTGTGGAATGCATCTTGGAGGTGCATCACGACTAGGCGGTGCATCATCAAATCTCAAGCTGGCACCATATAATTATGCGTGATCTGACTCGGCAATAGTGTCCAAGACCCCGGCAGCTATATCCAGTATAGATCTTATCTATAAGCTGACCTTAAAGGTTGTTGCGTAAAAAATGCTCAGTAGTGTGCAGCAACTGCTTATGCATAGTGAAATATGACATTCAAGTAGATACCATGTCCAAATCTTAGTTGGATTGGGTACCTTGGCATGGAGTTCAGAAAAGACGTAAACGGATTAAGAGCTATCGCTGTTCTAGCAGTAGTTCTTTTCCATTTTAATCACAACGTTCTGCCCAGTGGGTTTGTCGGAGTAGATGTTTTTTTTGTTATTTCTGGCTTTCTGATGACTGCCATAATCTATGAAGGCATAACAAAACGTAAGTTTAAGCTATGGGATTTCTATAAAGCTCGCGGCAGAAGAATTTTACCAGCACTTTTCACCATGATTTTTGTTGTGCTTATTTACGGCTGGTTCTATATGTTTACGACTGAGTTTAAGACTCTTGGTAAACATGCAACATCCAGTCTATTATTTATATCTAATATAGTTTACTGGAAAGAGTCTAGCTATTTTGCGCCGGGAGCAGAAGAAAAATGGCTACTGCACACTTGGTCTCTTTCTGTAGAGTGGCAATTCTACCTGCTTTACCCGGTTTTTTTGTTAGTTGTTAGGAGGGTGTTTAATGATAAAGTAGCAAAAATAATTGTTATCTTTGCTGCTTTGGTGAGTCTTGTAATAAGTATTTATGCATCGAGAATCTTAGTTAGCTCATCTTTTTATTTGCTGCCAACCAGAGCTTGGGAAATGATGGCTGGCGGGATTGTGTTTTTATTTCCACTTAATAAGTTGCATGGAATAAAATTTGAGATAATAGGAATCGTACTAATAATTGTGTCGTTATTCTTGTTTAATGGCGAAGACTACTGGCCCAGCTATAATGCGCTACTTCCTGTCATAGGTTCTATGCTGGTTATCTCATCATATTCACAACATGGTTTGCTATCGCTAAGACCATTCCAATTTCTTGGCTCCTCATCTTACTCAATCTATTTATGGCACTGGCCGATATATGTTTTTATATATAACTATTACGGTGGGGTTAGTTTTTTAAGTGGAGTTATAGGTATAATAATTTCAATGCTTGTGGGTTGGGCTTCTTATAGAATCATCGAAACTCCATGCAAATCCAATGGATTGAAAAAAAATTGGTTTTTCTATTTTTTGTGTCTCGCACTCTCGATTTTTATGTATCATGATCGTGGAGTAAAGGGATTGTATAGACCAATAACTGAAACATCAGGAAACGAACTTGTCGAACATTATGACGGATATAATTTTGACGTTGGCGGCATGTGGGATAAATGCAACGCTAGCGAAAAATTAAAGAATATAGATAAGTCATGTGTTGATACTAAGTCGCATGGCGGTGTTTTTCTTTGGGGAGATTCCCACGCCGGTGCATTGTCATTAGGGATAAGAAGCCTCTTGGATAAGAGTGTTCCGTTCAATCAGCTTGCTGCATCAAGCTGCAAACCTAGTCTAACAAAATTTCCTGGGGTAATAAGTGCAACAGTAGGATGCAACTACTCCAATGAAAAGGCAATTCATGATATTGCTATAATAAAGCCGGAAGTCGTTGTCATGGCCCAAAGATTTCAGCATGACAAAACTGACTGGAAAGTTATCGCAGAAAAATTACATTTACTGGGCGTAAGGAGAGTATTATTGCTTGGTCCCGTACCTCAATGGAAAGGAAGTCTGCCGCTAATTGTTGCGAAAAACTATCCTGATGGGGATTATTTTATCGGTGAGAAGTATCTTGATAGAGAAATTGTAAAAACTAACAACAAAATGAAGGGTGTGACTACTAAATGGTATGAGTATATAGATATCTTTGATGCGCTATGCAAAGACAATAATGGATTGGTTTGCCGGGCGCGAGTCGATAGCGGATATACTTTGATGTCTATGGATTATGGGCACCCCACTGATGATGGGTCTAAGTTTATAGCTAATGAGATAATCAAATCTTATATGCCCACGGATCTACTTAAGGCAAGATGATACTTTATTGTGAGGAAAGCTGATCAAGTAGGATTTTTTTGCTGAGATCTTTACTGCCGCATAGATGGCTCAAAACCTGCCCGGACACAGTGCCGGGTTTTTTGTATGCTCTATTGAGACAAATTTGGGACATGCAGGGGTTTGTGACGTTTACCAAGCCTTTGCTGCTTGTTAAGTGAGCAATCGATGGTGCCAGGGCATATGTAGGGCAAAAAATTACCGCAAATTAACTCAAAGCCCCGGTAGGCAAGGAATCGGTTTGCGGTAATACATTGCAAAACCTCATATCACCCAGCACCAACACAGGATAGCGGCGCTATGAGGTGGTTTTATGAACATGCAGGTGTAGTGGGTGCTTCTGGTAAACAAATCTTTTATTGATGGCACTCTTGCCATACACATAGTAAGCCATTTTTTGCAGGTTACGAAGTCAGGCGCCCGCTCGTATCAAACCGTAGTAGGTTGCCTGAATGCTTCGCACGCGAGCGGATCCCTGTCAGGTTGTTAATGAATGAGGATCTGCGCCGCATTATGCTTATTGCTCTATAAGTAAAGCTTTTCACTGCCAGGATTCTAATCTGTTTACTATGCAGAATGACATGACTCAACCCGGCCTCTGCTAATATGATTATTTCATCATATTGCCTGCCATATTGTAGGCAGAATTAGATAATTTATATATCCTTACTGAAATAAAAAGACTGAGGCGGCTTAGCAGACATCACAGAACAAAAATAAGGAATGCTCCCCGCCGGATGAAGGCGTTGAACTGATGGTCAGAGGAAGTCGGCCATGGCTATTTACACTATGATGTAGGTGATGAACATTATTGGAATATTAAAATTCCGGTAGATAGTAATCTTGTTCAGGGCAAGCAAGCCAGCAATGCACAAAAAGTCGCCTGTGCGCAGGCTATGATTAATGCTTGTGCAAACCTTATTGCCTCGAAACCTGACGGCTCTCCAGTTTTGCGTACAACCTGTGTCGTTTGTCTGTCAGATATGTTCACCAGCGAAATCCGTTTCTGGTTCAGCGAGATTTACCTTCAACAGGTTACCGGTGATGAAAATGGTGAGTCACGGCGTATCATTGGCAAACCTCTGGCGGATGAGACGGGCTTGATTTTAGCGGTGGGCTTTCAGGAAATGGGCGTCACAGAAGCGATAAAGATTGATGAAGATCCGCAAAATCATTTTTTGGGAAATCATGCTATTATGACAGGGTGTTTTAGAAAAATATTACCACGTTATTTAAATTTTTTTGTTAAGGTGAGAGAAAAACGATCTTCATTTCATTGTCATTACTAATGTATTAAAGTTAGAGATTGATTTTACCTGGGTTGTTATTTGTTGTGTTAAGGTGCGTTTATTTTTACCATTAATAGATGTTATTTTCCTGATGATGAATTTTTTAATCAGGCGAAACGAGATAAAACCCATAATAAAATCTGGTATACTCCCGCTCCGTAAATAACCTTGCCTGAGGAAAAGCTATGTACAAACGTTATTTAGGTGTGGCGGTTGCGGCATTGATGCTGGTCGGCTGCGGTTCGCGGATCGCTTTGCCCGGCGGCGGTAAAACTGAAACGACGCACGTCGTCTACCAATGCCGCGATGGTGAGCCGCTGGATGTTGCTTACTATAACCAGCAGCCCAATATGCTGGCGGTGGTAAAAAAAGGGCAGCAGCCGGCTATCGTTATGGTCAATGTCATCGCTGGCAGCGGCGCGAAATATGTAGGCAACGCCTACGAATGGTGGACGAAGGGCGATAACGGCACCTTTACTCAGCTGATGGATGATAAAACTACCGAGTGCAAAAGCGCTGGCTAAGTAACGCGGCGGGCGCCCGATACCTGCGCCCGGTATTAAGCCGGTTTATCCCCATTACGGTTAATGTAGCGCCCCGGCTTCATTTTCCCCATATGCATCTCTGCTTTCACCTTAAAGAGGGGCGCTCTGCCAGTATCAAACTATCCATACGCATCTTTGCTGTACTCTGCAGGAGAGGCCGTTCTGCCAGCGTTAAACTTCCCACGCGCAGCGTTGCTTTTACCTCTATAAGCGGAGGGTTCTGCTACGATCAAAGCGATCGCATCTGGAGGCCTTATGAACAAACGTATCCTTTTTGCCATCCTCGCCGTGGCCTTTTTCGTCGGGGCGATTTTGCGCTGGTCGATGGGCGGAACAGCCTTTGGTCTGATGCTGCTGTTTTTAGCCGTGGCGTCCGCCTGGTTCAGTATTCAATCCCGTGGTGAATAAATGACCATGCCGCGCCGGGATGTACGTTGTTAACCATAGGGCGTTTCAAACAGGGCAAAACAGGTTGCGGCGCGTTATTTATCGACGTTTCTTTACTTTCGTAAAAGCGACTTCCTGCGCGCCTTCTCTCCGTTCATCGCTTTTTTGCCGCAGCCGAGCAGACGTTTCTTTACAATGAATAACGTAACGGCAGAAAAATCCCTTTTGCTTTTGCAGGCTTAGCCACTCAGAAAGAATTCAAAATAAAGCTTGCGCTCAACCGGCTTCCATGAGTAAATGGCGCATCGGTTTGGAAGACAGACCTTATGAAAGCAGTTTTAGTAAAGCAGTCCTCATTTAAAGCGTTATCTCAGATACCCCTTCTTCGTGAGCCTCTTCTAAGTGCCCAATAAGTATTCTCTGCAATACAGACCTTTTATGCCACATAAGCTGGCTCCTCAATGAAAGAAGGAAGTATCAATGTCTAATAAAATGACTGGTTTAGTAAAATGGTTCAACGCTGAAAAAGGCTTCGGCTTTATCTCTCCGGAAGACGGCAGCAAAGATGTATTCGTACATTTCTCTGCTATCCAGAGCAACGATTTCAAAACCCTTGATGAAGGTCAGAAAGTGCAGTTCTCTGTTGAGAACGGCGCGAAAGGCCCTTCAGCAACGAACGTAGTTGCGCTGTAAGACGCCTTAGTCTTGATAGCCCTTCCGGTAGCGATGACGGTAATAACCCGAGCAGCGAAGGCAAAACATCAAGGCAATGACGACAGCGTGACATGCAAATGCGGCAAATGAATCATTTGCCGGTTTGAAAAAAAGCCCACTTCGGTGGGCTTTTTTTATGCCTGAAAAAGGGCGATTTCACACAACTGTGACCTCAGCGGCAAGAGGAAGATTTGTTCACTGGACGATCGTGACGCCGGCCTATACTGATTAAGCCCCTGTCGGGCTACTGGAGGTTATGATGTCAGAGCGCCCTGATGCAGTCGATCCGCTGGAAGATGATGAGCCGGTACCCCAAACGCCTGATGAGATCGCAGACGAAGACGGTGTCGATCCGCTGGAAGATGACGACGACGACCCGGATCCGACTCAGGTCATCTAACCGAAAAAAAACCGCCCCGAAGGGCGGTTTTTTATGCGGGCAGGCGGTTTATTCCGCCACCAGCCACATATCCGCTTCGTCAAACATCTCTTCAACGATGCGGATAATAATCGATTTGTCGCTTTTGCTGGCATCGCTCTCAATGGCGTTGCGCTGCATCGCTTTGGCTTTCACCTCAGCATCCGGAAAAGTGCGGTGAATACGTTTCTGCAGCTCTTCCAGAATAAGTTCGTGCGCGCCAGGCAAGCCGGCAACATTGCGCTTGTCATAAATCAGTTCAACAAACATGGGTAGCAATCCTCTTGATTCCGCACCGCGTGAAGCGCCAGCTATCATACTGGATAAGTAAACAGTATCAAATGCATTTTTCGCCCCTCACGATAAGAAAATCACGCTTTGGCCGCTTTCCGCATTGTCCTATACAGAGTAAACGCCGTGAATGTTAATGTCGGTGATAAAAACAGGCGGAGACGAACGATGAAAAACCTTGTGATTGATATTTTAATGAAGCTGGCAAAAATGGATGTGGAGGCGAAAGAGATGACGGCGCAGGTTGAAGCGCAGTCACTGTTGATTGCCGCGCTGCTGCTGACGGCGGGAAAAGAGGGATCGGATAGCATTGAGACCAACATCAACAATGCGGTTATCGCGGCGACGCAGGCCTCATCTGACGTGGTGCAGTCGGATGTCGATTTGCTGCTGACCCACATTAACCGGTTGCTGGCGGTCACGCGCTACGTCGATGAGGTCTCTGCGCCGACGCGGCAGAAAATGTAACCTTCGTTCCGGCGGCAGGCGCGATGCGTAACCGCCGGCGCGGCAAACCTGTATCAGGCTCCGCTAGCGGCGTTATTCGCCGGGCGGCACCCGCAGGCTACAGCTCGTTTTTCTCGCAAAATTCTTCCCACGTCATGCCCAGCGCAGTGGCATGATCTTTGAGATAGGCTTCAATTGCCTGCATCGCCACCTCTTTATCCGGCTCCGCCAGCTGGATGGAAAATAGGATGGCGTCCTGGTTTCTGGCGCGCAGAAATGAGGCGTAAAGCCTGTCTGCCTGCATGCTGCGGTATTGTGGCAGCGACATATTCATGGCGTCGGCATCTTCCTGTTTCAAATCATCCAGCGCCGCCTGAAAATCAGGGTGAGCGGATAAAAACATCGAGCGTGCAATGGCGTAATATTCCTGGGGCGTTTTCATGAAAGTAACCTGTAAATCAAAATGGCTTTAAGTGTAACCTGACACGGGCCGACTGTCAGGAAAGGGGCGGTCGTTTGCGGGAATGTTGGCCAGGCGATGCGGCGTCACCGAGTGCCGGGCGGCGATAACGCGCTTCAGGGCCTAAGTATCTTGCGCCGCCCAGGGGAAAATTATAACGTAGCCGCCATTGAACGAAGGTTAGGGAGCCAGAATGAAAAAGTGGATGCTGTTGGGCGCGCTGGCGCTGACGGGCTGTGCGCAGATTACTCAATACCAGCAGGCGGTGAAAACGCCGGCGCCGGCCAACCTGCAGGGTTACTGGCAAACTACCGGCCCGCAACGCGGGCTGATCAGCGATCGGGCGCTGGGCAGCCTGATTATTACCGCGCAGGGCGACACGCTGGACTGCCGCCAGTGGCAGCGCGTCATCGCCAAACCGGGTAAGCTAACGCTGCTGGATGGCCAGTACGTCAATATCAACAAGCAGCTGCGCGTTATGCCGCTGGAGCTGGAAGGCGACGAGCTGCACTACGACAAGCTGACGCTAAAAAAAGTCGAACAGCCTACGCTGGAGTGTCAGCAGGCGCTGGAGCAGATGAGCGCCCAGCCGGACGCGACAGTGATTCAGGATATCGAGCCGCATAACATGCGCGCCGTTTTCGCTGAGCCGGCGGCTCAGACGGCGCAGTAAACCTGCCGCATGACGCGCTCTGGCGCGTCATGATGATCTCCTCACCGGCGCGTCCTGCTTGCCGGTCCGGCTTGCGTTATCCGCTGCGGTTTAACGCGCGGCCTGCCGCCGTGTTTAAAATGTTCCGTCATCTTTTTCCAGCGTGTCCGCCATGACCCAAACGCTCACGCTGCCGGCGTTGCAATAAAACAGCGCGCCGCCGTTTTCATCGAGCGTGACCAGCTCCTGACGATGGCCAAGAAGGTCACACCATGCGCTGCCCGCCAGGGCCTCGCCCAGCGTAATCCATTTTTCACCGTCATCGCCGTTCGAAAGCACCACGACGCAGCCGGGCTGTTGTGCGGTGCCGCTGCGGCTGAAGGCGATACAGTTAACATGATCGAAATAGTCGGTCTGCGCGCCGTGCGCATAGCGCCGACGCGCGCGGATCAGTGCTTCCAGCTCCGCCACCGCCGGCATCTCAACGGTGTACTGTTCCCCGCGTCGCCGTCATCCTGATAGCAGGCGCCGAACAGATCGGGGTAGAACACCGTCGGCACGCCCTGTTCGCGCAGCAAGATCAAGGCGTAGGCCAGCGGTTTAAACCATGACTCTACCGGCGCTTCCAGCGACTGCAGCGGTTGCGTATCGTGGTTAGCCACCAGCGTCACCGCATGCAGCGGATCGCGCGCCGCCAGCGTATTGTCGAAAAGAGTGCGCAGATCGTAATCCGCGCCCTGCGTCGAGGCGTAATGAAAATTAAGCTGCAGTGGAGCATCGAACAGCAGCGTCTTGCCCTCAACCTGATGCAGATAGCGCAGCAGTTTTTCCACATCGTGGGACCAATATTCAGCGACGAAAAACATCGGCTGCGATGCCGTCTCTTCGATATGAGTAATCCACTGTTGATAGAACCAGGCCGGGATATGCTTTACCGCATCGAGCCGAAAGCCGGTGCAGGGCAACTCATTCATTATCCAGCGCGCCCAGTACTTTAACTCTTCGGCCACCGCGCGATTGCGGAAATCGATATTGGCGCCCATTAAATAATCAAAATTACCCAACTCATCGTCGACCTGCTCGCTCCAGCCGTCGTCGGTATAGTCGTTGATGATTTTGAAGATGCCGGTTTCGTCGGGGTTTTCGATATGATCGACGCCGCTGAAACATTTATAGTCCCAGACAAAGCGTGAATATTTTCCCGCGCGTGCCGGGAAGGTGAAGCGCGTCCAGGCCTCCGCCTCAATCGCTTCGGCATCGATCTCATCGCGGTTATCGGGGTTGACCCGGTTAACCCGGATGCGTTCCTTTTCGTCGGCGCCCATTTTATGGTTCAGCACCACATCCAGTAGCACGCCGAGATCGTGGCGACGCAGCGTCTCCACCGCCTTCAGCAGCTGCTGCTTATCGCCATATTTGGTGGCGCGACCGCCTTTTTGATCGAACTCGCCAAGATCGAAAAGATCGTAGGGATCGTAGCCTACCGAGCAGGCGCCCGTTTCACCTTTATAACAGGGCGGAAGCCAGACCGCGGTAATGCCGATCTCCGCCAGCCAGGCGGCGCGCGCGGCCGCTTCCGGCCACAGCTGACCGCCGTCCGGATAGTACCAGTGAAAAAACTGCAGTAGCGTGGGGTTATGCATATCCTTGCTCCATTTCGCGCCCGTTGAACTGCAAGTATGGATCAGCGGAAGCGGAGCGGGCGGGGGAGGCGTAAATTTTCCGCCTTTCCCGCCTTAAAGCAGCAGATTAACGATCGGAAGGATAGAGAACATTGCCGGAAAAACGCCCGTAGGCGGAAGAGACGTTTTGCTGCTGGCTCCCCTGATTCACCAGCGTGCGCAGCTCATCCATCCGGCTGGCAAGCAGGTCTTTTATCAGGGTTTCGTTATCCAGCAGCTGCCGCAGCAGCGGACGGATTTGCGACTGCACCGCCGCGGGCAGGGCGGCGGCGTCTACCGCCTGCGTGATGCTTTCCACCGCCTGCAGATAGCCGACCTCGTGGCCGATAAGCGCGTCCCACTGGCCCTGTTTCGCCAGCGAGAGCATGGTATTGCTGAGCATCAGCAATTGCTGATAGCGGCGGAGCAAATCAAGGTTATCTGACATTATCAGGCGTCCTGCGCGGCGTTAGGTCCGATCTCTTTCCAGGCGTCGGCGATATTGCTCAGCAACCGTTCAACCTCTTCGATAGCGGAGAGATCGTTATTCAGGTTGGCCTGCAGCAGACGGCGCGTCATATATTCATACAGGTTGTCGAGATTGCCGGCGATCTCGCCGCCGGCCTCGTGGTTAAGACCTGCACGCAGACCATTGCTAATGATATTGATCGCTTTGGAAAGCGCCTGGCCCTTGCCGGGAATATCACCCTGTTCCATCAAAATAGTGGCTTTCTTCATCGCGCTCAGCGCGCCGTCAAAAAGCAATACCACCAGCTGATGCGGGCTGGCGCTCATCACGGCACTTTCCACACCAACCTGTGCGTAGGCCTGAATTCCCGATTTCGCGTACATGTTTAATCCTCGAATTAGCTCATTGCAGAGAACTGCTGCGTCAGGTAGTTCCCGGTTTGCGTCAGGGAAGAGACCAGCGTACTCAGGCTGGTAAACTGCGACTTATAGCGCGCCATCGTCGCGGTGATTTGGGTGTTTACCTGATCGTACTGCGTAGAAAGACGCTTCAGCGTGCTGTTAATGCCGTCTTCCGCTTTTTGCACCGACCCCTCAGAAGAGAGCATTGACTCCAGCAGATTGCTGGCCTGCGTTGCGAAGCCGGTGGTTTTACCGTCGCCGGACAGGAAATTCACCACGCTGGTCGATTTCTCATTCAGCGCCTTGTTCAGCTTGTCGCTGTCTACCGTCAGCTTGCCGTTCAGATCCTGGGTTACGCCGATCTGCGACAGCAGCGAAATATCACCGCCGCTTTGCGACGATGACAGCACTGAGCGCAGGCGCGTCTGGATATTGCGCAGCGTGCCGTCGCCCAGCAGATCGCCATTACTGGTGCTTTGCGCGTCGCTGCCTTGCTCGACCGCGGTATATTTCGTCTGATTGCTGATGGTGGTCTGCAGCGAGTTATAGGCGTCGACATAGGCCTGTACTGCATCAACCATCGGCTGGTTATCTTTGGTCACCGTCAGCGTTTCCGGGCTGCCGACGTTGGTTTTCGTCAGGGCCAGGGTTACCCCTTCCGGCGCGTCAGTGATGGTATTGCTGCTGCGCGTGATCGCTACACCGTTAATGGTCAGTTTGGCGTCAGCGGCGCCGACCTGCTCGGTCATGCCGTTAGAAGCAGCGTTCTTGTCATAGCCGATATACTGCGCCAGCGCGCTGTCATCGGTAGTCACTGTCATGGCGTTCGCGGTACCGGTATCGCGCGAGGTCAACGACAGATAGTAGGTATTGTCGTCAGACTTGATGATACTGGCGGTAACGCTGCCCTGCTGTTTGTTAATCGCATCGCGCACATCCGCCAGGCTGGTCTGATCCTGCGTCAGCGTGACGGTCATCGGCTTCGCCTGGCCGCTCTGCGCAATGGTAATAGTGCGCGAGGCCAGCGAGCTGTCGCCCAGATCGGTATCTTTGCTGGTGGCAGCTTTAGAGAGCAGCGATTGCGCTTTGGCCAGCTGGCTCACTTCCACCGAATAGTTGCCCGCCGTCGCGTTATTCGCCAGCGTCGCGCTGAACGCGGTATTGGTGCTGCTGACTTTGGTCGATGCGATATCCGAGGTCTTTTTCAGCGCATTGGCTGCGGTCTGCAGTTTCGACAGCGAGGTCTGCACGATGCCCCACGCGGTCAGCTTCGCTTTATACGAGCTTTGCTGCGTGGTGATTGGCGTCAGGCGTGTTTTTTCCGATGTCTCCAGGCTCTGATACAACGTCTGCAGATCGAGACTGGTACCCGCACCGAGGGAGCTAACAGTTGCCATGTTGTAATCCTTCGTTGGTTGACTATCACTGGAGTGGGTATCGGCAGTGTCCGACAAAAGATTAGCCCCGCTAAAAAAAATCAATGGCGCGATAAAAAGCCCTTCTTTATTGCAGTTCCGGCTTTAGCCCTTTTGTGATTTTTTCGAAAAATTTTCTAAAGGTTGGTTTAGGGGTGTCGATAATGAGGTTGACGGTGATGAAGCCGCTTTAACAGATGCCTGAATCTGAACCAATTTTTTAAAGGAAAACCATCATGGCAGTTATTAATACTAACACTCTGTCGCTGACTACTCAGAACAACCTGAGCAAATCTCAGTCTTCTCTGGGCACCGCGATCGAGCGCCTGTCTTCTGGTCTGCGTATCAACAGTGCAAAAGATGACGCAGCAGGTCAGGCAATCGCTAACCGCTTTACCTCTAACATCAACGGCCTGGGCGTAGCCGCACGCAACGCGAACGACGGTATCTCTCTGGCGCAGACCGCTGAAGGCGCGCTGAGCGAAATCAACAACAACCTGCAGCGCGTACGTGACCTGACCGTTCAGGCGCAGAACAGCTCCAACTCTGCTTCAGACATCGACTCCATCCAGGCTGAAGTTAACCAGCGTATGGAAGAAATCAGCCGCGTAACTGCCCAGACCGACTTCAACGGCATCAAAGTACTGAGCAACGCCGCTGATAAGAAATTCAGCTTCCAGGTTGGCGCAAAAGACGGCGAGAAGATTGATATCCAGGTTTCTGCAGCTTCCGGCTGGGATATGGCGAGTACCATCGCAACTGACGGGACGTCAACCCTGAATACGGCTTCAACCGACAGCGCCAGCATTAAAATCAACGGCAACGCGCGTACTGTTAAGGCAGAAGGCTTTGACGTTCTGCTGGGTAAAATCGATGCCAGCGGTGCTGCTGCAACTGCGGGTGTCGGCGTGGATGCTAGTGGGGCCATTACAGGTGCAGCCAAGCCGCTGGAAGCGATTGATGCAGCCATCAAGTCTGTCGACTCTCAGCGCAGCCTGCTGGGTGCGTCTCAGAACCGTTTTGAGTCCACCATCACCAACCTGAACAATACGACGAACAACCTGTCCGCAGCGCGCAGCCGTATTCAGGACTCTGATTACGCGACGGAAGTGTCCAACATGTCCCGCGCGCAGATCCTGCAGCAGGCTGGCAGCTCTGTACTGGCACAGGCCAACCAGGTTCCGCAGACCATGCTGTCCCTGCTGCGTTAATCGTTCCCGGTTACGCTGTCGAAAACGCCCTCCCTGCGAGGGCGTTTTTTTTACCGCTTTCTATGCTCTTTACCGTCGTTAATTAATTTAAGAAACCGTTAAAAAAATCTAAAGTCCTGCTTAACGTTGTCGATAACATTTATGACGGTGATGAAGCCGCAGGCCAAATGCCGAACCCTAATTAAACTTTAAGGATACTTATCATGGCAGTTATTAACACTAATACCCTGTCGCTGACCACTCAGAACAACCTGAGCAAATCTCAGTCTTCTCTGGGCACCGCGATCGAGCGCCTTTCTTCTGGTCTGCGTATCAACAGCGCTAAAGATGACGCAGCAGGTCAGGCAATCGCTAACCGCTTCACCTCCAACATCAACGGTCTGGGCGTAGCGGCACGCAACGCCAACGACGGTATCTCTCTGGCGCAGACCGCTGAAGGCGCGCTGAGCGAAATCAACAACAACCTGCAGCGCGTACGTGACCTGACCGTTCAGGCGCAGAACAGCTCCAACTCTGCTTCTGACATCGACTCCATCCAGTCTGAAGTTAACCAGCGTATGGAAGAAATCAGCCGCGTAACTGCCCAGACCGACTTCAACGGCATCAAAGTACTGAGCAACGCCGCTGATAAGAAATTCAGCTTCCAGGTTGGCGCAAAAGACGGCGAGAAGATTGATATCCAGGTTTCTGCAGCTTCCGGCTGGGACCTGGCAAGTACTATCGCAACAGACGGGACGTCATCCCTGAATACGGCTTCAACCGACAGCGCCAGCATTAAAATCAACGGCAACGCGCGTACTGTTAAGGCAGAAGGCTTTGACGTTCTGCTGGGTAAAATCGATGCCAGCGGTGCTGCTGCAACTGCGGGTGTCGGCGTGGATGCTAGTGGGGCCATTACAGGTACAGCCAAGCCGCTGGAAGCGATTGATGCGGCCATCAAGTCTGTCGACTCTCAGCGCAGCCTGCTGGGTGCGTCTCAGAACCGTTTTGAGTCCACCATCACCAACCTGAACAATACGACAAACAACCTGTCCGCAGCGCGCAGCCGTATTCAGGACTCTGATTACGCGACGGAAGTGTCCAACATGTCCCGCGCGCAGATCCTGCAGCAGGCTGGCAGTTCCGTACTGGCGCAGGCCAACCAGGTTCCGCAGACCATGCTGTCCCTGCTGCGTTAATCGTATTAGCCACAACGGCTATTAAGGCACCTTCGGGTGCCTTTTTTTATGGGCGGAAAAAGCACGAGATTAGTCTGCTAATTTCGAGATAGCATATCGCTTTAAGAGAGATAATAAGCAGTATTGTTCTTTCTCCATCATGTGGTTCGCTAGAAATTAAGTGCCTTTCATGATGCCATTTTAAGGTTAATTTATGAAAAACATTCTTATTAGTATTGATAAACTTAATGAATACGATATGTTTGTCAGTGAAGTGATTGACGTCGTTGATAATTATGTTGAGAAAGGATGGGGCGTTGATATCTATACGCACACATGTAAATCACCGATAAAAAATATCATTAATAATATAAATTCGGGAAATATCACCTTTATAGAACAAGATCTTACAGATTTTAAAGAAAAATATGATGCTCTCTGGGTATACAGAGGATATATCCCTGAGAAGTTATCAACTTATATCAATGAGTACCATCAAGACATAAATGTTTATTTCAGACATTTTTATGAATATTCTGATCTTTATATTCCTTATGGATGTGACGTTGAAAATGACACGCCGGGCATATCGATAGCTTTATCCGAGGTAAGTCAGCATAGCCTGGAAAAAAAAGGCATTGATTCAGAAAGAATCAAAGTTTTGCCTTTTTGTTCTAACAAGCAATACTTTGAATATCCCTCAGAGTTAAAGACAGGGGATATTGAGAAAGTGTTATATATTGGCTCGAGTTTTCCGTCAGCCATGGAGGATTTATTAAATGAATTAAAAAATAAAAATAAATCTCTGAATTGGTTAGACACTACCGAGGTTGAAAATATCTACCCAGAAGACATCTGTTCATATGATGTTGTTATTTGTAAAGAATTTATGGTTCCTAAAGTGCTTACTTTAGGGATACCTGTTTTTATATTTAACGAAAATAAATTTCATGGATATATCAACGATTCTAACTTTCATGAATCCATGCGGCATCACTTTTCGGGTGATAATTTAACTGCTGTAGCCGATGCCACGCTGGCCTGGAATGTTATAACTGAAGAGTTAGCCGAGACAAGGATTTGGACTTTTAATAATAAAGAGAATTTTAAAAAGACCTTCTCTTTTGAAAGGGCTGTCGAAGAAATAAATTGTCCAGCAGATAGAGCAGGTAAGCTGTCTTTTACTAACAAACAAGTGCTGGCTTTAAGCATACATGCGAAGTCATTGACAGAGAATGAACAAAAAGATTATCTCCTGGCAGACTGGCTAAAAGAAAGAGAAATATCAGAAGCCAGAAAACGGTCGCTATTAGAATATGCAAGCGTTTTTAGGGAACAAGCGAATATAGGCATAGTTATTATCTGTGACCCGACTGATGAAGGAAGTTTGGCATTAACGATTAAAAGTTTGAGGTGTATGGTGGGAATACCAGACACCCTGTATTTTCTTTCTGAAAAAGAAATAATACCAAGTGTATTTAGTGAGTATAATTTAAAGGCTCATTTATACAATGATATTAATGGTATTTTTGAAGAAACAAACCATAACTCACTCCTTTTTATTACAGCAGGTGATGAGATTAATTCAAACGCCCTGTTATTGTTATTCGAATATAGCATCCGTCACCCAGAAGTTTTAGTGTGTTATTTTGATGAGATGAGTATTAATGAAAGCAAAAACGATAGTTTAATCCTTAAACCTGACTGTAATATTGATTTGCTCAGAAGCTATCCCTATATTGGCCGGAATCTGTTGATAAACGTTAATGCCGCTAAGAATGTCAGAGTGGCTGGCCCAATGTACCATGACCTGGCTTTGCTTGATCTTACATGGAAACTTATTGAAATTAAAGGGCCTGCCATATTGGGAAGACTGCCTGAAGTCATAACGAAAATGTGTATCGAATGGGATGCATGGCTAAAAAGTGAACACATTATTACAGCAAATAAGCGTGTTGTGAGTGAGCATCTGTCAAGAATAGGCATACAAGCGAACATTACTAAAGGGAGTTTAAGTTTTAACCAAAGCATTGAGTATATACTTCCTTACCACCCTTTAGTATCTATAATTATAATTAACAAAGACAATTTTACTTTACTGAATCGTTGTATTGAAAGCCTGTTACAAAACACTCGGTATCTTAATTATGAAATCGTGATTGCTGACAATGGTTCAGTGGACAAAGATATGCTATTTTTTCTGGAAAAAGTAGAGGCAGGAATATTTAGTAATATAAGTGTGTTACGTATGAATGCTGAATTTAATTTTTCGTTAATAGCTAATCAGGCGTCTCGTGAGGCTAAAGGCGAAATTTTGCTTTTTTTAGATAATGATACAGAAATTATTCAATCTCAGTGGCTGGACGTTTTGTTACAGCAGGTTATGCGTCCAGAAGTAGGATTAGTAGGTCCCCGTCTGGAGTATGATGACGGGAGAATCCAACACGGCGGATTTATACTTGGCGTTAACGATGGCGTTGAAAATGTTTTTGATGGGTATAATAGTGCGGAACCGGGTTATCTCTTTTATTTGAATAATGTTCGGAATGTGTCAGCGCTATCCTCTTCATGTCTTATGATCCGTAAACATGTGTTTGATGAAGTTGGTGGATTTTCTGAGAATGTATTTAATTTCTATTATGGAGATGTTGATCTTGCTTTGAAGTTAACACAGCAAGGATACCTCCATATATGGACGCCATATGCACGTGTAAAACATATGGGTGGGGGTTCGCGTCTGTTTGACAAAAAATTTAAAGTAAAAGCTTGTCCAGACAAGGAAGATATTGAAAACCTAAAAAGTCTATGGGGAGAGAAGCTATTTTCTGATAGTTCTTATCATCCTCATATGTCTAAATCAGGGAAGCTTTTCACGCTGTCGCCAAGAACTGCGCGGACTCAGGCGGCATTGCCTGGAAGACCATATCCTGTTGTATTAGCTAACCATATCAACTGGTTTGGCTGTGGAAACCATAGGATAATACAACCGTTTAAGGCACTTGAAGCTCGCTCTCTGATCGAAGGTGGATTACATTACAGTGTGGCTGATGCTATGGAAGTCGCGCAGCTACAACCAGACGTTGTCATACTCGAATTAGTAACTGGATCAGCAATTCCTGGGTTAATTACTGAATATAGAAAAGTGTGTTCTGCTAAGATTGTAGCAGAGTATGATGATTTTCTGATTAATATGCCGGTTAAAAATGATTTTAAAAGGAACGCTCCGAAAAATTTAATCAAAAATTTCAGGCGTGTGATGGAAAGCGTTGACTGGGTTGTTGTATCTACAAATACATTAGCAGAAGCTTATAAACCATATCATAATGATATACGTGTTGCGCATAACCGTTTAGCAGAACATCAGTGGGGACACTTAAAAAGTGAAAAGTTTACAGGAAAAAAAATACGTGTTGGTTGGGCTGGTGGAAACAGTCATCGTGGGGATCTGGATATTTTAAAACCCATTATTAAACATTTTGAACATGAAGTAGAATGGGTTTTTATGGGAATGAAGCCCGAGGGCGTTAATTGTGAGTATCATCCAGGTGTTCCATTTGATTTATATCCTCAGAAATTAGCTAGTTTAAACTTAGATCTGGCACTGGTACCGCTTGAAATTAACTTTTTTAATGAGTGTAAAAGCAACCTAAGGCTTCTTGAGATAGGAACTTGTGGTGTGCCGATTATCGCTACTGATATCGAACCATACCGCTGTGGCCTACCTGTTACGCTGGTTAGTAACAAATTTAAAGATTGGGTTTCTGCTATTAATGAACATATCAATGAAAAACACTGTTTGGAAATGCGGGGCGAACTTCTCCGTCAGGAAATACATCAAAATTGGTATTTAAGGGACAATGGCCTGGAAGAATGGCGCTCAGCATGGTTACCGAAATAAAAAGTTAGCTTCATCTTTTAGAAAACCTTTCCATTAAAAAATTATTTATCAGAAGTTTATGCCACGTCCTATGGACGTGGTTATTTTGAAAGCTTTAATCAACATAGCAAAAAGCATGCTTTGCATAGAAACATATTTTTAGCTATAAATAATGAATTGATTTTTTATGGTATAATATAGTTAGTAACCTATGTCTATGGCATTCATATTACCATATTATCTGGAAGCCCAAGGGGTGTATCAGAGGCGTAAAGTATAATGTAAGAACAGAGTTTTTTGTTAAATTGACATGTTTATTGAATAGCTTAAGATCTAGTCATCTAAGTTAACTGTTTGAATATAAGCGAAAAAAGATGAGAAGAAATTCTATCAAAGTTGCTAGTATCAGAATTTATAGGCCATATAAAAAGAAGAGCAATAATAAAATTGCTCATTAACTTTCTATTTATTCAAGCATAAGTTGTGAAAGGATTATCGCTCTTCAAAAGAGTAATATGTTTGCATAGTAAGAGTAGATGCAGAGATAATACTCAAATATGTTAGGTATTAGAAAAGCATGAAATTGATGACAAACAATTTTCATTATAAGAATAGTAAGGCGAAGGCTCTTAGAGTTCGAGCTTATAGTACCCCTATGGGATATCAAAGCAAAACCGCCTTACATTGAAGGCGGTTTTTTTATTAACAGGCGTAGCTCATATCATCATCGCTGCTTACCATCCCCAGCGCGGCCAGCCAGTTGGAGCTGCGCTGCGGCTGCCGGTCGGCGGAGGCGAGCAGGGCGCTGTTCCCCGGACGCGGCGCGGTGGTCGCGAACTCGCGGCTGCTGATCGGCACCAGCCTGGGGGCGCTGCTGCGCAGGCTGAAAATCGCCTGCGCGAACTCATACCAGCTTACCGCTTTATCGCCGCAGTAGTGGTAGATGCCTGCCGCTTCAGGCTCGGCTGCCAGCTGGATCATCGCCTGCGCTAAGTCGCCCGCGTAGGTCGGACAGCCGCGCTGATCGTTTACCACGCGGATCGTCTCGTGGGTTTGCGCCAGGCGCAGCATGGTTTTAACGAAGTTATTGCCGTACTCGCTGAATACCCAGGAGGTGCGGATGATAATCGCCTGCGGCAGAATCGCCTGCACGCGCTTTTCACCTTCCCATTTGCTCAGGCCGTAAAAGTTAATCGGGCAGGGGATATCGCTTTCAATGTACGGCGTCGGTTTGCTGCCGTCGAAAACGTAGTCGGTAGAGATATGAATCAGCTGCGCGCCCACTTCATGCGCCGCGCGCGCCAGGTTCTCCGGCCCGATAGCGTTGATTTTCATCGCGCGGATGCGATCGATCTCCGCTTTATCGACTGCCGTATAGGCAGCGGCATTCATTATTACCTGCGGGCGAAAGCGACGCACAATGCGTTCCACCGCCGCGCGGTCGGTGATGTCCAGCTCGGCGGAACCGCAGGCGAGCATCACCCAGTCGGCGGGAAAACGATCCAGCAGGCAGCGGCCCAGCTGGCCGTAAGCGCCGGTTAACAGTATGCGCATTGCATCAGCTCCGTTAGAGGTAATCCTTTTTTATCTTTTTCCGACAGCAACGGCGCGGTAACCGGCCAGTCGATATTGATGGTAGGGTCGTTCCACAGCAGGCAGGCTTCATCCTGCGGGTAGTAATAGTCGGTGCATTTGTATTCGAAATCAGCGATATCGGACAGGACGACAAAACCGTGCGCCAGGCCGGGCGGGATCCAAAGCTGCGTCTTATTCTCTTCAGATAAGATCGCGCCGTCCCACTGGCCGAAGGTGGGCGAATCGGGACGAATATCGACCGCGACGTCAAACACCTCGCCGCGCGCCACGCGCACCAGCTTGCCCTGCGGCTGGGTTTTTTGAAAATGCAGGCCGCGCAACACATGGCGGCCCGAACGTGAATAGTTATCCTGCACGAACTCTGCCTCGATGCCCAGCAGCTGCTGGTAGCGGCGTTTTTCAAAGGTCTCAAGGAAAAAGCCGCGCGCGTCGCCATAGACGGCGGGCTGGATAATTTTTACATCCTTAATACGCGTATCGATAATCTTCATGGTTCCACCAGCAGCTGATCGAGATAAGCCCCATACTGCGTTTTGTTCAGATAGCGCGCCCGCTCACGCAGCTGATCGCCGCTCAGCCAGCCTTTGCGCCAGGCGATCTCTTCCAGACAGGCCACTTTAAAGCCCTGACGCTTTTCAATGGTGTGAATAAAGTGCGACGCCTCAAGCAGGCTGTCGTGCGTGCCGGTATCAAGCCAGGCGAAGCCGCGGCCCAACACCTCTACTGACAGCAGGCCATCTTCCAGATACATCTGGTTCAGGGTAGTGATCTCCAGCTCGCCGCGCGCGGAAGGTTTAACCTGCTTCGCCATCGCGCAAACCTGCTGGTCATAGAAATAGAGGCCGGTTACCGCATAGTTCGATTTCGGCTGCGCCGGCTTCTCTTCCAGCGAAATGGCCTGGAACTGCTTGTTGAACTCCACCACGCCGAAGCGCTCCGGGTCCATGACCTGATAGCCGAATACCGTGGCGCCGCCGTCGCGCGCGCTGACCTCTTCCAGCTTTTTGGCGAAGCTCTGACCAAAGAAAATGTTATCGCCCAGCACCAGCGCGCAGCCTTCGCCGGCAAGAAAGTCCTCGCCGATGATAAACGCCTGCGCCAGACCTTCCGGCTTCGGCTGTACGGCGAACTGCAACTGAATGCCGAACTGGCTGCCGTCGCCCAGCAGCCGTTGAAATGCCGGCAGATCTTCAGGCGTGGTGATCACCAGAATCTCTTTAATGCCCGCCAGCATCAGCACGGAGAGCGGATAGTAGATCATCGGCTTGTCATACACCGGCAGCAGCTGCTTGGATACGCCGCAGGTGACCGGATGCAGCCGGGAGCCCGTGCCGCCGGCGAGTACGATACCTTTCATACAGAGTCTCGATGTAGCAGTAAGTAGGGGGCCTTCTCAGGGAATGCAATAAAGATTACGCCTCACCCTGACCGGGTAATGGCGCAAATAAAGAGGCAAAGCAGGGGCTTTATTGCGGATAACGCGGCGCCGGGGAAAGTTTTCGCGTTACGGATACAGAAAACGCGTCCGCTGCCGATAATCAGTGCAAAACAGGGTAATTAACGGGCCTGACCCGCTTATTTTTATGGAGTGTTAATGCGCTTCAATTATGACTTGTTACCAGGTGAACACCTGACCTTTGAGGAAATCAGCCGCCGCTACGGACAGAAATATCCTGCGGAGAAGGCGCTGACGCTGCGCGGCTTATTAAGCCCTTCCACCAGTCCGCGTCAGCTGGTTATCCGGGCGGTGTTCGCCCATCAGACGGAAAACAGCCCGCTGGAAGATCTGCTGTTCGTGTCGGACGACAACGAACGCAAAAACTATCTGCGCCGTTTTGAGCACTATATGCAGAACGGACAAACCTTCCTTTACCTGCGGCGCAACGACCTCGCTAAATCGCTGTGGAAAGTGATGGGGGAGAGCCGGGTGTACGCCATGCTCGATCCCGGCTCCGCCACGGCGCAGAATCTGCTGGCCAGCCGGGGCTACCGCCTGACGCTGATGCGTCAGCAGGGCGACGACGATTACTGGCAGCTGTTCGATGCGCAGGCGCAACCCTGCTTTAGCGAGGCGCGCACGCTGCAGTTTCTCGTGGTGCTGGAGACGCCGGCGCTGCCGACGCCCGGCGCGGTGATCGCCGGCCAGCAGGTAGGGCGGCGCGTGCGAACCCGTGTGCTGCAGCGCGCCAGCCAGGCGGAGTTCACCGCGGCGGTCAGCGCACGCTACGGCGGCTGCATTATTACCGGCACCCGGGTGCAGGCGCATGTCGCCGCGCCCTGGGTGGAAGCGTGCCATATTGATACCCGTGAAAATGATGAAGGGCTGCTTACCGATAACAGCGTCGATAACGGATTACTGCTGCGCAGCGATTTGCAACGGTTGTTTATCAGCGGGCTGTTACATATCGACAGCGAACAGGGCACGGTGCGCTTCCGTCAGACGCTACAGGCGGATGAAGAACTGCTGACGTTTTACCGCGGTATTGAGGGCCAGGCCTGCGCCCTGTGGGGACTGGTGCCGCCGGCGACGCGCGCCAGGCTGAAAGCAATACGCCCGCTGTCATGAATGTTCAAAATGTGATCTTACCGGCCTTGCGCCGGTAGTAGTTACAAACTTTTTCTAAATAACCCGCCTTTTTTATCCCTATTCCGCCAATCGATCGCCCTACAGAATTGGATAATCATGCCGATAACGTAACTAACGCAGGGTAGTCAAAGTGAACGATCTCTATACCGCCGACGGCGTGATGGACAAGCATTCGCTGTGGCAGCGATATGTACCGCTGGTACGCCATGAGGCGTTGCGCCTGCAGGTACGGCTGCCCGCGAGTGTTGAGCTGGATGATTTACTGCAGGCCGGAGGTATCGGACTGCTGAATGCTGTGGAGCGCTATGACGCGCTACAGGGCACCGCCTTCACCACCTATGCCGTGCAGCGCATTCGTGGCGCGATGCTCGATGAGCTACGCAGCCGCGACTGGGCGCCGCGCAGCGTGCGCCGCAACGCGCGTGAAGTGGCGAGCGCGATGCACCATTGC
This sequence comes from Mixta gaviniae, assembly GCF_002953195.1. Lineage (GTDB taxonomy): Bacteria > Pseudomonadota > Gammaproteobacteria > Enterobacterales > Enterobacteriaceae > Mixta > Mixta gaviniae. Next base: position 2,728,462 of record NZ_CP026377.1, on the reverse strand, counting down.
GAGCAAGCCCTTGGGCGCGCCGCATCGGAGCAGGAGGTCGCCAAACAGCTCAATGTTTCGCTGGAGGAGTATCGGCAGATTCTGCTGGATACCAACAACAGCCAGCTTTTCTCCTATGACGAGTATCGCGAAGAGCATGGCGATAGTGCGGAACTGGTGACGGAAGGTCATGAAGAGGCCAACCCGCTTCACCAGCTGATGGAAGGGAATCTCCGTGAACGCGTCATTGAAGCGATCGAGGCATTGCCCGAACGCGAAAAAATGGTGCTGACACTGTATTACCAGGAAGAGCTGAACCTGAAAGAGATTGGCGCCGTGTTGGAGGTGGGTGAGTCCCGCGTCAGCCAGCTGCACAGTCAGGCGATCAAACGCCTGCGCGCCCGGTTAACGGGAGCGCGCTGACAGCGTCAGCTCTCGCTTTCGAGGACTTATAACCGGGGGTCTCCTCAATGGGAACCAAACTAAAAACGAGGCCATTAAGCCGTTATCTTAAAGATTACAAACACAGCCAAAGCAATTGTTCACACTGCGGAAAAGTACTCGACAGGATGGCATTAGTTTTCCGCGGTCAGATCATTAATAAAGAAGCCATCTCCCGGATGGACCAACCGATCGACGATCAGGTTTGGCTTAAATTACAAAATGAACTGACCGCGCTGTGCCGGTTTTGCAGCGATATTTACTGCAATACCCACCCCAACTATTTTGACATTATGGCGTTTAAACAATATTTGTTTGAGCAGACCGAAATGAGCCACAGCACCATTCGTGAATATGTGGTTCGCCTGCGGCGTCTGGATGATATGTTGTCGGCGAAGAATTACCCGGCCGAGAAATTACGCGGCTGCAGCTGGCATGAATGTCTGGAACATGATTTACCGGATGCCGGCAATAATAATTACCGCATCGCCCTGCGCAAATACGATCAGTTTTTAGGCTGGCAGCGTAATTAAGCGACAGGCACGGATAAGCCTTTATCCGTGCCTCGCTGTTTTTTCCGGCAGCCAGGCGTTTCAGCGCGGCTATCACACGAACTGACCATAGATCCCCACCGCATCTTCTGCAACACTGTAGGCTTATCCTGTGTGCGTGGAGGCTGCTTTGTCCCTGTCCAACCTAATCCAATATCCTCGTCTCGAACTGATCGGGGCGCCGACGCCGCTGGAGCATCTGCCGCGTCTCTCTGACTATCTCGGCCGCGATATCTTTATCAAGCGTGACGATATCACCCCGCTGGCGCTGGGCGGCAATAAGCTGCGCAAGCTGGAGTTCCTGGCGGCGGATGCGCTGCGGGAAGGGGCGGACGTGCTGATTACCGCCGGCGCGATTCAGTCGAACCACGTACGCCAGACGGCGGCGGTGGCGGCGAAGCTGGGGCTGAAATGCATCGCCCTGCTGGAAAACCCGATCGCCACCCGCGCGGAAAACTACCTTGGCAACGGCAACCGCCTGCTGCTCGATCTGCTCGACTGCGAAGTTGAATTGGTCGATGCGCTGCATGCGCCCGCCGCGCAGCTGGAAGAGCTTCGCGTTCGCCTTGAGGCGCAGGGCTTCCGGCCTTACGTGGTGCCGGTCGGCGGCTCTAACGCGCTGGGCGCGCTGGGTTACGTCGAGTGCGCGCAAGAGATCGCGCATCAAAGCGAAGGCGTGGTTGATTTCGCCGCAGTAGTGGTTGCCTCCGGCAGCGCCGGGACTCACGCCGGGCTGGCGGTCGGCCTGGAAGCATTGCTGCCGGAAACCGAACTGGTCGGCGTGACGGTGTCACGTCATATCGCCGATCAGCTGCCGCTGGTCAGCGCGCTGCGCCAGAACCTCGATGAACTGCTGGAGACCACCAGTCGCGCCGACATTACCCTGTGGGACGACTACTTCGCGCCGCGCTACGGCGTGCCGAGCGACGAAGGCATGGAGGCGGTGAAACTGCTGGCGCGGCTGGAAGGCATCATCCTCGACCCGGTTTACACCGGCAAGGCGATGGCGGGCCTGATCGACGGCATCAGCCAGCAGCGTTTCCGGCGCGAAGGGCCGCTGCTGTTTGTGCATACCGGCGGCGCGCCGGCGTTATTTGCTTATTATCCTTCCGTCTAATCCTGAAAACTGAAAAAGGTTTATAATCAGGCTGTTTACCCCCGGGCGCTGTCGAGGCACTGCACGATGGCACCGGGCTTTAGCCTGGCCGTTCGGCCTTGCTTTCCGTAGCACAGACGGAAAGCGGCCTGCACAACAATCCAACAATAAATGGGGTGACTATGAATTTCTCTCAGGTACGTCGTCAGCTGCTGCTGGGCGTGATGGCGACGGCGCTGGTTGCCGGCGTCAATGTGAAGACCTTCGCTGCGGAAAATCTGCTGAACAAAGTGAAAGAGCGCGGCAGCCTGCTGGTGGGGCTGGAAGGGACCTATCCGCCGTTCAGCTTCCAGGATGAAAACGGCAAGCTGACCGGTTTTGAAGTGGAGTTCGCGCAGGCGCTGGCGCAGCATTTGGGTGTGAAAGCGAGCCTGAAGCCGACCAAATGGGACGGCATGCTGGCGTCGCTGGACTCCAAACGCATCGACGTCGTCATCAACCAGGTGACCATTTCTGATGAGCGCAAGAAAAAGTACGATTTCTCCGCGCCTTATACCGTTTCCGGCATTCAGGCGCTGACGCGCAAGGATAAAGAGGGGTCTATTAAAGGGCCGCAGGATCTGGCGAACAAAAAAGTGGGCGTCGGTCTTGGCACCAACTACGAGCAGTGGCTGCGTGAGAATGTGAAGGGCGTGGATATCCGTACCTATGACGATGACCCGACCAAATACCAGGATCTGCGCTCCGGTCGCGTTGACGCGATCCTCGTTGACCGCCTCGCCGCGCTCGATCTGGTGAAAAAAACCGGCAACACCATGGCGGTCGCAGGCCCGGCCTTCTCCCGTCAGGAAGCGGGCGTCGCGCTGCGTAAGGGCAACGACGATCTGCTGAATGCCATTAACACGGCGATTGGCGAGATGCAGAAAGACGGCACGCTGAATAAAATTTCTGAAAAATGGTTTGGCGCGGACGTCACTAAATAATGCAAGAGAGTATTCAACTGGTGCTGGATTCAGCACCTTTTTTATTAAAAGGCGCCGTCTTTACGCTGCAGCTCAGCATCGGCGGTATGTTCTTCGGCCTGGTGCTGGGCTTTATCCTGGCGCTGATGCGCCTCTCGACCTTCTGGCCGATCGGCCTGCTGGCGCGCTTCTACGTTTCCGTATTTCGCGGCACGCCGCTGATCGCCCAGCTGTTTATGATCTATTACGGGCTGCCGCAGTTCGGCATTGAGCTTGATCCGATCCCGTCGGCGATGATCGGCCTGTCGCTGAATACCGCCGCCTACGCGTCTGAATCGCTGCGCGGGGCGATCGCCGCTATCGAGCGCGGCCAGTGGGAAGCGGCGGCAAGCATCGGCATGACGCGCTGGCAGACGCTGCGTCGCGTGGTACTGCCGCAGGCGGCGCGCACCGCGCTGCCGCCGTTGGGCAACAGCTTTATCAGCCTGGTGAAAGATACTTCGCTGGCCGCCACCATTCAGGTGCCGGAGCTGTTCCGTCAGGCGCAGCTGATCACCTCGCGCACGCTGGAAGTCTTCACCATGTATCTGGCGGCATCGCTGATCTACTGGGTGATGGCGACGGTGCTGTCGGCGCTGCAAAACCGGCTGGAAGCCCACGTTAATCGTCAGGATCGGGAGGAGAAATGAGCGCCATTGAAGTCAAAAAGCTGGTGAAGCAGTTCAATGGCCAGACGGTGCTGCACGGCATCGATCTGGAGGTCGCCTCCGGCGAAGTGGTGGCGATTATCGGGCCGAGCGGCTCCGGCAAGACCACACTACTGCGCAGCATCAACCTGCTGGAGGAGCCGGACAGCGGCACCATTAAAGTGGGCGGCATCGAGATCGATGCGGCGCAGCCGATCGGCAAACAGAAAGAGCGCGTGCGTCAGTTGCGTCAGCAGGTGGGCTTTGTTTTCCAGAGCTTCAATCTCTTCCCGCACCGTTCGGTGTTGGAAAACATTATTGAAGGGCCGGTGATCGTCAAGGGCGAGCCGAAAGCGGAAGCGGTTGCTCGCGCCCGCGCGCTGCTGGAGAAAGTGGGGCTGCATGGCAAAGAGGAGAGCTACCCGCGTCGTCTGTCCGGCGGACAGCAGCAGCGCGTGGCGATTGCCCGTGCGCTGGCGATGCGCCCGGAAGTGATCCTGTTTGACGAGCCGACCTCGGCACTCGATCCGGAGCTGGTGGGCGAAGTGCTGAACACCATCCGCTCGCTGGCGGAGGAGAAGCGCACCATGGTGATCGTTACCCATGAGATGAGCTTCGCGCGCGATGTCGCCGACCGCGCCATTTTTATGGATCAGGGGCGCATTGTGGAGCAGGGGCCGGCGAAGGCGCTGTTCGCTAATCCGCAGCAGGCGCGTACCCGACAGTTCCTCGAGAAGTTCCTCAGCCAATAGCTGGGCCGGTTACGGCCGGGATTGTCTTAAATATTCTCCCTGAACGGGCGAGCGGTATAACCGCCCGCCCGTTTTTTTTCATCTCGCCGCTGTTTTCTCAATATTCCCGTCAGGGCCGCTTATTTTTTTTAAGATAAACGCTACAGCGTTTTTATTCCCGCCACGCCAATAATCCTGATCTGGCCGCTTTGCCACTCTATTTTGAACACACAGCAGGAAACACAGCAATGAACAATAAAAAAAGCGAGGAAATACAGTGGGTGAATACGCTGAAAGGCGGGTGCATTCTGCTGGTGGTGCTTTACCACGTGGTTTTACCGGGATTCGAAGGCACGTTGAAATACCTGACCGCAGGCAGCCTGCCGGCGCATATCTGGGTGGCGTTTAATACCGTGCTATCGCCGCTGCGCATGCCCGCCTTCTTTTTTGTTTCCGGGATGCTGGCGGCGCGCGCTATTAATGAAAAGCCCTGGCAGAAAGTGTTTACCAGCCGGGTTACCAATCTGTTTTATCTCTATATTCTCTGGGGGGTGATCCAGTGGTTCTCTATTTACGGTATTTCATCAGAAATAACCCATCATCGTATTTCCAGCAATATTAACGCCTCTTACGCCGAATCGCCGCAGGAATTTATTTCGCTGATGCTGATGGCGATGAGCAGCTCCTGGTATCTCTACGCGCTGGGGCTGTTTTTCCTGTTCGCCAAGCTGTTCCGCCGGCAGCGTCTGCCGCTGGCGGTAGCGGCGGCGCTGCTGAACTATGCGGCGGTGGAGAAGATTATTCCCGGCTGGGGGCCGGAGAGCCTTTCGCAGTACTTTATCTACTTTATTATGGGCGCGTTCTGGAGCGCACAGGTGATCCAGCTCAGCGAATGGCGTAAAAGCAACCTGCTGCCGTGGCTGGGGCTGGCGGTGATGGCCGGCGCGCATCTGCTGCTGGGGCTGGAGAAAAACCTGTTTCTCTGTACCCTGACCATTCTGGGCTGCATTGCGCTGTGCCGCACGCTGAACGCGCGCCTGAATATGGCGTGGATGAACTGGATCGGTAAAAACACGCTGCAAATCTACGTACTGCACCGTATCTTTATCGAATATTTCGGCATGACGGCGATTCTGTTCGCGCTCGATCACCACCTGTTTAATTCCGCGCTCTTTTCGCTGCTGTGGGCGGTGGGCTTCCCGGTCGGCATGGTGACGCTCTGTTCACTCTGTTCAGTGCTGGTGTGGAAAGTGCTGAATAAGGGGCTGGGCAAATCGCTGTTTATCTACCCGCGCCTGCTGCGCATGAAGTTTGATGTCTGAAAGTCGCTAAAATATGAACGATAAAAAACGCCGCATGCTGAATGCGGCGTTTGTTTATCGGCGTCCGCGCCGGGAGCCCGGGCCGATCGTAAAGGCGCAACCCGTCATCCCTGACAGCGCGTCCCGCGGCATCCCTGGCGCGGGACGCTTTACTCTTCTGCCCGGGCTCCCGACGCCTTAAGATCGGCGTCAACAAAACGCCGCATTCAGCATATGGCGTTTTGCTTAGCGGAAGGGTGGCGATTAGCCGATGGTCATCAGGCTGGCGTTGCCGCCCGCCGCCGCGGTATTAACGCTCAGGGCGCGCTCAATCAACAGACGCTCCAGCAACAGATTGGTCTCGCCGCGGGCGAAGCCCTGCACTGAGACAATCGCGCCGCCGCGCGCCGCCACTTTCTCGCACAGCAGGCGCAGCTGATCGGCGTCGCCGTGATAAATCACCGCGTCGTAATGCTGCTCCGGCGCCAGCGGGTCACGGGCAAAATCGATACGCGCACGCACCTGCTCCGGCAGGGACTGCGCCAGCTTGCGGTGCAGCTCATCGTCCTGCCACAGCGCGCGGCTGCCGACGCTGGTGATCGCCGCCAGCTGGATCAGCGCATCCTCCTCGTTATCTGCCAGGCACAGCACGCGCTCGCGCGGTAGCAGGATATAGGTGTTGCGCTCGCCGGTCGGGCCCGGCAGCAGACGCACGGTTCCGCCCTGCGCCAGCTGCTCGTAGCGCGCGCACAGCTCCGCCAGCGCCGGCTTCGCTTTCGCCCAGTTGCTCAGGGCGCGATGCGGCTCGATCAGGGCAGGGCGCAGCGTGGCGTCCAGCGGGCGCTCGGCATCGTGACGATCCAGCGTCACCTGCAGCGCGCCGTCCGGACGGTGCGACAGCAGACGATAAAGATAGAGCGGGCCGCCCGCTTTCGGGCCGGTGCCCGACAGGCCTTCGCCGCCGAACGGCTGCACGCCCACCACCGCGCCGACCATATTGCGGTTGACGTAAAGGTTGCCGACTTTGGCGCTCTGGGTCACCTGCGCGATGGTCTCATCGATGCGGGTATGCACGCCCAGCGTCAGGCCATAGCCGGAGGCGTTGATCTGCTCCACCAGCTGCGGCAGCATGCTGCGGGTAAAGCGCACCACGTGCAGTACCGGGCCAAACACCTCTTTATCCAGCTCGTCGATGCTGTTCAGCTCGATCAGCGTCGGCATGATAAAGGTGCCGGACTGCCACTCTTTGCTGTCCTGCAGGTTCTCCTGCACCGCCTGGAACACCGTCAGCCCCTTGGCGCGCATCGCCTGAATATGACGCTCGATATTCTCTTTTGCCTCGGCGTCGATCACCGGGCCGATATCGGTAGAGAGCCGCTCCGGATTGCCCATGCGGCACTCCGCCATCGCCCCGCGCAGCATCTTAAGCGTATGGTCGGCGACATCTTCCTGAATGCAGAGCAGACGCAGCGCCGAGCAGCGCTGTCCTGCGCTGTCATAAGCAGAAGAGACAATATCCAGCACCACCTGTTCGGTCAGGGCGGAGGAATCGACGATCATCGCGTTCATCCCGCCGGTTTCGGCGATCAGCGGCGTCGGGCGCCCCTGCGGATCAAGCCGTCCCGCCAGGTTACGCTGCAGCAGAGTGGCGACCGCGGTCGAGCCGGTAAACATCACGCCGCGGACACGTTCATCACCGGTCAGCTGCGCGCCGACGGTTTCACCGAGTCCCGGCAGCAGCTGGATCACCCCAGCCGGCACGCCCGCCTCCAGCAGAATACGCACCGCCTGCGCGGCGATCAGCGGCGTCTGTTCCGCCGGTTTCGCCAGCACGCTGTTGCCTGCCGCCAGCGCGGCGGCAATCTGGCCGGTGAAGATCGCCAGCGGGAAGTTCCACGGGCTGATGCAGACCACCGGGCCCAGCGGGCGATGGGTTTCGTTATCGAAATCGCTCTGCACCAGACCGGCGTAGTAGTAAAGGAAATCAACCGCTTCGCGCACTTCGGCGATGGCGTTGTTAAAGGTTTTGCCCGCTTCGCGCACCAGAATGCCGATCAGCGTCTGCATTTCGCCTTCCATCATCACCGCGGCGCGTTCCAGAATGGCGGCGCGCTCCTGCGGCGGCGTGGCGAACCAGATAGGGCCGGCGTTAACGGAAGCGGCCAGCGCCTGCGCCACTTCCTGTTCGCTCGCCTCGCGCACTTCGCCGACGATATCGGTCGGGTCGGCCGGGTTAATCACCGGACGGAACACGCCGTCGCTCAGCTCGCCTTCAATCATCGGCGCGGCGCGCCACGGCTGCGCCGCGCTGCTCAGCAGGGCGCTGGAGAGCGAAGCGAGACGATGTTCGTTCGCCATATCCAACCCGGCGGAGTTCGGACGCTTGTCGCCATACAGATCGCGCGGCAGAGGAATTTTCGGATGCGGCAGGCCGATTGCGCCTTCACTGGCGGCCAGATGCTCGACCTGCTGCACCGGATCGGCGACCAGTTCATCAAGCGGCAGCGTATTATCCGCGATGCGGTTAACGAACGAGGTATTGGCGCCGTTTTCCAGCAGGCGGCGTACCAGGTAGGCCAGCAATGTTTCATGGGTGCCGACCGGCGCGTAGATGCGACAAGGGCGGTTCAGTTTGCCGTCGGCGGTTTTACCCACCACTTGCTCGTAGAGCGGCTCGCCCATGCCGTGCAAACACTGGAACTCATACTGGCCCGGATAGTAGTTATTGCCGGCCATATGATAAATCGCCGCCAGGCTGTGGGCGTTGTGGGTGGCGAACTGCGGGTAGATCAGGTTCGGCACCGAGAGCAGTTTGCGCGCGCAGGCGAGGTAGGAGATATCGGTATAGACCTTGCGCGTATAGACCGGATAGCCTTCCAGCCCTTCCATCTGAGCGCGTTTGATTTCGCTATCCCAGTAGGCGCCTTTCACCAGACGGATCATCAGGCGACGGCGGCTGCGCTGCGCCAGATCGATCAGCGAGTCGATAACGAACGGGCAGCGCTTCTGATAGGCCTGAATAACAAAGCCGATGCCGTTCCAGCCTTCCAGCTCCGGCTCGAAGCAGAGTTTTTCCAGCAGATCGAGCGACAGCTCCAGGCGGTCCGCCTCTTCGGCGTCGATATTGATGCCGATATCATAAGAGCGCGCCAGCAGCGTCAGCGATTTCAGGATCGGATAAAGCTCTTCCATCACGCGCTGATACTGCGCGCGGCTGTAGCGCGGATGCAGGGCGGAGAGCTTGATGGAGATACCCGGCCCTTCATAAATGCCGCGTCCGTTGGAGGCTTTGCCGATGGCATGGATCGCCTGCTGATAGGAAACCAGGTAGGCTTTGGCGTCGCTGGCGGTCAGCGCCGCTTCGCCCAGCATATCGTAAGAGTAACGGAAGCCTTTCTCTTCCAGCTTGCGCGCGTTGGCCAGCGCCTCGGCGATGGTTTCGCCGGTGACGAACTGTTCGCCCATCAGGCGCATCGCCATATCGACACCTTTACGCACCAGCGGCTCGCCGCTTTTGCTAATAATTCGGTTCAGGGAGCGCGACAGGTTGGCTTCGTTATGGGTAGAGACCAGGCGGCCGGTAAACAGCAGGCCCCAGGTGGCGGCGTTAACGAACAGCGACGGGCTGCGCCCCAGATGCGACTGCCAGTTACCGTTGCTGATTTTATCGCGGATCAGCGCATCGCGCGTCGGCTTGTCGGGAATGCGCAGCAGCGCTTCGGCCAGGCACATCAGCGCCACGCCTTCCTGCGAGGAGAGCGAGAACTCCTGCAGCAGGCTTTGCACCATGCCGGCGCGTCCGGTTGCCCCCTTTTGGTGCCGCAGCTTGTCGGCCAGCGACCAGGCGAGCTGATGGGTTTTCTCCGCCAGCGGGGCAGGGAGACGCGCCTGCTCCAGCAGCATCGGCACCGCTTCCGTCTCCGGGCGACGCCAGGCGGAGGTAATGGCGGCGCGCGCCACCGTCTGCGGCAGAATATGTTCCGCGAAATCCAGGAACGGCTGATGCGGCTCGTCGGTCAGCGTCTCATCATTATCGCTGGCGGCCTGCAATGGAAATTCGACCGGCTGGGCGCCCTGTTCCAGCTGCTCCAGATAGTTAAAAATCGCCTGTTTAATCAGCCAGTGCGGCGTGCGATCGATATGCTGCGCAGCCTGTTTAATTCTGTCGCGGGTGGCTTCATCCAGTTTGACACCCATGGTAGTCGTTCCCATGCCTTAGACGCTCCTCAAAACCTTATATAACCGTTGTAGGGCGCAATATCACCCATGTTGCAACTTTGTGCAACCGTGTTAATTGTGAGCCCGGTAACACTCTGTGCAAACCCTCTTTTGTTCATTCCCACAAAGCGGCACGGAACTTGCTGCAAGTTTCTCGCCAGGTTTGCAGAAGCCTGAAAATTCGTGCTGTTTTCAGGTTGCGCCCAAGGTGTAACCGGATGAAATGTGACCTGGTGCAACCTTCTGAACTTCTGATTATGAGGGGGAGTGAATTCACTGTAACAGCTGTGTTAAATGCATTGTGTGCGATACACCTTTCCGGCAGGATAGCGCGCCTCAGATTTAACAAAGACAGAAAACCGCTGCGTTCCGGCGGGGATAACAGGGCAAATAACCCTCTGCTTAATACCGATAATAAATGGAGAACCTGATGACAGTAAGTACACCCATGTTGGTGACATTCATCATCTATATTCTTGGCATGGTGTTGATCGGCTTTATCGCCTGGCGCTCAACCAAAAATTTTGATGACTATATTCTCGGTGGCCGCAGTCTCGGCAGCGTGGTGACCGCGCTCTCCGCAGGCGCATCGGATATGAGCGGCTGGCTGCTGATGGGCCTGCCAGGGGCGATTTTCCTCTCCGGTATTTCCGAAAGCTGGATCGCTATCGGGTTGACGCTGGGCGCGTGGCTTAACTGGAAAATTGTCGCCGGACGCCTGCGCGTGCAGACCGAGCATCATAATAACGCGCTGACGCTGCCGGACTTTTTCACCAGCCGCTTTGAAGATCGCAGTAAGCTGCTGCGCGTGATCTCCGCCATCGTGATTCTGGTGTTCTTCACCATCTACTGCGCGTCGGGCATCGTCGCCGGGGCGCGCCTGTTTGAAAGCACTTTCGGCATGAGCTACGAAACCGCGCTGTGGGCCGGCGCGGCCGCCACTATTCTCTACACCTTCGTCGGCGGCTTCCTCGCCGTCAGCTGGACCGATACCGTGCAGGCGAGCCTGATGATTTTCGCGCTGATTTTGACGCCGATTATCGTGATTGCCGCCGTTGGCGGTCTTGATGATTCGCTGCGCGTGATCGAAGCGAAAAGCCTGGAAAACCTCGATATGCTGAAAGGTCTCAACTTCGTGGCGGTGATCTCGCTGCTGGGCTGGGGACTGGGCTACTTCGGTCAGCCGCATATCCTGGCGCGCTTTATGGCGGCGGATTCGCATCGCTCTATCCGCACCGCCCGCCGTATCGGCATGGCGTGGATGATCCTCTGCCTGGCGGGCGCGGTGGCAGTCGGCTTCTTCGGCATCGCCTATTTCCAGAACCATCCTGAACAGGCGGCGGGCGTCTCGGAAAACGGCGAACGTATCTTTATCGAGCTGGCGCGCATTCTGTTTAACCCGTGGATCGCCGGCATTCTGCTCTCCGCGATTCTGGCGGCGGTGATGTCAACGCTGAGCTGCCAGCTGCTGGTCTGCTCCAGCGCGCTGACTGAAGATCTTTACAAAGGTTTCCTGCGTAAAAACGCCGGTCAGAAAGAGCTGGTATGGGTAGGCCGTATCATGGTGCTGGTGGTGGCGCTGATCGCGATTCTGCTTGCCGCTAACCCGGAAAACCGCGTGTTGGGCCTGGTGAGCTACGCCTGGGCCGGCTTCGGCGCCGCGTTCGGGCCGGTGGTGCTGTTCGCCGTCTGCTGGAAGCGCACAACGCGCAACGGCGCGCTGGCGGGCATGGTGATCGGCGCGCTGACCGTGGTGGTCTGGAAGCATTACGGCTGGCTCGATCTGTATGAAATCATTCCGGGCTTCATCTTCGCCAGCATCGCCATTGTGGTGTTCAGCCTGCTGGGCCGCGGCCCCTCCGCCGAAGCGCAGGCGCGCTTCGAGGCGGCGGATGCGGAGTATAATACCCACTAACATTTTCAGGCCGGCTGCG